>DATBGG010000073.1:0-6656 GCA_036558065.1 Gaiellaceae bacterium | reverse complement strand
CGTCGGCTACCTGAAGAAGACCTCGCCGCACATGGTCGACCGCGTCATCCGCCACCGCGAGAAGACGCCGCTCTTCGAGGCGACGGGCGTCGACGACGCGATCCGCTCCACGCTCTCGCGCCGCGTCGACCTCCCGTCCGGCGGCTATCTCGTCTTCGACTACGCCGAGGCGTTCACGGTCATCGACGTGAACACGGGCCGCTTCGTCGGCTCGCGCTCGAAGTCGTCCGGCGGGCGGCTCGAGGACACGATCACGGCGAACAACCTCGAGGCGGTCAAGGAAGTCGTGCACCAGCTCCGCCTGCGCGACATCGGCGGGATCATCGTCATCGACTTCATCGACATGGCGAACCCGAAGAACCGGGCGACCGTCGAGGAGGCGCTGAAGACCGAGCTCGAGCGCGACCGGACGAAGACGTACGTCGTCGAGATCTCGCCGCTCGGCCTCGTCGAGATGACGCGCCAGAACGTGACCGACGGGCCTCGCGAGATCCTCACGCAGAAGTGTCCGACCTGCGCGGGCGACGGGATCGTCCTCTCGGCGCACTCGGCCGCGATCGACACGGAGCGGAAGCTGCGCGACCTCGCCCGCAACTCGAAGCGCGGGATGGAGGCCTACCGGATCGAGGTCGAGGAAGGCGTCGCTGCGCATCTGATCGGCCCCGGCGCGATCCGGCTGACCGAGATCGAGACGCTCGCCAAGCGCCGCTTCTTCCTCGAGGGCAAGGCGGGTGTGCCGCTCGACCACTTCCAGGTGAAGAAGGAAGGCAAGCTCGTCGACATCGCGCCGGAGTCGCCGGTCGAGGAAGGCGCCGAGATTCGGCTCGAGCTCGTCGAGGTCGGCGAGCACGACATGACCGCGGGCGTCGGAAAGCTCGACGGCCTCGCGATCGTGGTCGCGGACGCGGCTCAGATGATCGGCAAGAAGGCGAAGGTGCGCGTCGAGCGCGTCCTGAACGGCACCGGCTACGCGACGCTCGTCCAGCCGGCGACGAAGAAGGTCGAGGAACCGATCACGGCCGAGGCCGAGGCGGAGAAGCCGACGCGCGCGCCGCGCAAGAAGAAGGCCGAGGAGCCGAAGATCGAGAAGAAGCCCGATACGGGGAAGCCCGAGACCGAGAAGAAGCCCGAGACCGAGAGGCCCAAGACCGAGCAGGGCAAGGCCGACGAGCCGGTCGCCGAGGAGCCGGAGGACGCCGAGACGGCCGAGGATGAGGCCCCGAAGCCGAAGAAGAAGACGCGCCGTGGCTCACGAGGCGGACGGAACCGCCGCAAGAAGCCGGCGACTGCCACAGCCGCCCAGAACGGCCAGGCCGACCAGGCTCCGGCGAGCGCGACGATCCACGTCCCGTCACCCGAGCTCGGCCAGTCCACGGACGGTGAAGGAGGCGCGGACGGTGACGCGCCCCCGAAGAAGAAGCGCACCCGCCGGGGTTCGAGAGGCGGCCGCAACCGTCGCAAGAAGTCCACGACGGCCACCACGTCCGCTACATCCGAGGCGAAGCCAGAGCCCTCCGGCGACTAGTTTCGACCCCGACATCTCGAAGTGGGATGCATGGCCGCCGGCTGAAGTGGCGCGTCGCCTCGGCGGCATCGACGCCCCGTGGTACGTAGCCGCCGGCTGGGCGATAGACCTCTTTCTGGGCGGCGATCACCGAGAGCACGAGGATCTCGAGATCGCCGTCCCGAGCTCTCGTCTCGACGAGATCGTCGCGGTGTTCCCCGAGCTCGACTTCTTCGTGATCACCGGCCCGCGCGAGGCGACGCCGCTCTCGGAAGCCCGCGACCAGCTAGAGGAGACCCATCAGACGTGGGTGCGGGAACCGGAAACCGGGCTGTGGCGCTTCGACGTCTTCCGCGAGCCTTCCGACGGAAACATGTGGCTCTGCCGGCGCGACGAGACCATCCGGCTCCCCTACGACCGCGTGATCGAGCGGACAGAGGACGGGATCCCGTACGGGCGGCCGGAGATCGTGCTCCTCTTCAAGGCTCGTGAGCATCGGGATCGCGACCAGCGGGATTTCGAGGCGGTCGTCCCAAGGCTGGAGCCGGAGAGCCGCAAATGGCTCGCAGATGCCCTCGAGCGTGTCCATCCGGGGCACATCTGGATCAACGCGCTCTCCGAGACACCCAAAGCCCTGTGAAGAAGATCGCCGCGCCGACGAGGACGACCAGGCCCCACATCCACGTCAGGCTGGGCTGGAGGACGCTAGGGATGCGCCAATCGATCCAGCCTCGCTTCACGACCTGCTCGTACCAGGCGTCGTTGGCCATGTTCCCGACCCCGTAGGCGATCATCAGCGAGAGGTACGCGGCGAGCGGAATGGGGCGGCGCATCCGCGGAAGCTGCCTCGAGAGGAGGAGCGCGGTCAGGACCAGCAGGTACCCCTCCAGACCGTGGTGCTCGCCGAGGTGTACACGCGCTTTGCCCTGGTAGACGACATCCGAGCCCGGGAAGTAGAAGCCGGCGAGCGCGAACATCCAGGGCAGCGCGAGGATCGCGAGCAGGACTGCGACCGCGATTCGGACTGCATCCCCGCGCGGGTCGCCCCAGCCGCCCCTTCGGGCCCGCAGCGTGAGGATGAGCGCGATCGCGACGCCTACTGCGGGGAGGACGTTGATCCACCTCGCGTCCAGGTCGCCCTCGTCGACGACTCCCGGGACGACGATCACGGCGCAGAGCACGATCGCGAGCACGTGCGGCCAGCGCCAGCCGGCCCGGTCGGCGACGAGCACGACGATCGCGATCGCCGTCAATGCGGCCGGGAAGTTCCAGAAGACGAGCACGCGGCTCAGTCCACCTGCGAGGCCGCTTTGGCTCACGTGGTAGAGCTTGTGCGCGTCGATCCGCGAGTACGTGACGAGGTCGAGCAGCGCGACGAGCCCGAGTAGCGCCCACACCACGTAGGCTTCGGCGAGACCCGGTCCCGGGGATCCTTGGCTAGACTTCACCGATCGCGGGCCCGTGCCCGCGTTTTCCACGCCTATGTCCAACTACGCAATCATCTCAGTAGGTGGCAAGCAATACCGCGTCCGCGAGGGCGAGAAGCTGCTCGTGGACCGGGTCAAGACCGACGAGGGCAAGACGTTCCACCCGGACATCCTTTTCGCCGGCG
This sequence comes from Gaiellaceae bacterium, assembly GCA_036558065.1. Taxonomy (GTDB): domain Bacteria; phylum Actinomycetota; class Thermoleophilia; order Gaiellales; family Gaiellaceae; genus VAXT01. Next base: position 3,540 of record DATBGG010000073.1, on the reverse strand, counting down.
GCGACGGGAAGGCCGACTTCGCGCCGAAGATCCAGGTCACGGCGAAGGTGCTCGGCCATGTGAAGGGCGAGAAGATCCGGATCGGCAAGTACCGCCGGCGCACCGGCTACCGGCGGCACACGGGCTATCGCAGCTCGCTGTCGCAGATCGAGATCACGGCGATCGGCGCGAAGCGCGCGACGGCGGCCAAGAAGCCGGCCGCGACCGCCGAGAAGAAGCCGGCGGCGAAGAAGCCCGCGGCGAGGAAGCCGGCGACCAAGAAGGAAGAGGCTTAGAAGATGGCACACAAGAAGGGACTCGGTTCCTCCAGGAACGGCCGCGACTCGCAGGCCAAGCGCCTCGGCGTGAAGATCTTCGACGGCCAGGCGGTGAAGGCGGGGATGATCCTCGTCCGCCAGCGCGGCACGAAGTTCCGCCCCGGTGCCGGCGCGAGCATCGGGCGCGACGACACGATCTTCGCCACGACCGACGGCAAGGTCGAGTACCACGCCAGCGGCGAGCGCCGCACGGTCGTCGTCACTCCAGCCGAGTAAGTCATGTTCAACGATCGCGCGCGCATCCGGGTCAAGGCCGGGCGCGGCGGTGACGGGGCGCTCAGCTTCCGGCGGGAGAAGCACGTCCCGAAGGGCGGGCCCGACGGCGGCGACGGCGGCCCCGGCGGAGAGGTGGTCGCGGTCGCGGACGCGGATCTTCGAGACCTGTCCGGCTTTCAGCGACGGCGCTGGATCGAGGCCAAGCGCGGCTCCAACGGCGGCGGGACGGGCAAGCACGGCGCCTCGGGTGAGAGCATCGAGCTCCGCGTGCCCGCGGGGACGCAGATCTTCGAGGGCGATCAGCTCGTCGCGGATCTCGCCAGCCCGGGGTCGCGGGTCGTCCTGGCGCGGGGCGGCTCGGGCGGGCGCGGCAATCGCCGGTTCGCGAGCCCGACGCGGCAGGCGCCTCGCTTCGCCGAGGTCGGTCTCCCCGGCGAGGAGCGCGACCTCGAGCTGCGGCTGAAGCTACTCGCGGACGCCGCGCTCGTCGGCCAGCCGAACGCGGGCAAGTCATCGCTCCTGCGCCGGATCTCGAACGCGAAGCCGAAGGTCGCGGACTACCCGTTCACGACGATCGCGCCCGTTCTGGGCACGGTCGACGCGCCCGACGGGAGGCAGCTCACTGTCGCGGACGTCCCGGGCCTGATCGAGGGCGCGTCCGAGGGCGCCGGGCTCGGTCACGAGTTCCTCGCCCATCTCGAGCGCGCGCGGATGCTCGTCCATGTGATCGACGCGGCCGACGGCGATTCCGCAGAGCGCTGGGCCTCGATCGAGCACGAGCTCGAGGCGTACGGCGCCGGGCTCGACCGGCTCCCGCAGATCGTCGTCCTGAACAAGATCGATCTGCTTCCCGACCCGCCCGAGCTCGGCGTCGAGGACGAGCGGATCATCGCGGTCTACCGCGTGTCGGCGGCTACGGGGGCGGGCATCGAGGAGTTCCAGCGGGGCCTTTTCAGCCACGTGCCCGAGCCCGAGGCGCTGCCCGAAGAGAGCCCGGAGGGGCTGGCGGACTACCTCGTCTATCGCCCCGCCCCGCGTCGCCGTCGTTATCGGATCTTCCGAACCGACACGGGGTTCCGCGTGGCCGGCCGGCCGCCGGGCGACGAGGAGCTGGCCGAGGCGCTCAAGGCCGCGGGCGCCAAGGAAGGCGACGAGGTCGCGATCGGCGACGAGGTCGTCGAGCTCTCGTGATCGGGATCCTCGGCGGGACGTTCGACCCGCCTCACAACGGACACGTCGCGCTGGCGAAGGCCGCACGCGAGAACCTGCCGATCGACGAGCTCGTCGTCCTCGTCGAGCAGAGCCCGGGCCATCGAGGCGTCGTGGCCGATGCGCAGACGCGGCTCCGGATGGCTGAGGCCGCCCTCCCCGGCGAGGACGTGCGGCTCGACCCGAACGCGTTCACGGTCGACACCGTCCGCGGGGGCGGCTTCGGTGAGGACGCCCTCTTCATCCTGGGTGCCGACCAGGCCGCGCTCTTCAGCCGCTGGCGGGAGCCCGATGAGGTGCTGAAGTGGGTGAAGCTGGCCGTGGGGACGCGCGGCGGCTACGACATGCCCGACCTCAGCCGGTACGGCGACCGAGTGGTGCCGTTCGAGCTCGCGTCTCCGGAGGTGTCGTCGAGCGAGGTGCGCGAGCGGGTAGCGGCCGGCGAGGCGATCGACGATCTCGTCCCGCCGGCGGTCGCGAAGCTGATCCTCGAGAACGGCCTCTACCGGTGAGGTACATGGTCGTCGAGGAGTTCGTCCACGGCGCCCGGCCGGTGTACGAGCGTGCGCGCGACCGGGGCCGAATGCTCCCCGACGGGCTCGAGTACGTCGACAGCTGGGTCGCGGAGGACATGGGTCGCTGCTTCCAGCTGATGGAGACGGACGATCCTGCGCTCATCGACCGCTGGATCGCGGAGTGGGACGACCTCGTCCGCTTCGAGGTCGTCCCACTCGTCAGCTCGAGCGAGGCTGCTCGGCGAGCGCTTGCCGACTAGCGAGGTGCGGTTCGCTCAGGTGAGGTCGAGCGCTTCTTTCGTCGGGCGCTCCGGCTGCCAGTGCGGAAACGGCGCGTAAGCGTCGTTCGCCGAGCTGGTCTCGGTTGCGACACCCGCGCCGTGGGCGAGGGCCGCCTCGGAGCGCGGATAGACCACGTTCCTCTCGCCCGTCCGCGCGCCGACCATGAGGATCGCGCACGGCTCGTTGCCGACCCCCACGAACACGTGCCTCGTTCCCGGCGGGCAATGGAGGAAGTCCCACGCTCGAAGCCTGCGCTCTTCCTCCTCGACGATCGCAATGCACTCGCCCGAGAGGACGAGGAAGTCCTCCTGGCGGGAATCGGCGTGATAGAGGCCGCTCGGCTTCCCCGGCGAGAGGAAGGCGAGGTTGATGCCGATCTGCTCGAACATGTGGCCCTCGAGATCGGGCCGCCCGCGCACGGCAGGGCCGGTGGCCTCGAAGGCGACCCTTCGTCCGAAGGCCTCGTTCGAGAGCCACGCCGCGTCGCGCACGTTGAGCACGAACCACCCGTCGCTGACCGGGACGAGGCCGGACCGGGCACGCTCGAGGCGCGCCTCCTCGCTCAACTCGCGGTGGCGTGCTCGACCGAGGGCACGTCGTCCCAGAGCTCCTCGAGCCGGTAGTAGTCCCGCGTCTCGGGTGTGAACACGTGCAGGACGACGTCGAGGTAGTCCGCGACGATCCAGTTGCCCTCGCGCTCGCCCTCGACGGTGTGGGGCAGGATGCGCTCCTCGTCGTGCTTGAGGCCGTAGCGCACCTCGTCGACGATCGACTTCGTCTGCCGCGGGTTCTGGCCCGAGCAGACCACGAAGTAGTCGGTGTACGCGCACACCGGCCGCATGTCGAGGATCACGATGTCCTGCGCCAGCTTCTCCTCGGCGAGGCCGGCGATTCGGCGTGCTTGTTCCAGTGAAGTCAGAGGTTCGTTCGTCCTTCGTTCGTCGGCTGAAAGTGTAGCCCGCTCTGCGGGTGGCTCAAACGGACACGGCCCAGCCGAGGCC
>DATBGG010000072.1:0-14409 GCA_036558065.1 Gaiellaceae bacterium | reverse complement strand
GACGACGTAGCGCAGGAGCTCGTCGCGGAGCCGGTAGTGCGGCGTGTCGATGATGCGCTGGTCCTGCCACGGGCTCCATGGGTGCGTGCCCGTGGCGCCGAGCTCGACGCCGAGGTCGTCGGCCAGCTCGCGCAGCTGGGCACGGCGCGTTGGGACGAGGGCGGCCGCGTCGGCGAACGTCTCGCAGCGGCCGGTGCGGACCTCGACCTCCGAGGCGATCAGCTCGCCCACGATGTGCGGCTCGAGCTCGGTTCCGACGGCCGAGGCCTTCAGCTCCTCGAAGCGGTTCGTGAGCGAGAGCGTGTCGGGGTCGAGGATCGCGAACTCCTCTTCGATCGCGACGGTGAAGTCGGTCGCGGCCTCGTACTGCTCCCGGCCGATGCGCAGCTGCTCGTCGCCGCTCAGGGCGCTCTCCTCCGCCACGGCCCCAACGTTAGTGAAACGGCTCGAGCAGCCGTCGCGAGACACCCGCCCAGCTCCAGCGCTCGACGACGGCGCGGCGGGCCGCCTCCGCGAGCTCCCTCCGCTCGCCCGGCTCGAGCGAGAGTAGTCGCTCGAGCTTCGCGCCGAGGTCGGCAGCGTCCCCCGTGGCGAAGCTGACAAGCTCCTTGCAGGGCTCCGGGTACTCGGTTGCGAGGCCGGCGGCGATCTCGGCCAGCCCGGAGTGGTGGGCGACGAGCGGCAGCGATCCGGCTGCGGCCGCCTCGGCGGCGACCATCCCGAACGCCTCGGGGAAGATCGACGGAACGACGGTCACGTCGGTGAGCGGGATCAGCTTCGCCAGGTGCCGGTGCTCGAGCGCGCCCGTGAAGAGCGTGCCCGGTGGAGCGAGCGCTTCCAGCTCCCCTCGATAGTCGCCGAAGCCGACGACCACCGCGCGCGCGTCGACGCTGCGCAGCGCCTCGAGCAGGACGTGGACGCCCTTGTTGCGGAGGAGCTTGCCGAAGTAGAGGACGGTCGGCCGGTCGCCCGCGAAGAAGGCCTCGAACCGGGCGGCATTGCCCTCGTCGGGCAGGCGCTCGTTCGCGTTGCCGGGGTTCGGCGGATCGGCGCTGCTCTCCGCGAGCAGGTCGCGGAGCGCCTCGTCTCGCGGCAGCGGGACGAACTCGTCGACGTCGACCCCGGGCGGGACGACGTGGACGCGGTCGACGTGGCCGACGACGTCATCGAGCACGTCGCGGATGTGCTCGGAGCCGACGAACACCGCCTCGGCTCCCGCGAGCGACTCTCTCCCCCACGCCGACAGCTCCTCGTTGCCGCGCATCGAATATTCGAGCTCGGAGCCGTGCGCCTTGACCGCGTACCGCGCGCCGGTCGCGGCCGCGACGGGACCGCCGAGCAGGACGTGGTTGGCGAAGACGAGATCTGCCGGGAGGTGCGCCCGGAGGGCGTCGGCGTTGGCGGCGACGTACCGCCGGCGCTCCTCGAGCGTCAGCTCTTGCAGCAGCTTCGCCTCGAGCCCTTCGTACTCGTCCAGGACGAAGGTCGGGAGGATCCGGCCGATGTCAGGGCGCACGGCCTGGGCGCCACCGAGGTCGTAGAGCTCCGAGTGCCGCTCCTGCGCGAAGACGGTCACGTCGTGCCCGGTGCGGCTCCATTCGCGTGCGAGCGCGCGCGTGTAGACGTTCGAGCCAGTCCCTCCAAGGAGGTACCCGTGCCAGAGCAGGATGCGCATGGCCTTCATCTTCACCACTTCGAGTGTGGAGCGAGCGGGGCGGCGGCCGATAGCTCCCCTTACAGGCCGCCCTGCGGCGAAACGGCCCCTAGGAGACTCCATGCGATTCTTGAAGCTGACGCTTCTGCTTTCGGCGTTGTGCGCCGCGGCAATCTTCACCGCTGCGTCGACGGCCACCACGAGGAGCGTCCACGCGCCTCTCGCGATCACGAACGGCTCGGACACGTGCAGCCCGACCGACGAGGCGGGCGACGACTCGGGCGACTACGGCGACGACACGGGTGACGCCGGCGACGACTCCGGTGACCCCGGCGACGACTCCGGTGACTACGGTGACGAGGCCGGCGACACGGGCGACGACCTCTCGACCGAGGCGTTCCGTCCCGGCAACGAAGGCGACCCGGCCGACGACGACGACCTGACCTGCAGCGACGAGAACGACGACGTCCAGGTCGGCGACGGCGACGACATCGTCCACGGCGCCGACGGTGACGACCGCATCCAGGGTCAGAACGGCAACGACGAGCTCGACGGCGACGGCGGCAACGACGTGCTCGTCGGCGGGCCGGGCAACGACCTGCTGGACGGCGGCGACGGCAACGACGTCGTCACCGGCTCACCCGGAAGCGACGATCTCGTCGGAGGCCCCGGAAGGGACAAGCTGGACGGCGGTCCGGGCAAGGACACGATCGATGCCCGCGACGGCAAGCGCGACGTCGTCCGCTGCGGGAAGGGCAAGGACTCGGTCCGCGCCGACAAGAAAGACAAGCTGCGCGGCTGCGAGCGCGTCCGCTTCCACTAAGTCGAGCCAAGACCTGTCCGGTGCCCGGCACCGGGCAGGTCCCTCTAGGTCAGGTGGAAATAGAGCGCGTACAGAAGGTCCACGGCTGGATTGGACGTGTGGACCGCAACGTCCGAGGGGACGTCGAGCAGCGCCTCTGAGTAGTTGAAGATGATCTTCACGCCGGAGCCGACAAGATCCTCGGCCGCCTTCTGGGCGCTCGTCGCGGGAACCGCGAGCACGCCCACGATGATGTTCTTGTCGCGGACGAGGTCGCTCAGCTCGCCGTAGTCGCTGACGCCGATGTCGCCGACCGTCCGTCCGACCTTCTCCGGGTCGGTGTCGACGATCGCCGCGATGTGGATCCCGTGCTCCGCGAAGATCGGAGACGAGACGATCGCCTCGCCAAGCCGGCCGGCCCCCACGAGCAGGATGTTGTGCTGCCCCTGCGTCCGAAGGATCTTCCGGATCTCGCCGAGCAGCGAGTCGATGTTGTAGCCCACTCCGCGCTTTCCGAACTTGCCGAAGGCGGAGAGGTCGCGGCGGATCTGCGTCGCGTTGATGTTCGTGTAGTCCGAGATCTCCTGCGACGAGATGCGGCCCTTCCCCATCTTCTTGGCCTGGGTCAGCACCTGGAGGTAGCGGCTGAGCCGGGCCGCGACCCCGACCGTCAGCCGGTCGGTGGGCGGGCCTTGCGGAGGAGCTTGTAACACCACACAAGGATTGTTGCAGTTCCGCACCCCTTCTTGCGTCGGGGTGTTACAAAGTCCGCGCTCAGGACTGAGTTTGTGCCAGCCTTCGGCGCAAAGCGTCAGGCGGCACGAAGTAGACGAACGCCCGGACGCCGTCGATCTCGACCACCGGGATCAGCTCGCGATAACGCGCCTCGAGCTCCGGCTCGCCGTCGATCCCGACCTCCTCGAGCTCGAACCCGAGCTCGTCCCGCAGTGCGACGACGGTCTCCCGCGCCTGCTCGCAGAGGTGGCAGCCGGCCGCCCCGTAGAGGCGAACGCGGACTACGGGTAGAGACCGCGAGTCGTCGTTGCTTCTGCGACCCGCTGCACGGCGAGCCCGTACGCAGCCATCCGCATGCTCGTTCCGCGGCTCTCGCGGGCCGCCCACGTCTCGTTGAACGCGCGCGTTGCGATGTCGTTCAACCGGGCGTTCACCTCGTCCTCCTTCCAGAAGTACTCCTGGAGGCCCTGCACCCACTCGAAGTACGAGACGACGACGCCTCCCGCGTTCGCGAGCACGTCCGGCAGGAGGAGCACGCCCTTGTCCTCGAGGATCTCGTCCGCGGCCGGAGTCGTCGGCCCGTTCGCGCCCTCGCAGATGATCTTCGCCTTGACCTTGTCGGCGTTCTCCGACGTGATCACCTGCTCGAGCGCGCAGGGCGCGAGCACGTCGCAGTCGAGGAGGAGCAGCTCCTCGTCGCTGATCTTCTCCGTGTCCTTCAGCCCGGTGAGCGCGCCCGTCTCCTGCTTGTGCGCGATCGCGGTCTCGACGTCGATCCCCTTCGAGTTGTAGACGCCTCCTGACGAGTCCGAAACAGCCAGCACGGTCGCGCCCTCCTCCGCGAGGAAGCGCGCGAGGAACATGCCGACGTTGCCGAAGCCCTCGACGACGACACGCTGGCCGGCGATCGTCGAGTCCTGTTTGCGGACGGCCTCGCGGATGACGTAGAGCGCCCCGCGGGCGGTCGCCTCGAGCCGCCCCAGCGAGCCGCCGATGTTCAGCGGCTTCCCCGTCACGACCCCGAGCACGGAATGGCCCTTGTTCATCGAGTACGTGTCGAAGATCCAGGCCATGACGCGGCCGTCCGTGCCCACGTCGGGAGCCGGGATGTCCTTCTCCGGCCCGATCTCGTTGATGATCTCCGACGTGTAGCGGCGGGTCATCTTCTGCAGCTCCATCTCGGACAGCTTCTTCGGATCGCAGGCGATCCCGCCCTTCGCGCCGCCGAACGGGATGTTCATCAGCGCGCACTTCCACGTCATCCACATCGCGAGCGCCTTGACCTCGTCGAGCGTCACGTCCGGGTGGTACCGGATCCCGCCCTTCGACGGCCCGCGCGCGATGTTGTGCGTCACGCGGTACCCCTCGAACGCGCGAACCGTGCCGTCGTCCATGACCACGGGAATCGACACGACCACCGCCTTCTTGCACTCCTGCAGGACGGCGATCAGGTTCGGGTCGATCTTGAACGTGTCCGCGACGCGCCCGAGCTGCTGCTGGGCAATCTCGAACGGGTTCTCGCGGAGATGGGAGACAGGGGCCTCGACGGTGGTCACAGAGTCACTCCTTGAATCGGCTGCAAATTGACGCGTTCCGGCTGGCGAGTATAAGCCGGTTGCGAAGCCTCACCGAATGGTGAAGGGGACCGTGACCACGGTCGGCTGCCCTTGCCCCGTCGAGTACGCGGTGAGCCGTGCGCTGTAACGCCCGGGCTCGAGCGTGTCGCCGTTTCCGTCGCGCCCGGTCAGGCCGAAGGCGAAGCGCCCGGGGAGCAGATCGCGGAGCTGCGCGAGCATCCCGAGCGGCTTGCCGTCGCTCGACAGAAGCCTGAGCTGAAGGAGCGCGACCGGCTCGAGCTGGCCTCCGGTCGCGATCCGGCCGGCCTGGAACGAGAGCACGGCCGGCGCGGAATCGGACGGGCGGAAGGACGGGCTCGAGAGGCGGGGCGACGAGATCAGCTCGTCGTGTCGCGGCCGCACCGTGATCAGCCACGGCACGTGGATCGCGTCGCTCCCTTCGGGCCTGACGGCGAAGCGTCCCTCGACCGGATTGCCGACCGGCGCGAGCGCACGGACGGCGACGTAGACGGTCGCGATCCCGTGCGGCCTGATGCGAACGCGCGCGGGCGCGAACGCGAAGACGAGCGCCCGTGCTCCTCCGCGGTCGCGCGGGTCGGTGGCGAGCTCGATCCGGAGCCGCCGGGAGGAGAGGTTGCGGACGATCAGCTTCCGGGTCGCGTGCCAGCCCTCCCTGTGGCTCGCACGTCCGAAGCTGAGCGTCGTCGGCAGCGCGGCGGTCTCGCCGGCCGAGGCAGCGCCCAGGTCGAGCAGGCCCGTCCCCTGCGAGGCGACGGACTCGTGCGGGAGCGCCCGCGCAGTGCCCGCGAGCAGGCCCTTGAGCGCCGATGCGTCGAGTTGCGGTCGGGCCTGCGCCAGGAGTGCCGCCGCGCCGGCGACGATCGCGGACGACGCGCTCGTGCCGCTGATGCTCGAGTAGCGCGCCGAGCCGTCCTCGGCCTTGCCTGGGTCGGAGGTGAGCAGGCCGACTCCGGTGGCGACCAGATCGGGCTTGACGAAACCGTCGAAGGCCAGGCCTCTCGAGGAGAACGGCGCGACTCCGCCCGCGGTCGGGCTCGCGCCGGACCTGACCCGGCCGATCGAGACATGCGCGTTGCGGCCATCGGCCAGCTCCCCGGCCAGCTCCTCGCCGATCTCGGCCGGGATGCCGACGACCGGGACCGTGACACCGTCGTCGAGGCCGATTCCGCCGCTCGGCAGCGTGTCGCCGCCGTAGAGGACGACGAGCGCGGCGCCCGCCTTCACGGCCTGGGAGGCGGCGTACGCCGGATCGTCGCCGGCCGGGACGAGCGCGGCACGGCCAGCCACGAGGCTGAGGCCGTCCTTCGCGAAGAAGTGATCGAGCCGCGGCGGCGCACCCTGGGTCAGCTCCGCGCGGTCGAGCCGCGGCGCGCCGAGCTGGAGCGACTGCTTCGCGGTCGGCGCCACCGCGCCGGCCAGCGGCACACGCTCGTCGAAGAGGACGCCGAGCCCGACGCGGGTGACGACGTGGACCGAGGCCGACGACTCCCGCAGGTCGGCGGCGCCGACCGTCAATGCTGCGCGCGAGCCTCCGGGCCCGGAGATGCTCCCGTACCCGGGACCCGCGACGCCGTCATTCCCGCCCGGAGCGACGACGAGGGTGTCCAGCCGCAGCGCTCCGGCCACCGCCCGCGCGGAGGGGCTGTCCTCGAACGCGGCGAACGGCTCGGCGACTCCGACGAGCGCGACGCGGGCCGCGTCGAGCGCGACCCCGTCCAGGTTCGGGTCGACCGCCCGCTCGAGCCCGGCAATCAGCTGATCGGTGCGCCCGAAGACCGCCCAGCGGCCGCCCGCCTCGCGCTGCCAGCCCGCGACCCGGACCGGCAAGACGGTCGCGCCCGGCGCGACGCCATCGATCTTGCCGGGCCCCTGGGAGCCGGCGAGAAGGCCGGCGAGCTGGGTCCCGTGGCGCTCGAGCCGGGTCGGATCGTCCGGGCTCGCCTCGGCGCGGGCGTCGCTGCTCGGATCAACCGCGTCGTAGCCGTCGAGCACCTGGCCGAGCACGTACGGATGCTTCGTGTCGACGCCGGTGTCGAGAAGCGCGATCGTCACGCCCCGTCCGTCGAACCCGGGTAGCGACACACCGGGCCTCGTGCCGACGCCTGCCGCAAGCGCCCCTTTCTCGATCAGGCTCGACGAGACCGAAGCGGGATACGTCACGCGCACCGGGTACACGCCGGCGACCTCGGGCGCGTTCTCGAGATAGGCGACCGCCCGCGGATCGAGCGGCGCCGAGAAACCGGTGAGGACGCGCGCATAGCGATGCTCGGGCTTGACCTTGACGCCCTGCTGGGCGAGACGCGCGATCAGGAGATTGTCGGCCGCGAGCGCCGAGGCCGTCCAGCGCCGCTGCTGCGCCTCGGTCGCCTGTCCGCCGACGGCCGCCACCTGGTCGGAGAGCGACGGGCTGTTCAGCACGACGATCACCCGCTGGCCGACTGCGACCTGCTCCCGCGGGCTGCCCACGAGCCCGCGCCAGGCCGCACCGGCGAGGTCCTCCTGCTGGCGACCCGTGCTGCCCGAGCCGGCGGCCACGGAGAGCAGCGTGGCGGTCAGCGCGAGCGCGCCGAGCACGCCCAGCTGCGGGGCCTCACGCCGCCGTAGACGCATACGCATCGAGACCAAGATAACGAGCGAACGGGATCTCCTCGACGAATCTCGCGGCCGAGGCGATCATCGCCGCGTTGTCCGTGCAGAGCTCGAGCGGAGCGAGCGCGGCACCGGGGAGCGAAGCGCGCAGCTCCGAGTTCGCCGCGACTCCTCCGACGACCGCGATTCGACCCGCTCCGGACTGCTCCGCGGCCGCTTCGGTGCGCTCGACGAGCGCGCGCACGATCGCCCGCTGGTAGGAGGCGGCGAGGTCGGCGCGGCGCCGCTCGAGCTCGTCCGGCTCGAGCTCGCGCACCTTGTACAGCAGCGCCGTCTTCAGCCCGGAGAACGAGAAGTCGAGGCCCGGGACCCGCGCGACCGGGAAGTCGTACGCCTCGGGATCGCCTTCCCTGGCGAGCCGGTCGATCGCCGCGCCGCCGGGGTAGCCGAGGCCGAGCAGCCGCGCGCCCTTGTCAAAGGCCTCGCCGGCCGCGTCGTCGAGTGTCGTCCCGAGGATCCGGAAGCCGCTTCGGTCCTGGACGTCGAGCAGGAGCGTGTGCCCGCCGGAGGCCAGAAGGCAGAGGAACGGCGGGTCGACGGGATCGGGCTTGAGGAAGAGCGAGGCCACATGCCCGTGCAGGTGGTCGACGGGGATCAGCGGCAGCCGCAGCGCCCACGCGAGCGCCTTCGCCGCGGAGAGGCCGACCAGGAGCGCCCCGATCAACCCGGGCCCCTGGGTGACCGCGATCCTCTGGACGTGCTCGAGCTGGGAGCCCGACTCGCGCAGCGCCTCCCGGATCACGGGCGTCACGAGCTCGAGGTGGCGCCGCGACGCGACTTCGGGCACCACGCCGCCGTACTTCGCGTGCAACTCCGCCTGCGACGAGACGACGTTCGCGAGGATCGCGCCGTTTCTGCTGACGAGCGCGGCCGCGGTCTCATCGCACGAGGTCTCGAGACCGAGGATCAAGCGCTCGCCGGCTCGCGAACCGGGTCGCGCCACATGATCAGCGCGTCTTCCCGATTGTCCGTGTAGTAGCCGCGCCGGATCCCCCGTGCCCGGAACCCGAGGGCCTCGTAGAGCTGGATCGCCGCGTCGTTCGAGACACGCACCTCGAGGGTGTAGCCGCGCCTCGCGTCGGGGGCGGTGACCTCGAAGAGCCGCTCCATGAGCCCGCGGGCGATTCCGCGCCGGCGGTGGCTCGGAGCAACGGCGACGTTCATCACGTGCCAGGCGTCGACGTAGCGCGAGATGATCAGATAGCCGACGAGCTCGTCGGTCGCACTGTCGACGGCGCCGAGGCAGATCGACGAGGGCTTGGCCAGCTCGCCCGCGAACATCGAGCGCGACCACGGGGTCGGGTACGAGGCCCGCTCGATCTCCTCGATCGCGTTCAGGTCGCGCAGCTTGAGCTTGCGGAGCTCGATCATCGCCGTCTCGCCTTGTCCGCGTCCGGCGCGCGCACGTAGATCGGCTCGACGAGCTCCGCGGGGCCGAAGTCCTCGGCGAGTCGCGCGTGGACGCTCGCGCGCGGCACGTGCAGCTCGCTTTCGTCCGGCGGGACTTCGGCGCCGGCCGCTTCGAGCACCTCGCGGTACCGCACGGCCCCGTCGCCGACGCAGATCCGGCCCTGCACGTCGCGGAGCTGGTCCGGAGGCGAAGCTACAGGCGTGCCGTCGATCAAGGTGAAGACCTCGCGGCGGCGCGCGTCGATCACCGGCAGTGCCGCGGGCGCCCCGGCCGCGAGCGCGTCCAACGTCGAGACACCTGCGACCTTCGCGTCGAGCGCCAGGGCGAGCGTCCGGCTCGCGGCGAGGCCCATGCGCAACGAGGTGAAGCTTCCCGGTCCGGTGCCGACGACGATCCGCCGAAGCTCGGTCGGTTCCGCGTCGGCCTCGGTCAGCAGAGCGTCGACGTCCTCGAGCAGCCGCGCAGGCAGCCCGGTCCGCTCACCGAGCACCTTGCCGTCCTCGAGCAGCGCGGTCGTGGCGAGGTTCGTGGCCGTGTCAAACGCGAGCGTCAGCACCCTCGACCTCGATCAGCCGCCGGTCCTCGCCGGCATGTCGCAGGACGACGCGAAAGCGGGGCGCGGGCAGCGCCTCCCCGGCAGCCTCCGGCCACTCGACGAAGCACACGGCCCCGTCGAAGTACGGTTCGAGATCGCCCCACTCGGCGGGCGAGACGCTCTCGAATCGATACAGGTCGAGATGAGAGACATCTACCGCACCACGGTACCGATGCCCGATCGTGAAGGTGGGACTGGTGACGGGGCCGGTCACGCCCAGCGCCCGGCAGGCGCCGCGCACGAAGGTCGTCTTTCCCGAGCCGAGCTCGCCGGAGACGGTCACGACGTCGCCGGGCTCGAGCTTCGCCGCCACCTCGGCCGCGATGCGCTCGGTCTCCCCGGGCGAGGACGACTCTTGCTCCATGTGGCTCAGACTAGAAGAGGCCGAGCTGGACGGCGGGCTCCGCGGCCACCAGCGGCTCGGGCTCCGGAACCGGCTCGACGGCACGGCCGAGCAGCTCCGGGATGCGGGCGAAATCCTCCTGGAGGACGTTCAGCATCGAAGGCGTGTAGAGCGCGGCCGCCGGGTGGTAGAGCGGGTAGAGCAGCACCTGCCGGCCGCCGAGCGTGACCTCCTGCGGCTGACCGTGGACGCGAGTGATGCCGGTCGGCTTGCCCGAGAGGAGCTTCGTCGAGAAGTTGCCCAGCGTGGCCACGACCTTCGGCTCGATCAGCTCGATCTGGCGGAAGAGGTGCGGCTCGCAGGACTCGATCTCGTCCGGCATCGGATCGCGGTTCCCCGGGGGCCGGCATTTCAGGACATTGGCCACGAAAACCATGTCCCGCTTGAGCCCGATCCCGCCGAGGAGCTGGTCGAGGAGCTTCCCGGCCTGGCCGACGAACGGGTAGCCCTGCTTGTCCTCGTGAAAGCCGGGAGCCTCGCCGACGAACATCAGGTCCGCGTCGGGATTCCCGTTCCCGAAGACGACCTGCGTCCGGCCCTGCGCGAGGCGGCAGCGTGTGCAGCCGGCGATCTCGGCCGCGTAGGCGCCTAGCTCAGTGCCCGCAGCCACAGCTCCCGCCACAACAGCCGCCGCCGGAAGGTCCGCCGAAGGAAGGCTGCTCGGCGGTGCCATGAGTCGCGAACACGGAGAACTGCTTCCGCACGTTCGAGGCCTCGCAGTCGGGGCAATGAACCGCCTCACCGTTCCGGACGAGCTCCTCGAAGTGCGACTCGCACTCCATGCAGACGTACTCGTAGATCGGCATCGCCGCGAGAGTTTAGGCAGAGATCCGGACGCGCGGTGGGATCGACGGAGCCGGCCCCGGAGAAGAGCCGGCTCCGTGCGTGGAGAAGCCTTCGACTAGCCCTCGAGCGTGATGTGCGCGCTCTCCGACTGCAGCTCGGCGAGCCGGTAGCTGCCCTCGTGGCGCACGCAGCGCATCTTCGCGAGCGTGCCTGCCGGGAACGCGCTCATGTCCGTCGCCGGCGGGAAGCCGCACGAGACAACGGAGTGGTCCTCGCGCTCGACCGAGAGACCGTCGCCGCGCACCGAGGTGACGGTGCCGTAGGCGATGAACGAGCCCGAGCCGTCAGCGTTCGCCGTCGCGTTCTCCGAGGCGACCTGGACGAGGCTGTAGGCGCTGCCCGTCGAGTGACACTGGATCTTCACGCGCTCGCCCATGCGGAACCCCTGGAGGTCCATGCCGCCGGGCACCGCGCAGGCCTTCGTCGAGCCGTCGTCGCGACGGATCGCGAGCGAGCTCGTCTTCTCGGTGATCACGCCGTAGCCGATGACGTCGCCGGACGAGTCTCCGTCCGCTCGGACATACGCGCGCTCGTTCTTGAGCTTGAACAGGCGGTACTCGTGGTCGGCGAGGCGGCAGCCCATCAGCGCGCTCTCGCCGAGCACGAACGGGCTCAGGTCGAGATGCGCCCGGTTGAGGCAGCGCACCGAGCCGATCGCTGCCGCGTCGGCCGAAGCCTCTGTCAGCAGGCCCTCGACGTAGAACTCGACGACGCCGTCGCCAGTAGCCGTCGCGCGGTCGGACTGCAGCTTCTTCATGACGAGCCGGCCGTCGCGCTTCGCGCAGTAGAGCTTGACCTTCTGGCCGAGCTCGAACATCGACAGGTCGAGGCCCGCTGGGATCGCGCAGCGGAGCATCTCGCCGCCCTCCGGCTTGACCCCGACTTCGAACGCGGTCTTCACGGTCAGCGGGCCGGAGGCCGTCGCCTCGCCCGGCGGCGCGGACTTCTTGCCCTCGCCCTTGCCCTTCACCAGGCTGAAGCGGCCCTCGCCGCTGACCGTGACGAGAACGACGATCTGGTCGCCCGCCTTGAACTCCGGCAGCACCATCTCGGTCGGGACGGAGACGTGGACGAGCCCGCGGTGCACGACCGCCATGTCGAAGCCGTCGCCCCTCGTGAAGAGGAAGATCCCTTCGAGGACGAGCGACTCGACGTGGCCCGTCTTGTCGATGTCCTTCGAGCCGGCTTCGAGGCGGCCCTTCTTCACGTCCGCGTCGACGTCGACCTTGTCGCCCGCCTCGAAGTGGCCGTCGTTGGCGAGCCCGGATGTGCCGAGGCCGGTGACGCGCAGCGCGAAGACGCTCCCGCCGGCGCTGACGATCATGCGCGTGCCGGCGCTCGAGACGACGACGCCGCCGAAGCGGACGCTGTGCGTCCTGCCGACGCGGCGGACGACCGAGCCGGTCCAGGTCGCGTCGGGGCGCCGGGCTCCCTTGACGACCACGCGCTGGCCGATCCGAAACGCGCCGTAGCGACGAGTCCGGACCGTACGGACGGCGCCGCTCTTGGTCGCGGTCACGAGCGCCTTGCGCTTCGCGTCCTTCGCCACCACGACGCCTTTGAACCTTGCCGCGTCGGCCGTCCCTGACAGGGTGGCGGCAACGGCTGCGAACGCGGCAAACGCCAGAAATCTCTTCATCGGTTGGTTCTCCTCGCTGATCCGGCTGTATCGCCGCAGGTGCACGGACCGGGCTCCCCTTACGCCACGGCTTGTATCGGCAGCGGTCGGGCGCGCCCGCTCCCCCGTTTTCGGTCACTCGATCGGGCCTGGTTAGACTTTGCGTGCCCGGTATCCGTTACGGAACTGGAGCTTTTCGTGGTGAAGACGATCCAAGTCATCGGCTCGGGCCGTGTGGGCTCGGCTGTCGCCGGGAGGCTGCGTGAACGTGGCTTCGCGGTCGGCGCGGACGAGGGAGATCTCGTTCTGCTCTGCGTGCCCGACCGGGCGATCGCGGAGGTGGCCTCGTCGATCGCGCCCGGCCCGTGGATCGCGCACACGAGCGGGGTGACGCCGCTGGCGGCACTGGATCCGCACACGCGACGCTTTGGGATCCATCCGCTGCAGTCGTTCACACGCGCGCGTGGTCCGGAACAGCTGGACGGAGCGTACGCGGCGGTCACGGCCGAGACGGACGAGGCTCGCGAGGCCGGATTCTGGCTCGCGCGCGAGCTCGGTCTCGAGCCGTTCGCGCTCGACGACTCGGAGCGCGCGCTCTATCACGCGGGCGCGGTCACGGCCGCGAGCTATCTCGTCGCGCTGCACGGGGCCGCTGCGCGGATGCTCGAGGCGGCGGGGGCTCCGCCCGAGGCGCTCGTTCCGATGATGCGCCGCGTGATCGACAACGACTTCGAGCTGACCGGCCCCGTCGTGCGCGGCGACTGGGAAACGGTCGAGTCGCATCTGGAGGCGATCCGGGAGCGGCTGCCCGAGCTCGAGCCGCTCTACCGCGCGCTCGCCGATGCAACTGCCGAGGTCGCGGCGCGATGAAAATCGTCAGCACCATCGCCGAGGGACAGGGCCTAACAAGGGACAGGCCCTTACAAGGGACAGGCCCTCGGACAGGGCTCGTTCCGACGATGGGGGCTTTTCACGCAGGTCACCTGGCGCTGTTCGCAGCGGCTCGCGAGGAGAATGATCTCGTCGTCGCGAGCCTGTTCGTGAATCCGGCGCAGTTCGGGGCGAACGAGGATCTCGATCGCTATCCGCGCGACGAGGAGCGCGACGCGAGGCTGGCCGAGGAAACGGGCGTCGACGTCCTCTTCATGCCGAGCGCAGAGGAGATGTACCCGGACGGCTACGCGACCTGGGTCGACGTCGGCGAGCTCGGCAAGCGGCTGGAGGGCGAGTTCCGGCCCGACCATTTCCGCGGCGTCGCGACCGTCTGCCTCAAGCTCTTCAACATCGTCCGCCCCGCCCGTGCCTACTTCGGCCAGAAGGACGCGCAGCAGGCGGCCGTCGTGAAGCAGCTCGTCCGCGATCTGAACCTCGACGTCGAGATCCGCGTCGTGCCAACTGTCCGCGACGAGGACGGTCTGGCCCTGTCCTCACGGAACGCGTACTTGTCGAAAACCGAGCGCGAAACCGCTCTCTCGCTGCCGCGAGCCCTGTTGACAGGTCGTCACGCTTTCTTGGCGGGGTCTGACCCCGTTCGGGAGGCGTCGGCTCTCATGGACGGGTTGGACGTGGATTACCTGGAGGTGGCCGATTTGGACGGGCAGAAGGTCCTGGCCGCGGCCGTCCGCGTCGGCAAGACGCGTTTGATCGACAACGTGATCCTGGAAGGAGAAACAGCATGAGTGAACCACCCAAGGGAAAGCTCGCACTCCCGGAGCTCGCCGCGATGAAGCAGCGCGGCGACAAGATCGTGATGGTGACCGCCTACGACGCGCCCGGCGCGCGCCTCGTCGACGACGCGGGGCTCGACCTCATTCTCGTCGGCGACTCGGCGGCGATGGTTGTGCTCGGGCACCAGTCGACCGTTCCGGTGACGATCGACGAGATGATCTCCATGACCCGGACGGTCGCCCGCGCCGCGAAGCGGCCGGTGGTCGTGGGGGACATGCCGTTCGGGACGTACCAGGTCTCCGACGAGGAGGCAGTGCGAAATGCGGTGCGCTTCGTCAAGGAAGGCTTCGCCGACGCCGTCAAGATCGAGGGCGCCGGCCCGTCGGTCGAGCGCGCCCGCGCGATCGTCGGCGCGGGGATCCCGGTGATG
>DATBGG010000071.1:0-6852 GCA_036558065.1 Gaiellaceae bacterium | reverse complement strand
CTGGCCGCTGGCGCCCACGCTCAGGCGCGACGCGTTCCTTCGGTTCTCGAAGCTCGCGGGCGCCCTCGTCGGGCTGATGATCCTGGCGGGCGGGTACCTCGCCTACGAGCGGCTCCCCAGGGCGTCCGACCTGTGGCAGACACACTACGGGCGGATCCTGCTCGTGAAGGGCGGGATCGTGGCGGTCGCGCTGTCGTGGGGCGCGCTGCACCATTTCGTCGTCCGTCCGGCCCTCGAGAAGGGCCGCGGCACCGGCTCCCGGATCGTGTCACGCAGTCTCGTCGGCGAGAGCGCGGTCGCGATCGCGATCCTGCTCGCCGTTGCGGTTCTCGTCGACGCGAACCCGCCGGCGAAGCCGGTCAAGCAGTCCGGCCAGACGGCGGCGGCGAAGCGCTGAAATCAGTCGGGGTGGCCGGATTCGAACCGGCGACTTCTGCGTCCCAAACGCAGCACTCTAACCAGACTGAGCTACACCCCGTCTCTCAAAAGAGCGTACAGCGTGACAGTTCGCGCAGACAAGTTCGCATTTGGCGATCTCAGCGAGGATCAAGGCCCGGTTGTGACGACTGACGAGCGAGCTCACGTCGTCCACCTTCTCGAATCCAGGCAAGTGATCCCAAGACATCGCAGCGTGGTGAAAGGTCTCTCCGCAATCGGCGCACGGCGTTCGGGCCTTTAGCTCGCGGTACCACTCGGCAATTCGCTTGTGCTGCGCTCGTTTCTGAGCAAGTCTCGTCGGCCGGGTGCGGCGGTGGTACGCACTGTCATAGGAGCGCCTACAGGCCTTGCACCAGGTTTGATAGCCACGACCTCGTCGGTGGAAGTCGGTGAGTTCCCTGAGCTTCCTGCACTTGCCACATCTCTTCACCTTTCAACTGTAGGCGCAGCTCCAGATGTCCTGTTGCTTTGACTGGCAACAACAGGCATGTCTGTTCTGCCTGCCGCGCTAGGCTCGCCGCGTGTCCGAGCCGTTGGTCCTCCATGAGCAGAAGGGGAAGCGACTCCGCCGGCCATGGCTCGGCTACGCGATGGTGCTCACCGCCACCGCGCTCTGGGGCATCAACGGCTCCATGGCCAAGGCGGCGCTCAGCTCCGGGCTCACGTCACTCCGCCTGACCGAGGTGCGCTCGACCGGCGCGGCGCTGATCCTCGTCGTCGCGCTCGCCCTGACGCGGCCCCGGAGCCTTCGATTCACGCGCAAGGAGCTTCCCTTCCTCCTGCTCTTCGGCGTCGTCGGCCTCGCGTTCGTGCAGCTCTTCTACTTCGTCGCGATCCACCGGCTCGACATCGGGATCGCGTTGCTCATCCAGTACCTGGCACCCATCCTGATCGCGCTCTACGCCAGGATCGTCCTCAAGGAACGCGTCAGGCGGCGGGTCTGGGCGGCTCTCATCCTCGCGCTCTGCGGCCTCTCGCTCGTCGTCGACCTCTGGAGCGGCGTCTCGCTCGACGGGATCGGCGTGGCGGCGTCGCTGGCCGCGTCGGTCACGTTCGCCCTCTACATCCTGCTCGCGGAGAACGCGGTCACCCGCCGCGACCCGGTCTCGCTGCTCGCGATCGGCTTCACCCTGGCCGCCGTCTTCTGGGCGATCGTCCAACCGTGGTGGTCGTTTCCGACCGAGTTCCTGGACGACCGCATCCACATGGACGGGGCGCTCTTCACGAGCACGCTTCCTGTCTGGGCTCTCCTCGCCGGCGTCGTCCTCGTCGGAACGATCGCGCCGTTCCTGCTCCTCGTCGGGGCGCTGCGCCACATCCCGGCGACGCGCGCCGGGGTGACGGCGATGTTCGAGCCGGTGGCGGGCGCGCTCGTCGCCTGGGCCTGGCTCGGCGAGTCGTTGACGACCGCCCAACTCGTCGGTGGAGCGATCGTTCTGACAGCGATTCTGCTCGCGCAGACGGCTCGATAAGTCCGCAAATAGCGACAATTTTCATTCTTCACAAAGAGCGTCGTTCCTGTTGGAAACTGCTGAAAGCTGCATTTCAAAGCGTGGACTGCGTCGCGCTTCGCCTTTAACGTCCCGCGCCGACCTCCTGATGACTGGGAACAGCCGCATTCTCAGCGTCTTGATGATCTCGCTCGGTCTTGCGCTCGCCGTCAGCGCTCGGGCCGGCGCCGACGCTGTCACGCCAGCACCGCTCGCGCCTCGGGGGCCGTCGATCACCCCGAACGCGCTCGCGGTCGTCCGCGTGATGAACTCGGTCCGCGCGAGCCACGGCCTGCCTCCGCTGCGCGTGGGGAGGGCTCTGACCCGAGCGGCCCGGTCGCACTCGGTGGACATGGCTCGCCGAGGCTACTTCGAGCACGGTGCGTTCGTCCGCCGCCTGCGCAGCTTCGGCGTGCGAGCTCCGTACATCGGAGAGAACCTCGCGTCCGGAACCCAGCCGCTCTCGGCGGCCGCGATCGTCCAGATGTGGATCGCGAGCCCGCCGCACCGTCAGAACCTGCTCGACCGAAGCTTCCGGCGCGTCGGCGTCGGCGAAGCGGGTGGCCTGACCCGCCTCGTCACGGCCGACTTCGCCGGCCGCTAGCGCGAGAACGCCTAGTCGCTGACGAGCAACTGCCGGAGCTCCGCGAGGCGCTCGCGTCGGCGTTCCTGCACGTCGCCGCGTTCGAGCAGGTCGGAGACGAGCGGCGCCAGCTCGAGCGGATTGAACGGCTTCGTCACGTAATCGACGCCGCCGAGCTCTAGCCCCCGCGCCTGATCGCGCAACTCCGCGCGGGCGGTCAGGAAGACGATCGGGATCCTCGCCGTCCGGTCGTCCTTGAGCAGCTCGCCGAAGACCTCCCAGCCGTCCATCCCGGGCATCATCACGTCGAGCAGGATCACGTCGGGCTGCTCCACGCGAGCGGCCTCCACGCCGGACGGACCGTCGTCCGCCTCGCTGACCTCCATGCCCGCAGCCTCGAGGTTGACTCGGCAGAGGAGCCTGATCGGCCCCTCGTCGTCGATCACCAGCACGTGCGCCATCGGCTCCCCTATACCCCGCCCTCGCCGCGGTCACTCGCTTCGGCCAAGGGCAGGTCGAACGCGAAGCTCGAACCTCCGCCTTCCGCGGTGTCCACCCAGATCCGGCCGCCCATGGCCGTGACGAGCCCGCGCGCGATGAAGAGGCCGAGCCCGGCGCCACCGGGGCCGCCCGAAGTCTCGGAGCGGTGGAACTTGGAGAAGATGTGCTCGCGCTCGCCCTCGGGGATCCCCTGGCCTTCGTCGACGACGCGCACCTCGACGCGCCCGCGGCGGCGGTGGGCCTCGACGGTCACCGTCCCTCCACCGGGCGAGAACTTGACCGCGTTGTCGAGGAGATTGGTCAGGATCTGGCCGAGCTTCTCCGGGTCGGCCGACGCGGCGAGCGGCCCCTCGGGCAGGTGGAGCACGAACTTGTGGCCGTTCACGGCGGCGCCCTCCTCGACGGTGGTCACCACCTCCGACACGACCGCGCGCAGGTCGGTCGGCGCGAGCTCGACGTGGAGATCGCCCGCCTCGAGCCGGGCAACCGTGAGCAGCGTGTCGACGATCGTCGTCAGGCGCTGAGCCTCGGACGCGATGTACCCGAGGAACGTCTCGCGCTCGGCCTCGCCGAAGAGGACGTCGCGGCGCAGCAGCGTCTCCGCGAAGCCGTAGATCGAGGTCAGCGGCGCGCGCAGCTGGTGCGAGACGGTCGAGACGAAGGCCGACTTCATCTGGTCGACGATCCGCTCGGCCGAGACGTCGCGGAAGGCGAAGATGCGGCCGGAGACCGAGCCGACGGGGTCACGCATGATCGCCTCGGTCAGCGACAGCCAGACCTCCTCGCCGCCGCGCTGGATCGGGAGCAGCCGTTCCCCGAGGCGGTCGTCGTCGCCGGCGGCGAGCTCGCGCTGGAGGACCTCCACCGGAGTCCGGCCGATCGCCGCCGCCGCGGGGACTCCGGTGATCGCCTCCGCGGCCTCGTTCCAGAGGACGACTTCGCCCTCGCGGTCGACCGCGACGATCCCGTCGGCGATGTTCGAGAGGATCGCGTAGCTCCGCTCCCGCTCGACGGCGACCCGCTGGTAGAGCTCCGCGTTGGAGAGCACGGCCGACGCGTTTCCGGCCAGGGCGGACAGCGCTTCCACCTCTTCCTCGCGCCACACGCGGGGGCGCTGCGAGTAGACGGCGAGCACGCCCTGGAGCCCCTGCTCGACCCCGACGAGCGGCACGCCCAGGTACGAGGCATGGCCGGCGGCGAGGACGGGATCGTCCGCGAGCACGCGTGGATCGTCGGTCGCGTCGGCGATCACGACGGGAGCCCGCGTCTGGACGACGTCCCCGGCCGGTCGCGCCGTCGCGGGGAACTTCGCGCCGGCGACGGCCGGGACGGTCGTCCCGCCGACCGCGGTCACCTCGAGCTGGTCGTCGTGGACGAGCTGAATCGCGCACGCATCCGCGCCGACCAGGGCCGGAGCCTGCTCCGCCACCTCCTCGAGGATCGCGGCGGGGTCGAGCTCCGTCGCGAGCAGGCTCCCGGTCCGGGCGAGCTGCTGGGACAGGGCACGCGCCGTCTTCTCGCTCTCGTACAGCTCGCTGCGTTCCAGGCCCGCCCTGGCCGCGCCGGCCAGCCGGCGCCCGAGCTCGAGGTCGTCGTCCGTGAACGAGCGCTGCTCCGCGAAGAAGACGACGACGAGGCCGCCGTGCTCCCTGCGCGGCGGATCGACCGGGATCGCGAGCAGCGACCGCACGCCGGCGAGGCGGCGCCACTCCTCGCCGAAGCGCTCGTCGTCGTCGAGTGACGATGCCGAGAGCATGCGCCGCTCGCTTGCGGCGGTCGTCAGGGCACGCGCGGACGACGGCGTCGCTTCCGCGAGCGAAGCCGCGAGCTCGTCCGGCAGACGGTACGCCGCCGCAAGCTCGAGCCCGCGCGCGCCCGGCATCAACACCGCCGCGAACGACCCGCCGAGCGCCTCGTTGGCCGCGTGCGCGACCGCGTCGAGCGTGGCCGACTGGGAGAGATGCTCGGCGAGCGCCGACGCGATCCCGTAGAAGCCCCGCTGCACGCGGGCCTGGCGGACGCTCTGCTCGAAGCTCGCCGCGTTGCGCACCGCGAGCGACGCGAGGCCGGCGAACGTCTCCAGCAGATTCGACTCGACCTCACCGAAACGGCGCTCCGGATCGCGCGTGGCGACGCCGAGCACCCCGCGCCGCTCTCCGGACCAGGTCATCTGAGCCGAGATCGCGCCGGCGAACCCTTGGTAGGCGGGGTGCGGAACAGGCTCTCGGAACCGGTCGTCGATGGCACGCTCCGCGGGGAACTCGAGCTCCACGAGCTCCGGATCGAGCCCGTACACAGCCGCGCAGCGGAGCACCGAGTGATCCGCGTCGAACAGGTAGCAGTCGGCCGCGTCCGCGTCGAGCAGCTTCGTCACCTCGACGACAAGCCGCTGGAGGACGGTCTCGAGGCGAAGCTCGCTCGTCACGACCTGGGCGGCCTTGAGCAGCGCGGCCTGCTGCTCCAGGCGCTGAGTGTTCTCCTGCAGGAGCTGCGCGGCGTGGATCGCGACCCCGAGCTCCCGCGCCACGGCCTCGGCGAGCGCGATCTCGGCGTCCGACCAGTCCCCGGGGTCGGGCCGATGGAAGCCGAAGACGCCGATCATCCGGTCGAAGACGAGGACCGGCGTGCCGAGCACGGCGAGCGTGTCGAGGTCGAGCAGCGCCTGGATGCCGCCGAGCTCAGGATCCTGGAGCTTGGGCTCCTCGCGGACGTCGCCGACCGCGACGGTTCGCCGCTCCCGTGCCGCGAGGTTCGTGGCGGACAACTGCTCCGCCATCTTGCCGATGGGGACAAAGCCCTCGGCCGTCCACTCGGCGGCGATCGGCATCGGCGAGGTCGGCTCGCCGAGCCGGAGGAAGCAGCGGCTGACGCCTGCCGCGACGCCGGTGGACTCGACCGCGACGCGGAGCACGGCGTCGAGATCGAGCTCCGACCGCACCTTGCGCCCGATCGAGGCGACAAGGCGCTCGCGCTCGAGCGCGTCGGCAAGCTCGTCGGCCGAGCGCGCGCGGTCGAGTGCGAGGGCGGCCTCGGCTGCGAGGGCCTGGAGCAGCGACTGCTCGTCCGTCGTGAAGACCCGCGGCTCGTCGGTCGTGGCGATGACGAGCACGGCCGGGACCTTCTCCTCGGTGACGAGCGGCACGAAGACGGCGCTCTTCGCCGCGGTGCGCTCGGCGAGGCGGGGGCTGATCTGCTTGGACGTGGACACGTCGTACACGACGACCGGCGCGCCTTCGAACACGGCGCTCGCGATGCCCGAAGGCTCGTTGTCGAAGTCGAGGCGGACGTCCGGCCACCAGTCGACGTCGCCGTTCGAGGTCACGGCGAGCAGGCCCTCGGCATGTCTGCCGTCCTCGTCGACGAGGGCCACGGCCGCGAAATCCACGCTCAGGAGCGAGAAGCACGTGTCGATGAGCGTGCGCGCAGCGGCTTTCTTGTCCTTGACGCGAACGAGCGCGCGCGAGAGCGAGGCGATCGCCGCGAGCTGCGGGTCGCCTTCGGGCGCGGGCTCGGGCTCGGCAGTCGCCGCGGGGGTAGGCGCAGCCTGCTCCGCCTTCCGGCTTCGCCGAAACAGCATCAGTGAGCCAGATCGGGGGTCACTGGGCCGTATGGATGATAGTGCTGAGGATCTCTCGCACGCCACCCGGGAAAGGCAATCGAGGAACGGCTATACACCTTGAAAAGATGGGCCGTCCGGCCTATTCACAACCGGTTGGCTGAGGGTTACCGTCCTCCCACTGGGCGATGCGAACCGCGGTTGTGCGTACCTGGCCACGAAGGCCGCGGTGAGCAATCTGGGAGGCCCGCCGCACTGACCCCCCGAGCGGCGGGCTTCTCTCT
>DATBGG010000070.1:0-13491 GCA_036558065.1 Gaiellaceae bacterium | reverse complement strand
ATGCTCGTCCTGATCGGGATCGGCCTGGCAGCCGGCTTCATCACGGCCATCTCGCCGTGCGTCCTCCCGGTCCTGCCGATCGTCTTCGCGGGCGGGGCGACCGGGAGCCGCCGGAAGCCGTTCGCGATCATCGCCGGGCTGATCGTCAGCTTCACGGCGTTCACGCTCTTCGGCGTCTGGCTGCTGAAGAAGCTCGGGCTTCCCGAGGACCTGCTGCGGAACATCGCGATTGCGCTCCTCTTCCTCGTCGCCGCGACGCTTCTCTTCCCGAAGGTCGAGGAGCTCGTGCAGCGGCCGTTCCTGCGTCTCACACGCCGTCCGGGCGGCGACCTCGGCGGCGGCTTCCTGCTCGGAGCCAGCCTCGGCCTCGTCTTCGTGCCCTGCGCCGGCCCGGTGCTGGCGGCGATCTCGGTCGTCGGCGCGACGCAGGACGTCGGCTTCCGCGCGATCGTGCTCACGCTCGCCTACGCGACCGGCGCGGCAATCCCGATGCTGCTCGTGGCGTTCGGCGGACGAGCCGGGATGAAGGTCCTTCGACCGCACGCCCATCGGATCCGGCAGGCGCTCGGCGTGCTCGTCGCGCTGACTGCGCTCGCGATCGCGCTGAACGTCGACCGTCACTTCCAGACGGCCATCCCCGGCTATACGGAGTCGCTCCAGAAGAAGGTCGAGCAGAGCGGGCGCGCCCAGCACGAGCTGCAGAAGCTGCGCGGCGCCACGCAGGTCTCGAACACGACGCTGCACGACGCGGGCCCGGCCCCTGAGCTCGCCGGCCTCACGGACTGGATCAACAGCAAGCCGCTGACGCTCGAGCAGTTGCGCGGCAAGGTCGTCCTCGTCGACTTCTGGACGTACTCGTGCATCAACTGTCTGCGCACGCTGCCGCACGTGAAGGCGTGGTACCGCACATATCGCAAGGACGGGCTCGTCGTCATCGGGGTGCACACGCCCGAGTTCGCGTTCGAGCACGTGCCCTCCAACGTGCGCGGCGCTGTGCGCAGGCTCGGGATCGCCTATCCGGTCGCGCTCGACAACGACTACAAGACGTGGGACGCGTTCCAGAACCAGTACTGGCCGGCGAAGTACCTGATCGACCGGCGCGGGCACATCCGCTTCGTGCACTTCGGCGAGGGCGAGTACGACACGACGGAGTCCCGGATCCGCACGCTGCTCGGCGAGAACGCGGGGATGCTCCCCGTTTCGCACGAGCTCGCCGATCCGACGCCCAAGGGGCTGATGACGCCCGAGTCCTACCTCGGCTACCAGCGCCTCGCGCGCTTCTCGGACCGCTCGATCACACCCGACCGCTTCGCCGCGTACCACTTCCCGAGCAGGGACCTGCAGGAGAACGAGCTCTCGTACTCGGGCCGCTGGCGCGTCGGTCCCGAGGACATCGTGGCCGGGCCGGGTGCTCGCCTGCGGCTCAACTTCCTCGCGCAGAGCGTGCATCTCGTGCTCGGCGGGCACGGCACCGTGCGCGTGCTGCTCGACGGGCGTCCCGTTCGCACGGTTCGCGTGGACGGGAGCCGCCTGTACACGCTTCTCGAGCGTCAGACCGCTCAAAAGGGTCTCCTCGAGCTGCGCTTCACCCCGGGCGTCCGGGGCTACGCGTTCACGTTCGGCTAGACGGGCTCGCTGCCGCGGGCGACGTCGTCGTCGCCGTTCTCTCGCTCGCGCTCTCTGAGAAAGCGCGTGAGCTCGGCGGCCAGTGCGTCGCCGGAGGGGAGGTCGGCCTCCTCGGCCAGCGTGTCGGCGCGTTGCTCGAGCTCCTCGATGTAGGCGGCGGTGTCCGGATCGGATGCGACCGCTTCGGATACCTGCTCGGCGTAGTTCTCCGCGGCCTCGGCCAGCTCGGCCGTGTCGATGTCGGCCTCGATCAGGTCGGCCAGCCGCTCACAGAGCGCGAGCGCGGCCTTCGGGCTCGGCGTCAGCGACACGTAGTGCGGCACGGCCGCCCACAGGCTCGCGGACGGAAGCTCGGCCTGGCGACACGCGTCGTGCAGGACGCCCACGATCCCGGTCGGCCCCTCGTACCTCGAGGCCGAGAGCCCGAGCCGCTCGACGAGCTCCTGGTCGCTCGCGCTCCCCGTGACCGGGCAGGGCCGCGTGTGCGGCACGTCCGCGAGCAGCGCGCCGAGGCTGATCACGAGCTCGACCTGGAGCTCCTTGATGAAGTCGACGATCAGGTTGGTGAACGTCTGCCAGCGCAGGTTCGGCTCGATCCCGAGCAGGAGCACGATGTCGCGCTCGAGACCGGGCGGGCGACCGTGGTAGAAGACGGTCGAGGGCCAGTCGATGCGGCGCGTGACGCCGTCCTCGAGCGAGACGTGCGGCCGGGTCGCCTGGAAGTCGAAGAAGTTCTCCGGCTCGATCTCGGCGAAGCGCTTGGCGTCCCAGAGCTTCGCCAGGTAGCCGGTGGCGAGCGAGGCGCCCTGGCCTCCGTCGTTCCAGCCCCGGAAGGCGGTGATCAGAATCGGATGTTCGAGCGCAGGGCGACTCGAGACCACGAGTTCCTCGGACACACTCTGAGTCTAGGTGTTCGAGGGTAGAAGCGACCTCGGTGGCCGGAAGAACAGCGCAGTGAGCCCGACGGTGCCCGCCCAGACTGCCGCTGCAACCGTGACGTGGAGGAGGACCAGCTCCCAGGGGAGCTTCGTCCGCCACTGGATCTCGCCGATCGCCATCTGCACGAGCAACAAGGCGAGCACGCCGAGCCCGATCCGAAAAAGCGTGGGCGACCGCTCGCGGAAGGCCGCTAGGTAGCCGATCGCGACCAGGAACGAGAGCAGGAACACGCCGACGAACACGCCGTGCACGTAGACGGTCGGCTCCAGCGAGCCAAAGCGGTCAATGTGCTCGCCGCCACCGGAATGCGGGCCCGCCGCCGTGGCGAAGGTTCCGCTGACGACGAGCGCAAAGCCGGCCGCGGTGAAGACCGTCGCGAGGCGCCGGAGCTCGACGGGGACGATCGGCGGCGACCGCCCGTCGCGCAGGTTGAACGCCTCGATCGCGATCACGACCGCTCCTGCGAGGAGCGCGATCGAGAGGAGGAGGTGCGCCATCACGACCGGCCAGCGCAGGTCGCTCGCAACGGCAAGGTAACCGAGCGGCGCCTGAGCCAGGGCGCCGAGCAGGACGCCGAGCGCGAGCTTCCGCCCCCAGGCCGGGAGCCCGGGCGTCCTGCGGGCGGCGAGCCAGGTGAGCAGCGTGACCGTGATCACGACCCCGCCGACGAGCCGGTTGCCGAACTCGACGAAGGCGTGCACGTCCTTCTCCGGGAGCGGCGCCCCCCGCTCGCAGCCCGGCCAGTGGCTGCAGCCGAGGCCCGAGTCGGTGAGCCGCACCGCCGCGCCCGTGCCGACGATCAGCCAGAGCAGGAACGCGTTCAGCGACGCGAGCTGCACGAAGCGCGTAGGCGAGAGCTCGAACGCCCGGATCCGGGTGAGCGTCGAGGCCTCCATCTAGAGGAGCGGCTCCAGCAGCTCGGGGTAGCCGTCGGCTCCGGGGAACGGCGTCGGCCGCGAGCCGAGGAAGAGGGGGCGGTCGGCGGCGTTCAGGAGCACGGGCATCATGTCCGGCCCGCGCAGATGGCCGAGAATGCCGTCGGCGCACTCGAGCTCGCCGAAGCTCTCCACCCGGTCCGCGCGCACACCCGGGCCGTTGACGATGAACGGCACAGGGTCGCCCGAGTGGATGACGTCCGGGTAGGTGGGCGTCGCGTGGTCGCCCGTGACGCAGACGATCGCCAGGTCGGTGGGCAGGTCGCCGAGCTCGGCGTCGAGCGCCTCGATCGTCTCTCTCTTCACCTGAGGATCCTTCGTGTGCCCGGCCATGTCGGTCGCCTTCAGGTGAGAGAAGACGAACGTGTCGCCCTCGTCGAGCCGCTCTCTGGCCAACTCGACCCTCGCACGCAGGTCGGCGGGCGGGTCGCCCGTCTCGGGGACGTAGCGCGGCTCCAGCCCGACCGTCCGGGCCAGTCCGAGCAGGAACTTGGAATCGCCGAGAAAGCTTCCGTGCAGCCCGTGACGCTCGAGGAAGCTCGGGTTCTCGCGCGCGCGGCCCCACCACTTGAGCGTGATCACGTTCATGGCCGGCGAGCCCTCCTCGACGCGGCGCTCGTTGGCGGGATGCGCGGCAAGAATCTCCATCGTCCGCCGCGTCCAGGCCTCCGCGGCCCGCGCCGTCGCCTCCGCCTCGGGCACGAGCGGCTGCGGGCGGAGCACGGGATACCAGTCCTTGAAGAACGCGTCGCTGTCCGTCACGCGATCGTCGGCGCTCGGGTGCACGCGAAGGATCGCCTCGCCGCGGCCCAGGTGGTCGAGCTCGAACCGGAAGACGTCGACGTCGAGGCCGGCGCAGGCCTCGATCAGCTCGGCCGCGTCCTCGACGTCCTCGCCGCTCTTGCGCGGGCGCCCTTTGAGCCAGAGACCGTCGTCGCGTCGTTCCGCCGGGCGGAGCGCGGCGAACGCGTACACGTGGTTGGGATCGATCTCCTGACCGGCGCCGACGGCCTCGAGCACGGCACGCCCGGGGAACTCCTCCGGCGTGTAGCCGAGCATCGCCCAGTGGGCCCGCTCGCTCGAAGGAGCGCGACCGGGCCCGAGGCTGTAGATGACGCCGCTCGAGCCACCCGCGACGAGCGAGTCGAGGTTCGGCGTGTCGGCGACCTCGTTCGCGGTTCGGCCGCCGAGCGAGTCGTGGGCGCGGTCGGCGAGGCCGTCGAGCAGGACGACGAAGATCGGGTACATCGGGAAGAGGCTAACCGGGCTGGACGGCCAGGCGGTCGAGCTCCTGCAGCACGCGGGCGACTCCCGGCGGGACGAGGCATTCCCAGTCGCCGCCGGTGCGTAACGCCTCGCGGACGTCCGTTCCGGACAGTTCCTTCTCGGCTCCCTGGTCGAGGATCACGACCTCGTAGCCGGCCGCGAGCAGCCGCTCCTGCTTCTCCCCGCCCCACGCAGAGAAAAGGCGCAGGTACTGGGTGATCCTCTCCGGCACGTACGCATCCCAAAGCTCGGGTTCGTTCACCGGAAACGGGATCACGTGGATCGTGGCGAGATCGAGCTCGAGGTCCGTCGCCGCGGCCTTCACCATTCGGAGGCGCTCGTCGTACGTGAACGGGTTCGATTCCGGGAGGTGGCGCGCGGGATCGCTCTCCTCGGGCAGGATCCGGGCCGGGTCGGGGTTCGTGATCCCGACCCAGAGCTCGTCGCTTCGCTCGGCGGCGCCGCGCATGTACTCCAGGTGGCCGTTGTGGAACGGCTGGAACCGGCCGTGGATCATTCCTCGCCTCATGGCGGCCGGGAGGTTAGACGACGACTACGCCGGAGCCCTCTTCGACCGTGCCCACGCGGCGCACGAAGAGGCGTCGCGCGCCGAATTCGGCCTCGAGCGCGGCACCCTGCTCAGCCGGAAGAGAGACGAGCAGGCCGCCCGCCGTCTGCGGGTCGTAGCCGAGCGCGACGAGCGTCTCGGGGACGCCCTTCAGCGTGAGATGGCGCCCTGCGAAGTCGCGATTTCGCGGATCGCCGCTCGTGCGAGTTCCCTTGCGCGCCAGGTCGAGCGCGCCGTCGATCGCCGGGAACCGCTCCGACTCGAGCTGGATCCGAACGCCGCTGCGGTCGGACATCTCGTGCGTGTGGCCGAAGAGCCCGAATCCGGTGACGTCGGTGACCGCGTTCACCTTGACGCGGCGCAGCAGGTCGGACGCGTCCTTGTTCAGCGTCTTCATCCAGCGCACCGCCCGCTCGAGCTGCTGCGTGCCGATCGCGCCCTGCTTGTGGCCGGTCATGATCAGGCCGGTGCCGAGCGGCTTCGTCACGTAGAGCGCGTCTCCGGGCCGCGCGTTCGCCTTCGTCCAGATTCCGTCCGGGTGGACCGTGCCGACCACGGCGAGCCCGTACTTCGGCTCGGCGTCGCGAATGGTGTGGCCGCCCGCGAGCAGGGCGCCGGCCTTGCGAACCGTGTCGTCCGCCGACGAGAAGATCTCGCCGAGCATCTCGATCGGGAGCTCCTCCGGGAAGGCGGCGATCGAGAGGGCGAGCAGCGGCGTGCCGCCCATGGCGAAGACGTCGTTCAGCGCGTTCGTGGCCGCGATCGCGCCGTAGTCCGCCGGCTCGTCAACGATCGGCGGGAAGAAGTCGAGCGTGAAGATGATCGCGCGGTCGTCGTCGAGCTTGTAGACCGCCGCGTCGTCGGGCGTTCCGAGGCCGACGAGAAGGTTCTCCTCCTCGACCTGGACGAAACCTCCCAGCAGCTCCTCGAGGCGCGCGGCCGAGTACTTCGCGGCGCACCCTCCGCAGGAGGCGAGGTCGGTCAGCTTGATCTCAGCGGCGTTGAAATCCACAGCGGACACCCGACGGAGCGGGCAATGTACCTCTAGAACGCGGCCGCGAAAGCGAACATTCCCTTAATCGTGGTTCCGATATCGAAACCAGGGGTTGGCCCGTGAGTGGCGAACCGCAGATGAGACAAAGGCTCCTCCTCTCCCCTGACAAAGCGGCGGCGGGCAACCGCCGCCGTCTTACTTCGAGGCGACGAGCTTCGATCTCGGGCATGCAAAAGCAAGCGCTCTGCCGTGCGCTACAGACGTTCTGACCGCGGGCTAGAAAGGAAGACCGACTCAGCGATCACATGCTGAGACCGGCGGCCGCCCGCAAGAGACCCCGTGAAAGACGAGCGGCCGAAATTCCGCGACTTAGGGACCGTCCCACCAGCTAGTAGTACCCCACTCACCGAGCAGCAGGGCAAGCTGGCACGCCAGTACGACGAGGAAGAGGAAGCGTGGGCGCAATCGATTCACCTCCTTTCCTTAGAAGCGGACGTCCTGGAGCGCCTCGGCGGCGTTCCGATAGTGGCGGGCGGCAGCCCTGTCGTCACCCTTGCGTGCGGCGAGATCGCCGAGGGCGATCCACGCACGGGCGCGGTGACTGGCGGAGGACAGCTGTTCGAAGCTTGCGTCGGCGGCCTTGAAGGCCTCCTCGGCGTCGTCGAGCCGGCCCTGCTCCATGAGAGCACGGCCGAGGACGAGCTGTGAAGGACCGATCTCGTGCAGGAAGTCGACACGCCCCTCGAGGAGGCTCAGCGCCTGTCGTGCGAAGCGCTCGGCCTGCTCGAAGTCGTTCATCTCGAGGTGGACGGCGGCGAGCGAGCCGGTCGCCTGCGCGGCCTCTTCGTTGCTGTCGGCGTCGAGGGCGGTCGAGTACGAGGACTTCAGGTACTCGATCGCCTCCTCGGGCTTGCCGAGCATCAGGTTCAGCCCGCCGATGTTGTTCAGCAGGCCGGCGAGGTTGCGCTGGTCGTTCAGCTCCTCGTAGAAGGTCTTCGCGCGCTCCGCGTAGTTGCGGGCGAGCACCCAGTGGCCCATGCGCTCGGCGACGAGCGACGCCTGGACGTAGACGTTCGCCATCGTCGAGTTGTCGTCGACCGACTGGGCGAGCTCGAGCGCGCGCTCCACATCCTCGCGCGCGGCCTCGAGGTCCCGCTGGCGCCGGTAGCAGCGCGAGCGGTAGGCGAGGATGTTCGAGCGGAGCAGGTCACAGGGGAGCTCTGACCGCTCGGCGATCGCGTACGCCTCGTTGAAGAGGCCGATCGCGGTCGAGATGCTCGAAAGCTTGTAGCGGCACACGCCGAGGCGGTAGAGGATCTCGGCGCGGTCGAGGTCGGAGAACAGCTCCGCGTCGGTCGTCGTCCTCGCGCGCGTGAGCAACTCCATCGCCTCGCGCAGCTCGCCCTGGTGCATCCGGGCCCAGGCCTCACCGGACAGCAGGCGGGCCTCGAGCTCGGCGGCGCCGGTGGCGGCGACGGCCGGGCGGACCTGCTCGAACTCGGCGACGGCCTCCTCGTGGCGGTGCGCCTCGACGAGCGCTTCCGCGCGCGTGAGCGTTGCCTCGACTCGCCCGCGCTCGTCGGTCGAGACGCCGTTCGCGAGATAGCCGGCGTCGACCTCGAGCCTGCTCGCGAGCCAGGCGATCGTCTCTCCCGTCGGGCGCGTCTTGCCGCGCTCGATCTGGCTCACGTACTCCTTCGAGAACCGCTCGCCCGCGAGCTCGCTCTGCGTCAGGCCCGCGGCTACGCGGAGCTGTCGCAGGCGCTCACCGAGCCGGATGGCTGCAGGGCGCGATGCCTGTGCGACTGAGGTCGGGGGGGTCGATCGATTCAAGCGGCGGCTACTCCAATGCACAGTCAAGCGGACGCTTCACCTTTGTGCAACCTCCCTCCCGCGAAGATCCCCCAAAAGGGTGGCATTTCGGCCAAAAACCCTGGTGAAGCGCGAAAAACGAAAATCACTTGACTGAGCTACTTGACTTCCTGCAAATGCGGTTCTATTGTGAGTTCACCTTGCAGTGACGGCTAAACGCCAGGCTGTTTCTGCAAGGGGCGCGCCAGATGTGGCGACGGAAGGCCCGGAGGCGTTGGCTGGGCCGCAGAGCCAAAAGCCTCCGGGCCGTCGCCTCCCACAGACGGCGCACTGGGGTTGGGTGGATTTCTCGCCGCTAAGGGAACACCTCCGGGGCCGCAGCCGGAGGTGTTTCCTGCGCGGGAGCCCCGTCGGCCGTTAGATGCCGGGCGGTGCCGGGACGTCCGGCGGATCGTCCAGTCCGGTCATCCAGCGGCGCCGTTCGGCGATGATCGTCGGGAACTCCTCCTGGATGAGGCCCCCGACTCGGCGGCCCACCGTGCCCAGGAGGCCGATCGCGAGGAAGATCCACGCTTCCGCGCTTGCTTCACGGTCCGGGAGGATTCCGCCCGCTTCCTGGGAGCGTCGGATGACGTCGGCGACGTAGTTGTGCACCTCGCGCATCTGGCGCTTCAGGAACTTGCGGATCTCGGGATCGTCGCTCGCCTCGGTCAAGGCCTGGACCCAGAGGTCGGCGCAACGGACCTTCGGGTCCTTCGCCTGGAAGTACGCCTGGCCCATGGCTCCCACCCAGAGGCGGGGGTCGGGCTCGGCGGCGACCGCCTCCTGCCAGAGCTCACGAAGGCGTCGCCACGACTCCTCGAGCACGGAGAGATAGAGATCGCGCTTGGAGGCGAAGTGGCGGTAGAGGACGGGCTCCGTGACGCCCGCGACGCGAGCGATCTCGGCGGTCGTCGTCCCGCGGTAGCTGCCCGTGGAGAACATCCCGCAGGCGCAGTCGAGCACGGCCTTCTTGCGCTCCTCCGCCGGGAGACGGGTGGCCACGATCGGTTTACGCGCCCTCGAACGCGGGCTGCGCCTCGGGGTGGTGCACCTTGCGCACAGTCGCGACGGCGACGACGGCCCCGACGATCGCGATCGCGGCCGCGACGTGGAGCGCCGTGTGGTAGCCCTCGACGAACTGGTCCGAGTAGAGGGGGCTTCTCGGCGTCACGTTGACCGACTCCGCGACGATCGCGCCCATCAGCGCGATCCCGAGCGATCCGCCCACCTGGCGCATGCTGTTCAGGACGGCCGAGCCGACGCCGGCCTTGTCCACCGGGACGGAGCCCATCGCAGCCGCCGTCGTCGGCGTCATCGCCAGCGACATGCCGAAGCCGCCGAGGACCAGGCCGGGAACGATGTCCCAGAAGCCCGAGCTCGCGTCGAGCATGGAGAACGAGATCAACGACGCGCTCAGCAGCACAAGGCCCGTCCCCATCAGCCAGCGCGAGCCGATCTTGTCCGAGAACCTCCCGGCCAGCGGCGCGACGAAGACGATCAGGACTGTCATCGGAAGGAACGTGGCGCCGGTCTGGATCGGCGAGTAGTGGAGGATCTGGCCGAGGAAGAGCGAGTTGAAGAAGAAGACGCCGAACATCGCGAGCGCGACGAGCAGCATCGTCACGTTCGCGCCTGTGAACGTCGGGTTCTTGAAGAGCGAGAGGTCGAGCATCGGGACGCGCTGGTGCATCTCGAGCAGGACGAAGATCGCGAGCGCAACCACTGCGATCCCGAAGCTGGCCAGGATCCGGGCCGAGCCCCACCCGTAGCTGTTCGCCTCGATGAGGCCGTAGCTCAGCGCGAACAGGCCCGCGCCCGAAGCCAGGAGGCCCGGCAGATCGAGCCGCTGCTCCTCGGATTCGTCACGGGTCTCCTCGATTACGAGCCGGGAGACGATGATCCCGGCGATGCCGACCGGGACGTTGATGAAGAAGATCCAGCTCCAGTCGATCTGCTCGGTGAGCACGCCGCCGATCAGAGGCCCGATCGCGAGCGCCATCGCGGAGACCCCGACCCAGATCCCGATCGCCGTCCCGCGCTGGCGCGGCGGGAAGGTGGCGGTGATGATCGAGAGCGTCGCCGGGTTCATCAGCGCCGCTCCGACTCCCTGGACGACGCGCGCTCCGATCAGGAACGCGGCGCCGGTCGCCAGCCCGCAGGCGAGCGAGGAGGCCGTGAAGATCGTCAGGCCGACGATGAAGATCCTCCGCCGGCCGAGTAGGTCGGCGAGCTTGCCGCCGGTCAGCATCAGCACGGCGAACGTCAGGGCGTAGCCGTTCACGACCCACTCGAGCTCGGACTGCGAGATGCCCAGGTCGCTCTGGATCGAGGAGAGCGCGACGAACACGACGGTGTTGTCGAGCATGATCATGAACAGCCCGAAGGCGACGGCCCCCAGCGTCCACCACTTCCGGTTCTCCTCTGCGAATATTCGTGCCCGCACGGCCTCGCCCCCTCAGATGGTTAGCGGGCACTAAGTTACCAGAGAACGATGGCGCAAGCGACAACGAAATTCGTGTGGGAGCCCGACGCCGAGACGCTCGAGCGGGCGAACGTCGTCCGCCTCATGCGCACGCACGGGATCGACTCCTACTGGGAGCTCGTGCGTCGCTCGCAGGAGGATCCCGAGTGGTTCTGGCCGGCCGCGGTCGAGGACATGGAGCTCGAGTTCTCACAGCCCTGGGAGCAGGTCGTCGATCTCTCGCGCGGACCGGAGTGGGCCACCTGGTTCGTGGGTGGCAAGGTCAACGTGGCGTGGAACTGCGTGCACCGCTGGGCCGAGCGGCGTCCGGACGCCGTCGCGTCGGTGGGCCTCGGCGAGGACGGGTCACGGCGCGAGCAGACGTTCGCCGAGCTCTCGCGCGAGGTGACCCGGCTGGCCGAGGCGCTCATGCGGCTCGGGGTGCGCGAGGGCGACCGGGTGGCGATCTTCCTGCCGATGTCGCCGGAGGTACCGGTCGCCTCGCACGCGTGCGCTCACATCGGGGCGATCCAGGTGCCGATCTTCTCCGGCTTCGCCGCTCCGGCGGTCGCACAACGGCTCCAGGCGTCAGAGGCGAAGGTCGTGATCACGGCTCAGTCGTCGTCGCGGCGCGGGCGCGAGGTGCCGATGCTCGAGATCGTCGAGGAGGCCCGGCGCGAGGCGCCGAGCGTCGAGCACGTGATCGTCGCGCCGTGGGACGAGCTCGTGGCCGACTCGCCCGGCGAGCTGGCGCCGGCCGAGCTCGACTCCGAGACGCCGTACCTCCTGACCTACACGTCGGGCACGACCGGGACGCCGAAGGGCGTCGTCCACGTCCAGGGCGGCTTCCTCGTCTCGATCGCGCGCGAGGTCTGCTACCAGGCCGACGCGGGGCCGGACGACCGCATTCACTTCGTGACGGACATGGGCTGGATCATGGGCCCGTGGACCGTGGTCGGCGGTCACGCGATGGGCTCGACGCTGATCTTCGCCGAGGGCGCGCCGGACTGGCCGCAGGACCGGCTCTGGAGGCTGATCGAGTCCGAGCGGGTCTCGGTGCTCGGGATCTCGCCCACGCTCACGCGCGCGCTGATCCCGCACGGTGAGCCCCAGACCGATCTCTCCTCGCTGCGCACAATCGTCACGACCGGCGAGCCGTGGAACCCGGAGCCGTACCGCTGGCTCTTCGAGGAAGTCGGCGGCGGACGCTGTCCGATCATCAACTGCTCTGGCGGGACCGAGGTCGGCGCCTGCTTCCTCTCGCCGACCGTCGCGATCCCGATCAAGGCGTGCTCGCTGGGCGGCCCCGCGCTGGGGATGGCGATGGACGTCGTCGACTCGGAAGGGAGCTCCGTCCGCGGCGAGGTGGGCGAGCTCGTCTGCCGCAAGCCGTTTCCGGGGATGACGCGCGGGTTCTGGCGAGACCCGGAGCGGTATCTCGACACGTACTGGCGCCGTTTCCCAGGTGTGTGGACGCACGGCGACTGGGCTTCGGTGGACGAGGACGGCTACTGGTTCCTGCACGGCCGCTCCGACGACACGCTCAACATCGCGGGCAAGCGGATCGGTCCCGCCGAGCTCGAGTCGGCGGCCGTCGGTCATCCGGCGGTCTCCGAGGCGGCGGCGATCGGAGTCCCGCACGACGTGAAGGGCGAGGTCGCCTGGATTTTCTGCGTGCCGAACCGCGAGGTGACCGATGAGCTGGCCGGCGAGGTGGCGAAGGCCGTGACCGACGAGCTCGGCAAGGCGTTCAAGCCGGATCGCGTGATCTTCGTGTCGGCCTTGCCCAAGACGCGCAGCGCGAAGATCGTCCGGCGCGCAGTGCGCGCGAGGGCCTTGGGGACAGACGCGGGCGACCTGTCGTCGCTCGAGAATCCCGAGTCGCTGGAGGAGATCGCCAATGCCGTCTGACCGCCTCGACGGCCAGGTCGTTCTCGTCACGGGCGGCGGCCGCGGGATCGGGGCGAACATCGCGCGGGAGCTCGCCGGCGCGGGCGCGAAGGTCGCGGTCAGCGCCCGGTCCGAAGGCGAGGTCAAGGCCGTTGCGGAGGAGGTCGAGGGGCTGGCCGTCATGGCGGACGTCTCGAAGCGCGAGGACGTCGAGCGGATGGTCGCAGAGGTCGAGTCCGAGCTCGGGCCGATCGACCTGCTGGTCGCGAACGCCGGCATCGGCGGCCCCGACGGCGCGACCTGGGAGCTCGAACCGGAGACGTGGTGGCGCGTGCTGGAGATCAACGTGCTCGGCGTGCACCTCTGCTGCCGGACCGTGATCCCGGGCATGCTCGAGCGGCGAAGTGGGCGCATCGTGATCACCGCTAGCGGGGCGGCCTATCTCCCGGGCTCGAGCGGCACGGCCTACTCGTCGAGCAAGGCCGCAGTCGCTCGCTATGGCGAGACGCTCGCGAACGAGCTGCGCGGGCGAATCCCCGTGTTCTTCTTCAGCCCCGGGCTCGTCCAGACCGAGATGACCGGCGGCTTCAGCCGCGACCTCGACTGGACGCCGCCGGAGCTGGCGCCGCAGCTCGTGCACGTGCTCGCGTCCGGGCGGGCGGACGAGCTCGCCGGCCGGTACATCCACGCGGAGCACGACGACATCGAGGATCTGATCGCTCGCGCGGACGAGATCGTCGAGAACGACCTGAACGCGATCAGGCTGCAGCGCTAGGCGCGATCCAGGTGGCGCGGGCGCCCGCCAGCGCCCTGCCGCCGTCGCCGTAGAGCGCGGTCGCCGCGTAGAGCTTCCGGCCCTCCTCGCCGAGCGGCCACGCCAGGACGACGCATCGCTCCTTCGGCTTCGGCAACTCGTGGATCGAGACCGCGAACCGGCCGAGGAGCGTCTCTCCGCGGT
>DATBGG010000069.1:0-28733 GCA_036558065.1 Gaiellaceae bacterium | reverse complement strand
GGATGGAACTGGCTCGCCACGAACCAGGGGTGGTCGGGCAGCTCGATGATCTCGACGAGGCGTCCGCCCTGGAACGTCCCGGAGATCACGAGCCCCGCCTTCACGAGCTGGTCGCGGAAGTCGTTGTTCACCTCGTACCGGTGCCGGTGCCGCTCGAGCACGATCGCCTGGCCGCCGTAGGTCTCACGGGTTCGCGTGCCTTCGGCCAGCTCGACCGCCTGCGCGCCGAGCCGCATGGTGCCGCCGAGATCCTCGATCTCCTTCTGCTCGGGAAGCAGGTCGATCACCGGATACGGCGTCTCGGGATCCATCTCGGTCGAGTTCGCGCCGTCCAGCCCGACGACATGCCGTGCGAACTCCGAAATCGCGACGTGCATCCCGAGGCAGATCCCGAGGTACGGAATCCCCTTCTCGCGCGCGACGCGGCAGGCGAGGATCTTCCCCTCCCAGCCGCGCGAGCCGAACCCGCCCGGCACGAGCACGCCGTCGACGCCCTCGAGCTCGGCCTCGGCCTCTTCGAGCGACATCCCCTCGGCGTCGATCCACGACACGCGGATCCCGCAGCCGTGGTGGATGCCCGCGTGCTTGAGCGCCTCGTGCACCGAGAGATAGGCGTCGTGGAGCTTCACATACTTCCCGACGAGCCCGATGTTGACCTCCCCCTGGCGCTTGGCGATGCGCTGCGTGAGCTCTGCCCACTCGCCGAGCTCCGGCGCCTTCGTCAGCAGGCCGAGCCGCTCGCAGACCATCTCGTCGAGCCCCTCCGCCTGAAGCGCCTGCGGAACGAGGTACACGTCGGGCATGTCCCGGTTGACGACGACCGCCTGCGGCTCGAGGTCGGCGAACATCGCGATCTTGTCGCGCACGTCCGTCGCGAGCTCGTCCTTCGTACGGCAGACGACGATGTCCGGGTGGATGCCGATGCGGCGCAGCTCGTTCACCGAGTGCTGCGTCGGCTTCGTCTTCAGCTCGCCGGCCGAGTCGACGAACGGGACGTACGTCACGTGCAGGTAGAGCACGTTCTCGGGGCCGGCCTCGCGCCGGAACTGGCGGATCGCCTCCAGGAAGGGCAGCGACTCGATGTCGCCGACGGTGCCGCCGACCTCGCTGATCACGACGTCGGTGGGCGTCGCGTCGGACGCACGGCGGATTCGCTCCTTGATCTCGTTGGTGATGTGGGGGATGACCTGGACGGTCGAGCCCAGGTACTCGCCCTTGCGCTCCTTGCGCAGGACCGCGTACCAGATCGACCCGGACGTGTGGTTCGCGTTGCGCGAGAGGTTCTCGTCGATGAAGCGCTCGTAGTGGCCGATGTCGAGGTCGGTCTCGGCGCCGTCCTCGGTGACGAACACCTCCCCGTGCTGGAACGGGCTCATCGTGCCCGGGTCGACGTTGATGTACGGGTCGAACTTCTGGACCTGGACGCTGAGCCCGCGCGACTTGAGCAGCCGGCCGAGCGACGCGGCGGTGATCCCCTTGCCCAGGGACGAGACGACCCCGCCCGTGACGAACACGTACTTGGTGGGTGTCACGGCTGCCGCCCCAGGCGGTCGATCGTCCGCAGGCCCGGCGTGCGCTCGATCAGCTCGCCGAGCGATCGTCGTTCCCCGAGGAGAGTCAGCCCGGCCAGCGCCCCGATCGCCAGCCAGCGGCTCGTTCCCGTGAGTCGACTCACGGAACTCAAGCCTAGCAGCGCGCCCAGCGCGTTCGATCCCGCGTCACCCAGCATCACCTTCTCGCGGAGATCGTATGGCAGTAGGAGGACGGCGCTTCCGACCGGCGCGCCGACGACGAGCGCGCCCGCGAGATAGGCCTTGAGCGCCCGCCCCGGCTTTGTGTCGAGCTGGTTCACGAAGTTCGCGGCGAGCCCGACGAGGAGCGCGCCGGAAAGCTTGCGCGTGGCGAGCAGGCCGACGAGCGGGATCCCGGCGAGCTTGAGGATCCCCGTCGTCGAGCCGGCGCCGAGATGTCCCTTGAAGCCGCGCTCCGGGCCCGACCAGAGATCGTCCGCAAGGCCGATCGCCGCGACCGCGCCGACGCCGGGGTGGCGCGCGCCGACGATCCAACCGGCAATCGGCAGCCGCAGCCCGCGATGGTTCGTCGCAGTTGGGCCGAAGGCGAGCAGGAGGTGGACGAACTGCTTGCCGCGGTGCAGGAAGCCGGAGAGGTCGCGCCCGGTCTCTCGGTGACGCAGCGCGATCTCGACCTCGACCACCCGCAGTCCCGCGCGAACGGCGTCGACCGTCATGCGCGCCTCGCAGCCGGCAAACCCGGGCGCGAGCGGAAACACCTGCCTCCGCCCCTCCTCGGAGAGCACCCGCTGTCCGGAGATCGGCTCGGTCGCTTCGTAGCCGGACGCCAGCCGGATCAGCGCGCGCGCCGTGCGCTTCACGATCCCGAATCCGCCCCCGTGCCGCTCGGCGAAGGCGGCGACGACCAGGTCCCCGTCGGCGTCCACGATCGGCTGCAGGTCCCCGACGAGGTCGGCGTCACACAGCAGGAGCCGCCCCTCGGGAGCGGTGAGCTCCGCAAGCGTGAGGGCCGCCCCCTTCCCACGATGTGGGAGCCGGACGACATGAGCGCCCGCGTCCTGCGCCTCGCGTGCGGTGCCGTCCCGCGAGCCGTCGTCTGCGACGATCACGTCCGCGCCGGGAAACTGCCCTTGCAGCGCCCGGACGGTCTGGCCGATCCTCCCCTCCTCGTCTCGCGCGGCGATGAGGATCGCCGCGAGGTCAGCCACTCGGGGCAGCCTCGAGCGGCGGCACGATCCCGTCGTCGGCGTTCGCCTTCAGGCCGTAGTTGCCGATCGACGCGCCGCCGAGGAGGAGCGCCAGCGCAAGGCGACCGGCCGGTGCATCGATGTCGTCGACCGTGGACAGGCCCGCGTTGCTCCAGATCGGAACGGCCGACAGGCTCACTCCGGACGGCTCGACGCCGATCGTCGGCACGGGTGCGTCGCCGAGCCCCTTGTACAGGCCCTCGAGGAAGGTCGCCGTCTGCCCGGTCTGGGGCCGGACGGTCCGGGCGACGACGACGCCGTCGACCGGCTTCCGGAGGCTCCCGACCTTCTCCTCGACGAGCTGCTGGGTGAGAGCGTCCCACGCGGGCGTGTCTCCTCCCTCGACGAGCTCGCGGGCGAACTCGCGGCCGAGGTCCTCGAGGCCTGCAGTGCGGTACTGGGCGAGATCGCCGTCCAGACGGCCGTCGAGCTTCGAGGGATCGATCGGAACCTTGATCGCGCGCAGGCGAACGGGCGGCGTGCCGCCGGCGTCGGTGACGGCGCGCTCGATCTCATGGTTCACCGTCGCGTCGACCGCGCCGACGAAGACGACCGCAATCTGCTTCCCACCGAGGCGATCGGCGACCAGCATCGGATAGGCGTTCTTGATGAAGGCCCGGAGCGCGTTCTGTTCCCGAGTGCCCTTCGCCCGGCCCTCGCTCGCCGCTTCCAGCTGAGCCTGCAACCCGCTGACGTCGCTCTTCAGCTTCTGCTTTTCTGCGTCGTCGACCTTGCCGCTCATCGCGATCCCGACGAGGATCCCGATCAGGAGGGCGACGAAGACGGCCGCGAGCGATGCGACGTGGTAGCGAAGGTCGAACATGGGCGTCTACAGAGTTGCAGCAGTCTGGCAAAGGGCGTGCAGTCGAGCGAGCGCCTTGCGCGGGAGCGGGCGCAGGCCCTCGGCCACGGCCCGCCAGGGAGAGGCCTCGACGGTGAGCGTCGCCCGCGTGTTGCCGTCGGGCGCCGGCTCGAGGCGGATCTCGGCTGAGAACCCCTGCTCGAGGTCGTTCCACGCAAGCCGGCGCTCCGGCTCGACTGCGGTGACCACGATCAGTCCCTCGCCGCCGGGCCGCTTGAGGAGCCCGACCTCGCCACCGCGGACCACCTGCCAGCGGGCGCCCTCGGCGAGCCCTTTTCGGTCGGGGCGGACCGAGGTGTACCCGGGCCACCAGTCCGAGAGGTGGTGCGGCTCCGACAGGAGCGCCCAGGCGTCCGCGCGGCCGGCGACGAGCTCCGTCTGCGCCTCGATGCGCACGGTCTAGCGCAGGCCGACGAGCTCGAGCAGCCGGGTGCCGAGGAGATCGATCAGCTCCCGCAGGTCCGGCGAGGCGAGCACGGCGGCGACGATCGCGCCGAGACCCGCCGCGGTGAACGCCATCAGCGGCCAGACACCGACCTGGCGGCTGACGAGCCGGGACACGCCCTTCGCGTCGACGAGCAGCTCCCCCACTTTGAGGCGCGTCAGGAACGTCGACGACATCCCGGCGCGGTTCCGCTCGAGGAACTCGATCATGTTGAAGTGGGTGCCGACGGCGACGATCAGCTCGGCGCCCTTCTCGTAGGCGAGGAGCAGCGCGAGGTCCTCCGAGATCCCCGCCGCGGGCACGACCTCGTACCGGAGGCCCAGCTTCTCCACGCGGTCGGCACCGGGCGCGTCGCCGCCTTCGTAGCCGTGGATCAGGAGCTCGGCGCCGCAGCTGAGCGCCTGGTCGGTGACCGAGTCCATGTCTCCGACGATCACGTCGGGGCGGTACCCGGCCTCGATCAGCGCGTCCGACCCGCCGTCGACTCCGACCAGCACGGGCTTGAAGTCGCGGACGTACGGGCGGACGATCCGCAGGTCGCGCTTGTGGCCGGGGCCGCGCGCGACGACGAGCGCGTGCCGGTCGCGGAAACGCGTGCGGAGGTGGGGGAAGTCGATCCCCTCCGAGAGGAAGCGCCCCTCCTCGCGCAGGTAGCGCATCGTGTTGTCCGCGAACGACTCGAGGGCCTCCGTGACTCGCTCCTGCTGTTCGGCGAGAGCCGTTGCGAGCTCCTCCGCCTCCAGCGCGCGTCCCGACGCCAGGCACGTCCCGTTGCGGTAGAGCCCGCCGCCGCGAACCGTCAGCAGCTCGCCGTCGCTGACCTCGTCGAAGAGCTCTGCGCCCGGCGCGTCGATCAGCCGGACGCCGCCGCGCACGAGGAGGAGCGGCCCCGGATTCGGGAAGCGGCCGGTCTGCGACGGCGCAACGTTCACGACCACCCGCACGCCCGATTCCACGAGCTCTTCCGCCGAGACGCGGTCGAGATCCCTGTGGTCGATGATCGCGATGTCGTCCGGGCTCAGCCTGCGAGCGAGGTTCTTCGTGCGTTTGTCGAGCCGCGCGGGGCCCGTGTGCTCGACGAAGGTTCGAAGCGTGCTCATCGCACCGTTTGCAGGAACTCCTGGCCGCCGAGCATACGGCGGATCTCGTCCTGGCGGCGGTCGTCGTCGAGCTGCTC
Organism: Gaiellaceae bacterium; assembly: GCA_036558065.1. Taxonomy (GTDB): domain Bacteria; phylum Actinomycetota; class Thermoleophilia; order Gaiellales; family Gaiellaceae; genus VAXT01. The sequence goes on along the minus strand of DATBGG010000069.1, from coordinate 23,470 downwards.
GATCCGGGTGTGGGTCGGATCGCCGGGAATCTTCTCGACGCTGAAGTGGCGGTCGGCGACGGTCGCGATCTGGGGGAGGTGCGTGATCGTGATCACCTGGGCTCTCTCCGCGAGGCGCCGGAGCGTCTCGCCGACGGCGTGGGCCGTCTCTCCTCCGATTCCCGCATCGATCTCGTCGAACACCATCGTCTCGCCGCCCGCGACGGCCGCGATCGCGAGCGCGATTCGGGAGAGCTCACCGCCCGAGGCCGTCTCCGCCACGGGAGCGAACGGGAGGCCCGCGTTGGGACGGATGAGGAACGAGACCGTGTCGGCGCCGGTCGAGCCCGGGTCGCGGTCCGCCAGCTCGGTGCGGAACTCGCCTTCGCCGAGTCCGATCCCGTGCAGCTCTGCCTCGACTGCCTGGGAGAAGGGCTCGGCTGCGTCCTTCCGGGCTTTGCTCAGCCGTCTGGTGAGGGCGCCGCACCGCTTCTCCGCATCGGCGACGGCGGCCGCGGCGGCGGAGAGTGGATCGGCTCCGTCCTCGAGCGCGGCCAACTCGGTCTGCGCCTCGGCCGCGCGGGCGAGAAGCTCCTCGTAGGTCTCGGCGCGGAAGCGGCGCTTCGCGTCGGCGATCCGCTCCAGCTCCGATTCGACCTGCTCCAGCCGGTCGGGCTCCGCCTCGAGCGAATCCAGGAAGCGCCTGAGCTCGAGCGCCGTCTCGTTCAGCCGGAGCTCGGCGTCGCGCAGCTCGGCGGCCGAGGTCGCAAGCTCGGGCGCGATCTCGCCGACGGCCGCGAGCGCGCGCTCGGCGCCGCCCACGAGCGCGGCCGCACCCTCCCCCTCGTCGGGGGCGAGCGCCGCAAGCGCCCGGCTCGCGGCTTGGGCGAGCTCGGTCACGTTGCGAAGCCGCTCACGCTCCGAGCGCAGGGAGCTCTCCGCGTCCGGTTCGAAGCCCTCGGTGTCCTCGAGGAGCGCGCGCAGCTCCGCGAGCCGGGACTCTTCGGCGGCGACGCCCTGGGTCAACTCGTCGTGTCGCCGACGAGCGACACCCAGCTCCCGCCACGCGGCGCGCAGCTCTCCACGTGTTCGCAGCTGCTCCTCGCCGATGAACGAGTCGAGGACGTCGAGCTGGTACGAGGCGCGGGCCAATCGGCGCTGCTCGAACTGGCCGGACATCGCGATCAGCCGCTCGCCGGCCGCGGCCAGGTCCTCGCGCGCCGCGCTCCTCCCCCACGCGTACGCACGCGTGCGCCCGTCCGCGAACACCCGCCGCGCAAGGACGAGGCCGTCCTCGTCCTCAGGTTGCAGCTCGCGGAGCGCCTCGAGCTCGTCCTCGTCGAGGAGACCCGGACGGAGCTCGAACTCGGCCTCGACGTACGCTTCGTCGGCGCCGGGGCCGACGAAGCCCGCGTCGCCTTTCGCGCCGAGCAGGAGGCCGATCGCCTGCGCGAGGATCGTCTTCCCGGCCCCGGTCTCGCCCGTGATCGCGTTCAGCCCCGCGCCCGGCTCGAGCTCCGCCTCGCGGATCAGCACGAGGTTCTCGATGCGGAGCCTACGAAGCAAAGGTCTCCCGGTAGCGGCGGAAGAAGGTGGCCTCCGGCAGGTGGGCGAGCAAGGTGCGCTCGGCGCCGAGGCGCGCCACGACCCGCTCTCCCTCGGCCAGCCGCGTCACCGGCCCGCCGTCCACGAGCACCTGGCCGGGGACATCGGGCGTCCTGTTCTCGATCTCGACGTCACGTCCGCGCGGGACGACGAGCGGGCGGGCATGGAGCGAGTGGGCGGCGATGAACGTCACCGTCTTTGCGTCGAGCCCCCAGACGAGGACCGGCCCGCCGTTCGAGAGGTTGTAGCCCGTCGAGCCTGACGGAGTCGAGCAGATCACTCCGTCGCACGCCAGCTCACCGAGATCCTCGCCGCCGATCGCCCAGCCGAGCTCGATCATGCGGCCGACGATCGAGCTCGCGACGACGACGTCGTTGACCGCGACGTGCCGTTCGCCGCCGGCCTCGGCCTCGAGCGTGGGCAGCTCGGCGACGAGATAGTCGCCTTTGAACGCCCGCTCCAAGCCGGCCTCGAGGTCGTCCGCGGCAATCGAAGTGAGGAAGCCCACGGCGCCGTAGTTGACCCCGATCACTGGCGTTCCAGTCCCGAGCGTTCGCTTCAGGGCGCGCAGCATCGTCCCGTCGCCGCCGAGCACGACGACGAGATCCGCCGACGACAGATCGCCCTCTGCCTCGCGCGAGTGCTTCTCCGCCTCGTCCTCCGGGTAGACGAGCTCGACGCCCGCCTGCGCAGCGAGCTGCTCGAGCCGCTCGAGCGCCTCGCCGATCGCGTCGCGCCGACCGTGCGTGACGACGGCCGCTCTGCGGACGTGCTCAGCGGACGGCATCTTCGATCCAGTCGTCGAGCTCATTGGGCGGAGAGGGCTGTTCGCGGTGGACGAGGTGCAGGAAGAACTCTCGGTTTCCCTTGGGGCCTGGGAGGCCCGAGTCTACGACCCCGACCACCTCGGCGGGCCAGGCGAGCGCGGCTTCGGCGACCTCGCGCAGAACCCGTCGGTGCACCTCGGGATCGCGCACCACTCCGCCCTTGCCGACCTGGTCGCGGCCGGCCTCGAACTGCGGCTTGACGAGGACGAGCGCCTCCCAGCCGGGCTTTGCGAGCGCGAGCGCCGGCGGGAGCGCGGTGCGGACGCTGATGAACGAGACGTCGCAGGTGACGAGATCCGGCGCGAACGGAAGCTCCGTCAGGTCGCGGGCGTTCGTTCGCTCGAGGACGCTCACGCGGGGATCGTTCCGGAGCCGCTCGTGCAGCTGGCCACGGCCGACGTCGAGCGCGATCACGCGGGCGGCGCCGCGCTGGAGCAGCACATCGGTGAACCCGCCCGTGGAGGAGCCGACGTCGAGCGCGTCGCGGCCGGCCGGGTCGACGCCGAGCTCGTCGAGGGCGTGCGCGAGCTTCTCGCCTCCACGGGAGACATAGGCCGGCGGTTGTGCGACCACGAGCTCGGCGGACTCGTCCACTTGCTGGCCCGCCTTCTCGTAGCCCGGGACGCGGCCCGCCATCACGAGCGCCTGCGCCTGCGCGCGGCTCTCGGCGAGGCCGCGCTCGACGAGCAGCACGTCCAGCCGCTTGCGCACGGCAAAAGGCTAGCTTGCGGCGGCTCGCGCTTTGAGGCCCGAAAGGAGCTCGTCCAAGAGGGACGTGTCCTCGGGAATCGCGTCGAGGTGCGCCCGAGCTCGGCCTTCGATCTCGTCGGCGAGCTCGTGGGCGCCGTCGGCCCCGAGCTCCGCCGCGAGGCCGTCGCCGTCGAGGACGTCGTCCACGACCTGATAGAGCAGCCCGAACTCGGATGCGAAGCCGCGCCACGGCCCGCGGTCGCTCTCGGGCGCTTCTGCCACAGCGAGCGCGCACCCGACCGCGGCCTCGAAGAGCCGGCCGGTCTTCAGCGAGTGGCGCCGCGCGAGATCGCCCTCGCCCCGGACGTCGTCGTACTGCCCGCCGATCATCCCGACCGCGGCGCGCGAAAGCTCCCGGGCAACGTCGGGGCCCGGATACGAGAGCGCGAGCTCGAACGCCTGGGCGAGCAGCGCGTCGCCGTTCAGGATCGCCGTCGCCTCGTCGAACTCGACGTGCGAGGTCGCGCGGCCTCGCCGCACCGCGTCGTCGTCGAGCGCGGGCAGGTCGTCGTGGACCATGCCGAACGTGTGCACGAGCTCGACCGCGGCCGCCGCGGGAAGGAGGCTCTCGGGGTCCGCGCCCAGCGCCTCCCCCGTGGCGAGGCAGAGCACAGGACGGACGCGCTTGCCTCCACCTTCGAGGCTGTAACGCATCGCCCCGGTCAGGGAACCGAGCTCGTCCGCGAACGGAAGGCCGTCGAGATACGCGTCGACGCTTTCGCGATGTTGCTCGAGGCTACTCACCCGCTTCGCGCCGGGCCTGCTCGAGCTCCGCCTCGACCTGCTTCGCGATCTCCGCGAGCTCGGCGAGGATGTCGATCGCCGCATCGGGGTCGTCGGCCGCCTCCAGTCGCTCGCGCGTCTGCTCGAGGCGCGCCAGCAGCTCCTCGGCGCGCTTGAGCGATTCCTCGGCCGAGCTCACGCGGCACGCTCCTTCGCGATGTGTCCGAGGATGCCGTTCACGAGCCGGCCCGCCTCGTCGGACGAGTACCGCTTGGCCAGCGTGACCGCTTCGTCGATCGCCACTTCGACAGGAACTTCGGCGCGATCGAGCTCGCGGATTCCGATGCGGAGCACATTTCGCTCGAGCGCTCCGAGGCGATCGGCCGGCCAGCCTTCGGACGCCTCCGAGATGCGGCGGTCGAGCTCCTCCGCTCCGGCCACGACCTCCTCGGCCAACTGCTGTGCGAACGGGTCGACCTCGCCCTCGTAGAGAGAGGCCAAGGGCTGCCCCGTCACGTCCCACTGGTAGAGCAGGAAGAGCGCCGTGCGCCTGGCTCCGCGCCTACTCGCCATCAGCCTGCGAGCGCCGGCAAGCGACGCCCCGCCTCGTCGATGAAGCTCGTCGAGTACCGCCCCGCGGCGAACTCCTCTGTGCGCAGGATCTCGCGCGCCGCGGCCGCGGTGGTCGGGATGCCCACGACCTCGAGCTCGGACAGCGCCCGAACGGCCCGGTCGATCGCGGACGGGCGGTCGGCGTCCCAGACGACGACCTTCGCAAGCAGCGAGTCGTAGTTGGGCGGGATCACCGAGCCGTCCTCGACGTGCGTGTCGACGCGCACGCCGGGACCGAGCGGCGGCCTGAAGCGTTCGATCGTCCCGGGCACCGGCAGGAACTCCCGCGCGGGATCCTCGGCGTTGATGCGGATCTCGATCGCATGACCCTCTCGTTCCGCGCGGCCGGTTTCGGAGAGGCGCTCGCCGGCGGCAACTCGCAGCTGCTCGCGCACGATGTCGATCCCCGTGACGAGCTCGCTGACCGGGTGCTCGACCTGGAGCCTTGCGTTGAGCTCGATGAAGTAGAACCGGCGGTCGGGCCCGAGCAGGAACTCGAAGGTGCCCGCGTTGCGGTAGTCGACGGCCCGCGCGGCCTTCTCGGCAGCGGCCTCCATCTGCTCGCGGGTGAGATCGTCGAGGGCCGGCGAAGGAGACTCCTCGATCAGCTTCTGGTGCCTGCGCTGGATCGAGCACTCGCGCTCCCCGAGCGTGAGGACGCCGCCCTTGCCGTCCGCGAGCACCTGGATCTCGACGTGGCGCGCGGGAACGATCGCCTTCTCGAGGTAGAGGCCGTCCTCGCCGAACGCGGCCTGAGCCTCGGCGGCGGCGGTGTTGAACGCGCCCTCGAGCTCCTCGGGCTCGCGCACGGTCCGCATCCCCTTGCCGCCTCCGCCCGCAACCGCCTTCAGCAGCACCGGGTACCCGGCCTCCTCGGCGGCGGCGCGCGCCTCCGCAAGGTTCGTCGCGCCCTCGGTGCCCGGGACGACCGGGACTCCCGCGGCGACCATCTCCTGCTTCGCGGCGGCTTTGTCGCCCATGCGCGTCATCGTCTCGGCGCTCGGGCCGATGAAGACGACCTCGTTGTCGAGGCAGGCGGCTGCGAAGGCCGGGTTCTCCGAGAGGAAGCCGTATCCGGGGTGGATCGCCTCGCAGCGTGTCGTCGTCGCCGCGGCGATGATCGAGGGGATGCGGAGGTAGCTCTCGTTCGGCGGAGCCGGGCCGATGCAGACCGCGCGGTCGGCGAGGCGTGTGTGGAGAGCGCCCTCGTCCGCGGTCGAGTAGACCGCAACTGCCTCGATCCCGAGCTCGTGCAGCGCGCGGATCACCCGGACGGCGATCTCTCCGCGGTTCGCGACGAGGACGCGGTTAAAGAGCATCCAGCGGCCGGGCGAGCACGGGCTCGAGGTCGAAGAGCGCCTGGCCGAACTCGACCGGCTGGCCGTTCTGCACGTGGATCTTGCGGATCACGCCCTCGACTTCGGCCTTGACCTCGTTCATCAGCTTCATCGCCTCGAGGATGCAGAGCGTCTGGCCGGGTGCGACCGCGTCGCCTTCCTCGACGAACGGCGGCGCGCCGGGCTGCGGAGCGCGGTAGAAGGTTCCGACCATCGGCGCCTCGACGCGCAGGCCGCCGTCGCTCTCCGGCTCGGCGGGCTCGAGAGGCTGTGCGGCGTCTTCGTCCGGAGCAGCCGATGCGGGAGCCGGAGCCGCGGCAGCAGGCACCTGGTCCTCGGTGCGCTTGACCGAGACGCGCGTCCCCTCCTCCTCGACGGCGATCTCGGCGATCCCCGTCTCCTGCACGATGCGCACGACCTCGCGGATGCGCTCGGCCCGGGTCTGGTCGACGCCGCCGGCGAGCAGCGAGTCCTCGCCGGTCGAGCGGTCTCGGATCGCGCGCAGCAGAGGCTCGGCCTCCTCGCCGAAGAGCGCGAGCAGGAGCAGCTCCTCCTCGCTGGCGGCGAGCCCCTTCGCCTCGTCGCGCACGTCGTCGATGTCGAGCGGGTCCTCGACCTCTTCGTCGACGCCGGAGACGAGCGAGACTGCACGCTGGACGGTCGGGTCGATCTTCCCGGGTGGCGTGCCGAAGTGGCCCTCGAGCAGGTCGCGCAGCTCGTCGACGACTGTCTGGTAGCGCGTTGCGGAGAGGACGTGGACGATCGCCTGCGAGGCGAGGATCTGGCCGATCGGCGCCGCGACGGGCGGCGAGCCAGCCTCGTTCCGGATCACGTTGAGCTCGTCGAGGACGTCGTCGAGCCGGTCGGTCGCTCCGTGAGCGCGAAGACGCGTGTCGATCGCGGCGACGAGCCCGGCCGGGAGCTCGTGTTGCGCGGCGCGAACCGCGATGCGGGGTGCAAGCGGTGTGAGCGCGTCCTCGCCCACGTGCTCGTCCACGATCTCGGCCGCCTGCCAGAGCATGTCGACGTTCACCTCGCTGTCCATGCCTGCACCCGCGAGCGCGCTCGCAAGCGCCTCGCCGGAGACGCGGTGCAGGGTCAGCGCGATCGGGTAGACCGCGCATGCGACGAGGTCGGCTCCGGCTCGCGCCGCCTCGAGCGCGGCCGCCAGCCCACTCCCCGCCGCTCCTTGGCAGTAGAGGCCGACAGGAAGCCCGCTGCCTTCGGCGAGCGCAGCGACGAGCTCGTGCGCGCGGTAGGGCTCCAGTGCGCCCGACGGGTCGTGCAGCAGCACTCGGGCCGCACCGAGATCGGGAAGCTTCTTCGCCTGCTCGATGAGCGCCTTCGTGTCGCCGCCCTGGCTGTAGATGAGACCGCCCTCGAACTCGCGGTCGGCAGCGACGATCGCCTCGCCGGCCTCGCGCAGGTTCTCGACGTCGTTGAGCGGGTCCTCGAGCCGGAAGACGTCGATCCCGCTCTCGGCCGCGCTCGCGACGAAGCGCCGCGCGAAGTCCGCGCTGACCGGGCGCGAGCCGACCAGGAAGCGACCCCGAAGCGCCAGCCCGAGCGGCGTCTTCGTCCGCGCCTTGAGCGCCCGGATTCGCTCCCAGGGGCTCTCCACGCCTCGGCGCACGGCCGAGTCGAACACGCCTCCGCCGGAGACCTCGAGATACGCGAAGCCGGCGCCGTCGAGCAGCTCGGCGAGACGGAGCAGGTCGGCAGTCGGAATCCGCCCGGCCAGAGGCTCCTGGCTGAGCAGCCGAATCGTCGTGTCCACGAGAGCGGGCACGACGAGAGGGTAACGCGCTAGTTACGCGCGCGAGATATAGCGCCCCTCGCGGGGGTCGACCTTGATCCGGTCGCCCGTGTTCACGAAGAGCGGAACCTGCACCGTCGCGCCCGTCTCCAGCTTCGCCGGCTTCGTCACGTTCGAGACGGTGTCGCCCTTGACCCCGGGCTCGGTCTCGGTGACCGCGAGCTCGATCGACGACGGGAGCTGGAGGCCCGACGGCTTGCCGTCGACGGTCAGGATCTGGACCGACGTCGAGGGCGGGATGAACTCGAGCTCCTCGGCCACCGAGTTGCGCGGCAGCGAGAACTGCTCGTACGTGTCGTCCTCCATGAAGACGACGTCGTCGCCCGAGTCGTAGAGGTACTGCGCGCTCTTCACCTCGGTGTGCATGCGCTGGAACTTCTCGCCGGCCCGGAACGTCCGGTCGACGACCGCCCCGGTGTCGAGGTTCTTCACCTTGGTGCGCACGAACGCGCCGCCCTTGCCGGGCTTCACGTGCTGGAACTCGACGATGCGCCAGACGCCGCCGTCGAGCTCGATGTGCATGCCGTTCTTGAACTGGTTCGTGCCGACCGTTTCAGCCACGGCGCGAAATCTAGTCGAGAGCGCGAAGTTCCTTCGGGAACGACGTCAGAACCTCCGGCCCCTCGTCGGTGACGACGACGAGATCCTCGATCCGGATCCCGCCCAGGCCCGAGAGGTAGATGCCCGGCTCGACGGTGACGACGTTGCCCGCCTCGAGCGTGCTGCGGGACTCCCGAGCCAGGCGTGGATCCTCGTGCACGACGAGGCCGACGCCGTGCCCGAGCCCGTGACCGAAGGCCTCGCCGAAGCCGGCTGACTCGATGCGGTCACGCGCCGCAGCGTCGACTCCGACCCCGGACGCCCCGGGCGTGACGGCCGCGAGCGCGGCGAGCTGCGCGTCGAGGCACACGTCGTACGCGCGTCGAAGCTCGTCCGGGAGCTCGCCGGTCGCGAACGTGCGCGTGCAGTCGGAGCAATAGCCGTCGACGACGCACCCCGCGTCGATCAGGAGCACCTCGTCGCGCTCGACCTGCCTGTCTCCCGGATGCGTGTGCGGCTTGGCCGCGTTCGGCCCCGAGGCCATGCTGACGGGGAAGGAGAGTGAGTCCGCGCTCGCGTCGTGGAGAAATGCCTCGAACCGCCACGCGAGCTCCCGCTCGGTGCGCCCGACGACGTCGCCCTCGTCCGCGAAGCGCTCGAACGCGATGTTCGCGATGGCGGCCGCGCGGCGAATCGTGTCCAGCTCGTCCTCGTCCTTGACGGCGCGGAGCTCCTCGACCAGGCCGTAGCGGGGCACGAGCTCGAGACCGCCTGCGTGGAGCCGCGAGTAGCGCTCGTAGGTCAGCGAGGCGGCCTCGACGCCGATCGTCCCGTTCAGCGTCTCGGACAGGGTCTGGAACAGGTCGCGCTTCGCGTCGACGAACTCGAAGCCCTCGATCGCGCGCGCGGTCTCGGCGTAGCGGAAGTCGGTGAAGAGGCGCGCACGCTCGGGCTCGATCAGGAGCGCGACGTTCGAGCTGTCGAGGCCGCTCAGGTACCGCACGTTTGCGGGGTCGGAGACGAGGAGCGGCTCCTCGAGCCGTTCGCGCAGGCGGTCGACTCGGCCGTTCACGCCAGGAATTCGAGTGCCTCCCGGTAGCCGTCGGGGCCATGGCCGAGGATGCGGTTCTTCGCGAGGGCGGCGATCACCGAGTGGTGCCGCCACTCCTCCGCGCGTTCCTCCGGGTTCGAGAGGTGCACCTCGACGATCGGGCCCGAGAAGAGCTCCAGCGCGTCGTGGATCGCGTAGCTGTAGTGGCTCCACGCGCCGGGGTTGGCGATCACGGCGTCGGCCCAGTCGAGCGAGTCGTGACAGAACTTCACGTACTCGCCCTCGTTGTTCGTCTGGCGGCAGCGAACGGTGTGCCCGAGCTCGCCGGCCCAGCCCTCGATGCGCTGCTCGAGCTCGTGCAGGGAGAGACCGCCGTAGAGCGCGGGGTCGCGCTTCTCGAGCACGTCGAGGTTCACGCCGTTCAGGACGTCCACCTTCACGGCGCCAGCCTAGTCGGCGATCAGCTCGTCGAGGGCGCGCCTCACGTCGGCTTCCGGGACCTGCGTCACGTATCCGCCCTCGTCGCCGAGCAGCACGAGGTTGAGCGCGCCCTTCTTGTCGCGGAGCAACGCGTCCCAGGCGCGGTTGCGATCGACCCGAACCGGCTGGGGCGCAAGGACATCCTCCACGACGTCGGTCGTCCGCCCGGAGAGCCGCAGCGCGGCGAGCAGCCCGAGCGCGACGGCGTCGCCGTGCCGCAGCTCGTAGCCCGACCCGGCCTCGAGCGCGTGCGCGAACGTGTGCCCGAGGTTCAGGATCGCCCGGCGGCCCCCGCGCTCGTACGGGTCGGAGAGCACGACGCCGGCCTTGAAGGCGGCGCACGCTCGGATCATCTCTTCCTCGGGCAGCGACCAGAGCTCCTCGCCGGCGAGCAGCCCCGTCTTCACGACCTCGGACATCCCGGCGCGCCGCTCCTCGTCCGCGAGCGTTTCGAGGAAGCTGCGATCGACCACCACGCGCTCGGGGAAGTGGAATGCCCCAGCGAGATTCTTTCCGTCGCCGGTGTTGATTCCGGTCTTTCCGCCGATGGCCGCGTCGACCATTCCGACGAGCGTCGTCGGCACCGCGGCCCAGCGCACGCCGCGCAGATACGTCGCGGCGACGAACCCGGCAACGTCGGTCGTCGACCCACCGCCGAACCCCACGATCCAGCCGTCGCGGCCGATGTCGAGCTCGCTCCAGAGGCGCTCGACGACCGCGAGTGTCTTCGCGGCCTCCCCGCTCGGGACGAGATGCCTGGACGTGCCCGCGGGTGGCTCGTGGAGGGCGGCGACATGCTCGTCCGCGATCACGGCTCCTTCGGGCACTTCCCCCTCGTGGCTGATCCCGAGCGCGGCGAGCAGGACTCCTTCCGGATCGTCGCCCGCCGCGTCGGACACCTCGTCATAGAGCGGCGCGCGCTCGTCGAAGAGCTTCCCGAACTGGTTCCGGTCCCGGGCCAGCGGACGACCTGAATCACCGACGCGGGACCACGCCGTGTCGGGGTCGACCCGTACGCAGGCCACGAACGCGGTCCGGACCAAGCGCTCCCGCGTCGTCTTCGAGAGCACGGCGCCTCCGCCGAGGGCGACGACGCCGGTCGGGCCGGCCAGAGCCTCGGCGACGACCTGCTCCTCGATCCTGCGGAACTCCGGCTCGCCGCGCTCGAAGAGCTCGCCGATCGGGCCGAAACGCCTCTCGATCTCCTCGTCCGTGTCTACGAACGGGCGGTTCGTGAGCTGGGCGAGCTCGCGGCCGATCGTCGTCTTCCCCGCGCCCATGAAGCCGATGAGCGCGAGGTGCTTGTCTACCGCGCCGACCACGGAATGCGCTCGAGGTAGGCGCTGTGCGCGGCGACGAAGTCTCCGATCGCGTCGCCCCCGAACTTCTCCTTCGCAGCGCGGGCGAGCTCGAAGGCGACGGACGCCTCGGCGACGACCGAGAGCGCCTCCACCGCTGCGACGTCGCTGCGTTCGACTAGCGCCTCGGCGGGCTCGCCGGTCTCGAGGTCGACCGAGCGGAGCGGGCGCATGAGCGTCGGCAGCGGCTTCATCGCCGCGCGCACGACGACCTCCTCGCCGTTCGAGACTCCGCCCTCGATCCCGCCGGCGCGGTTCGTCTCGCGGTAGAAGCCGCGCTCGTCCCTGAAGATCTCGTCGTGCGCCTCGGAGCCGCGCTTGCCGGCGAGCTCGAAGCCGGCCCCGATCTCGACGCCTTTCACGGCCTGGATCCCCATCAGCGCAGCCGCGAGCCGGGCGTCCAGCCGGTCGTCCCTCGTCGCGTACGAGCCGAGACCGGGCGGAACGCCGCGCGCGCGAACCTCCACGATGCCTCCGACGGTATCCCGGTCGGCCTTAGCCGCATCGACGTCGCCCATCTCGACGACCGACCCGCCGACCTCGATCCCGATCTCGTGCAGCAGCCCCTTCGCCACGGCGCCTGCGGCGACGGTGATCGCCGTCTGGCGCGCGCTCGCCCGCTCCAGCGCGTCGCGCGCGTCCGCGTGCCCGTACTTGAGGGCGCCCGCGAGATCCGCGTGCCCCGGACGAGGCAGCGTGACCGGCTTCGTGCCCTTGCCGGACGGCTCGCCTGCCGGCGGCCACGGGCTCATTCCCCACTCCCAGTTCGTGTGGTCGCGGTTGTGCACGACGAGCGCGAGCGGCGTGCCGAGCGTCCGGCCGTGGCGCAGGCCGGCGAGCACCTCGACACGGTCCTGCTCGAGCTGCTGCCGCGGGCTGCGCCCGTATCCCTGCTGTCGCCGCGCGAGGTCGGCGTCGATCGCGTCGCGGTCGAGCACGAGACCCGCGGGCAACCCGCTCAGAATCCCGACCAGTGCAGGCCCGTGCGACTCGCCCGCAGTCGCCAGCTTCAGCGTCACGCCGACAAGCCTACGGCGCGGCGCATGACGTCGACCGGAGCTGAGTCGCCCGTCCAGAGCTCGAACGACGCCGCGCCCTGGGCGACGAGCACCTCGAGCCCGTCGATCACGCGCGCACCCGCTGCACGCGCCGCCTGCCCAGTCGCGGTGTCCGGATAGGGCAGGTCCACGAGAACCTGCCCAGGCCTCAGCTCGACGAGAACCTGTTCGCGCTCCGTCGTCGCGTTCACGACGAGGTCCGCGTCGCTGACATCCGGGGGCCAGTTTCCGCGTCGCGCGAAGACCTGCGCGCTCGGCAGCGCCGCGCGGAAGGCTGCGGCGGCGCCACCGTCGCCGACGATCACCGGCCGCTCGGCCGCGAGGCCCGCGAGCACCGCCGCGTCCGTCGAGTGCCCCGCGATCCGGCCGCCCTCGAAGACGAGCGTGTTCACGGACTCGAGCTCGCTCCCGGCAGCCTCGGCCGCGGCCCGCTTGTGCGGCGTCGTCACGTTGGCGCCTGCAAATCCGGCCGCCGCCAGACCCTCCACGACCGTGCCGAACTCCTCGGGCACCACGTCGAGCGCGACGTACGCCCAGTTCAGCTCCCTGGCCGCGAACGCGGCGTTCTGCATCCGCGGCGAGAGCGAGGCCGACACGGGATGACCGAGCAGCGCTACGAGTCGCGTCTCAGCGGTGATCAACCGAAGCCGTGCGCGTTCTTGTAGTTCTCGAACTCGGTGTCGCTGGCCGTGAAGAAGTGGTGGACCTTGTCCGGCTTGCGGACGAAGTACAGGTAGCCGACTTTGGCCGGGTGCGCGGCCGCCTGCATCGAGGCGAGACCCGGGTTGGCGATCGGCGTCGGCGGCAGTCCCTTGATGTTCGGATTCCGCGTGTTGTACGGATTCGTGCTCTTCAGCTGGGACTCGAGGAGCGGCTCGGTTCCCGGCACGTGCAGGCCGTAACGAGTCGTCGCGTCGATGCCGAGGTTCATCCCGTCGTGCAGCCGGTTGTAGATGACCGCGGACACAAGTGCGCGCTCCTCGGGAGCGATCACCTCCTTCTCCACGAGCGAGGCGATGATCAGCACGTCGTACGGCGTCAGGTTCTTCGACTTCGCGTAGCTCAGGTCGACCTGGTTCCAGTTCTCCTGGAACGCCTGCAGCTGTTGCTTCACGAGCCGGCTCGACCTCGTTTGCGGCTCGAACTCGTACGTGGAGGGAAACAGGAATCCTTCGAGCTGACGGCGCTTCCCGTCTCCCGCGAACGTGCCGGGGAGCTTCGAACTGGCGGTCAGGCGCAGATACGCCTTCGACGAGAGCTTGGGGTTGATCTTCCGCTTCGTCCGCGCGATCCCGTCGACGGCCTTGATGCGCGCGGCCATCTCCTCGCGTGTGAAGCCCTCCGGGAAGACGATCTTCAGGGTCGGCGGCGCCGCGACCGCCGGGGGAGGCTTCGGGTCCTCGCCCCCGCCGATGCCGTTCACGCCCTGGAACACGAGCCACCCGACGAGCCCGAGGCCCCCCGCGAGCAGGAGCAGTGCGATCGCGCGCCGTGCCGCGATCCGGCCCCGCGACGGCGGCGGCCGCCGCTGCGGAGGCGGCACGTGCCTTACCGGGGCTCGCTGCTCGACCATGTCAGGTAGCTGGACAGAAGATGGGCGGCCGCGCGCGCGTCCTCGGGATGCGTCCCGCCGTCCTGTTCGGCAAGGTCCGTGGTGAAGCGCTCGTCGAAGCTCTCGACCGGCACGTCCAGAGTTTCGCGGAGGCGTGAGACGAACACGTCGGTCTCGGCCGCCTGCTCTCCGGCCTCGCCGCGCATCGTCAGCGGCTTGCCGACGACGACACGGTCGACTCCGTGCTCGCGGACCAGCTCGGCCAGACGTGCGAGGCCGTGGTCGCTTCCGGCGCGCTCGACGACGCCGACCGGCCGCGCGACGGTTCCGGTCGGATCGGAGACCGCGACGCCCGTGCGCGCGGAGCCATAGTCGAGAGCGAGGACCTTCAAGACCCGGTCGCGGAGCCTAGCTCGGACCTTCCGATCGCGTACGCCTCGGCCAGGCCGTCGGGGTTCTTCCCGCCGGCTTCGGCCAGGTTCGGTCGGCCGCCACCGCCGCCGCCGATCTTCTCCGCCATCTTCTTCGCGATCGCGACCGCGTCCAGGCCCTGGTCGACCTTCGCCGAGGAGAGGTTGACGACGACGGCGACGCGACCGTCGTCGACCGAGCCGAGCAGGACGGCGTCGGCCTGCTTCGACTGACGGAGCTGGTCGGAGAGATCGCGCAGCTCGGCGCCCTTCACGGCCGAGACCTGCGCGGTGACGATCCCGTCCGACTCGTCGAGCACCTCCACCTCGGCGGCTCCCGCGCCCTTCGCCGTCTTGGCTCCCTGCTTGCGCAGCTTCGCCGTCTCGGCGCGAAGCTCCTCGGCCTCGAGCTCCTTGCCGTGGAGGTACGCGTACGCCTCGCCGGCGGTGAGCGCCTCGATGCGACGGGCGCCGGATCCGACCGAGCTCTCGGACGTGATCACGAACGGCCCGATCTCGGCCGTCCAGCGGACGTGGGTGCCGCCGCACAGCTCTCGCGAGTAGCCCGGGATCTCGACGACCCGCACCTCGTCTCCGTACTTCTCGCCGAAGAGCATCGTCGCGCCGAGGTTCTTCGCCTCGTCGATCGTCGTCACGAACGCGTGCACGGGCAGGTTCTCGAACACCTTCTCGTTGACGCGCCGCTCGACGTCCTTGCGCTCCTCGGGCGACAGCGCCTGGCCGTGGGTGAAGTCGAAGCGAAGCTTGTCGGGGCGGACCGCGGAGCCCGCCTGGCGCACGTGGTCGCCGAGGACGTCCTGGAGCGCCTTGTGCAGTAGATGCGTGGCCGTGTGGTTGGCCATCGTCGGGAAGCGTGCGTGCCAGTCGACGACCGCTCGCACACGGTCGCCCTCCGCGAAGCCTTCGCCCTCGAACGTGAGCACCTGGTCGTCGCCGAATCGGTCGGCCGCGCGCAGGATCGCCCGAGCGCCGGTCTCCTCGTGCTCGATAAAGCCCTGGTCTGTGACCTGTCCGCCGCCCTCCGCATAGAAGGGCGAATCGTGGAGCTTCGCCTGGAAGGTGCGCTCGTCGACCTGGCTGTACGCGGAGATCGCGGTCAGGACGTCGAGCTTCTCGTAGCCGACGAACTGCGTCGAGGCCCCGCCGATGTCGCCGACGACGCGCACGTCACCCGCGCGCGAGACCTCTCGGTGCTCTGCCATCAGCCGGTTGAACTCGTCCTCGTCGACTGCGAGCCCCCGCTCGGCCGCGAGCTCTCGCGTCAGCTCGAAGGGGAAGCCGTAGGTGGCCGCGAGCGTGAACGAGTCTTCGCCGGTGATCGCACCGCGCGCGGCGACCTCCTCGAAGAGCTTGAGACCGCGCTCGAGCGTCTGCGAGAAACGCTCCTCCTCGGCCTTCAGCGTCTCGCGGATCAGCTCGCGGTTCTCGACGAGCTCCGGATACCACGCGCCCATCTGCTCGACGACGATCTCCGAGATGCGCCAGAGGTCGGCGAGCCCGATCGTGCGCGCCTGCTGGACTGCCCGCCGGATGATGCGGCGCAGAACGTAACCGCGGCCCTCGTTCGACGGTGTGACGCCGTCGCCGACGAGGAACGTCATACCGCGCCCGTGGTCGGCGAGGATCCGGTGCGCCTTCGTCGCGGCCTCGGAATCGCCGTGGGCGACGCCGCTCTCCTGGGCGATCCAGTCCATGATCGCCTGGTAGCCGTCCGTGTCGTAGACGGAGACGACGCCCTGCAGGATCGAGGCGGCGCGCTCGAAGCCCATGCCGGTGTCGACGTTCTGCTTCGGGAGCGGCGTGACCGTCCCGTCCTCGTGCAGCTCGAACTCCATGAAGACGAGGTTCCAGAACTCGAGGAAGCGCTCGCACTCGCAGCCGGGGGCGCACTCGGGGCGGCCGCAGCCGACCTCGGCGCCGCGGTCGTAGAAGAGCTCCGTGTCGGGCCCGCACGGGCCCGGGCCGCCGACCGACCAGAAGTTGTGCGAGCGGTCGAGGCGGATGATCCGCTCCGGGGGCATGCCCTTCGCCTCCCAGAGGCGTACGGCCTCCTCGTCCTCGCCGAGCCCGAGCTCGGGGTCGCCGGCGAAGACGCTGACCCAGAAGAGGTCCGGGTCGACCTTCATGTGGTCGAAGACGAACTCCCACGCGAAGTCGATCGCGCCTTCCTTGAAGTACTCGCCGAACGAGAAGTTGCCGAGCATCTCGAAGAAGGTGAGGTGGAACGTGTCGAGGCCGACCTCGTCGATGTCGGGTGTCCGGAAGACCTTCTGGACCGTGGTGAGAAGCGGAGCGGGTGGAGCCTCGCGACCCAGGAAGTACGGCATCAGCGGCTGCATGCCCGCGCTGTTCAGCAGCGTCGAGCGGTCCCAGTCGGGTGGGACGAGCGAGCCGGAGGGGTGGCGCTTGTGGCCCTTCGACTCGAAGAAGGAGAGGAACCCTTCGCGGAGCTCGGCGCTCGTGCGCATGCGGCTGATTGTACGAGTCGCACTTTCGGTGCAATCAGCCGGCGGCGCGCCTCCTCGGCTCCGACTCGCCGCCCTCGTCGCTGGCGATCTCGTCTCGAATCTTCTCCAGCGCCCGGCGAATCAGCCGGGAGACGTGCATCTGCGAGATCCCGACCTGCTGCGCGATCTGCGATTGCGTCAAGCCTTCGAAGAACCGCAGGTGGAGGATCTTCCGCTCCCGCTCGTCGAGCACGCGGAAGCCGGGCGCGAGCACGGCCCGGTCCTCGGACACCTCGTACTGCGGCTCCTCGGCGCCGAGCGACTCGAGCGGGTCGAGCTCGCCCTCGTCGTCCTGGCCCCCACCCCCGCCGGTCGACAACGACACCGACGTGTAGGCGCGGCCGCTCTCGATCGCCTCGACGACGGACTCCTCTTCGACGCCGGCCGCCTTCGCCAGCTCGGGGATCGTGGGCGAGCGCCCCAGCTCGACCGTCTTCTCCTCGATCAGCTTCGAGAGCTGCACGTTCAGCTCCTGCAGCCCACGCGGCACGCGCACCGACCAGCCCTTGTCGCGGAAATGGCGCTTGATCTCGCCGATGATGTTCGGCGTCGCGTAGGTCGTGAGCTCGACACCCCGGTCGACGTCGAACCGGTCGATCGCCTTGATGAGGCCGATCGCTCCGATCTGGACAAGGTCGTCGAGCTGCTCGCCGCGATACGAGTAGCGCCGCGCGAGCGAACGCACCAGCGACATGTACTGCTCGATCAGCTGCTCCCGCGCGGCCAGGTCGCCTTCGTCGTGGTAGCGCCGGAGCAGCGCGCGATCCTCGGCCGTCGTCACGTCTCCCGAGCCTCCACGCTCTTCGTCAGCTGCACCCAGTCGCCGTCGGCGCTCGATTCGATCTCGACGCGGTCGACGAGCGCGCGAAGGATCCGGCGGAGCCCGACCGCTTCTCCCTCCTCGGCATCCAGCTCGGCGCGGACGCCGTCGGTCATCGGGCCGATGCGGGCCTGCATCTCGCCGTCGTCGACGCGGAGCGCGATCGTCACGTCCTGGCCGTCGCGCGCACGGTCGAGCACGGCCTCGAGCGCGAGCTGGAGATCCTCGAGATGCTCGATCGTCAGGTTGAGCCGGATCCCGAGCCCGCCCAGCACGAGGTGCGCGACGCTGTAGAGCGCGCGCTCGCGGGGGATGGTGAGCGTGATCTCGTCGGTCACAGGGGGGCGAGCTCTCGCGTCGTCTGGATAACGCGCAAGCGCCCGATCGGGATTCGCGTCACGCGGCGCAACCGGTGATCCGGCCCGCGCCGACGACGACGTCGTCCTCGTACAGCACGGCCGTCTGGCCGGTCGCGACGCCGTACGCGGGCTCGTCGAGACGCACGCTGAAACCGTCCTCCACGGCTTCGATCAGGCCGGGAACAGCCGGAGAGCGGTAGCGGAGCTTCACGTCGCCGCGGGTGACAGATGCGAAGAGCCGTCCGGACGCTGTGACGGTTCGGCGCGCGAGAGCGTCGCGGGGCCCGACCACGACGGTGTTCGTGACCGGATCGCTGCCGAGCGCATACGCCGGGCGACCGGTGGACACGCCGAGGCCCCGGCGCTGACCCGGCGTGAAGCGCCAGAACCCCTTGTGCGAGCCAACGGTCGATCCCTGCTCGTCGATGAGACGCCCGGCACCGCCCGCGAGCCCGTGACGCTCGAGGAAGTCCCGGTAGTCGCCTCCGCCGAGGAAGCACGCCTCCTGGCTCTCGGCGCGCCGCGCGACGGCCAGACCGGCACGTTCGGCCTCTGCCCTCGTCTCCGCCTTCGACTGGTCACCGAGCGGGAACCAGATGCGCTCGAGGTGCTTGGGATCGAGGCGGGCGAGCATGTACGACTGGTCCTTCTCGGGATCCGCGGCACGGGCCAGCAGCACCCGGCCGCGGTGCTCGACGATCCTCGCGTAGTGGCCCGTGGCGAGCCTCGCTGCGCCGGCGCGCCGGGCGAAGCCCAGCAGTTGGCCGAACCTGAAGCTTCCGTTGCAGCGCGTACACGGATTCGGGGTCTCGCCTCGCGCATAGCCGTCGACGAAGGGCTGGACGACCGCGCGCCGGAACGCCTCGCGGGCGTCGATCGTCACGTGCGGGATCCCCAGCCGATGGCACGTCTCACGAGCCGCGATCACGGCTTCGGGCGAGCAGCAGGCTCGCTCTGCGGCAGGCGCCTCGGGATCGATCCAGAGCCGCAACGTCACCCCGATCGCGGAGGAGCCCGCGCGCAGGAGCGCGACCGCGCTGTCGACTCCGCCGCTCATCGCGACCGCGGTCCGCTCGCGATCGGGCTCGGCGCGAAAGATCGGGCCGATCGCGTTCGCGAGCGCGTCGACCACGAGCCGCTCGCCCGGAACGGCTGCCGCCTCGAGCAGGCTCAGGCCGGCGAGCGATTCGTCCAGGCCGTCTGCATCCGCCTCGACGATCCGGTCACCGTCGACGACAAGGCGGACACATGCCCAGTCGCCGTTGCGCGTCGAATCTCCGGCTACCTCGATCACGAGGTCAGGCTAGCGGCAGAGCCCGGAACGAGTTGTGCCCCACCCTGCCGATGATGCCCCGCCGCGTTGCGAACCTGGCAAGCCAGGTGGGTGCCCTGCCGACCGGAGACTTGGCTCCGGCCGGACTCGAGCTCCCTCAGCAGTGGTGTTGGTTCAAATGAGCGACGAGGCCACGCACAGGGTCGAGCACCCACTCACTATACGGATGCAGTCACCTCGCGTAGCTCCAGCGAACGGTCACGGGACGCTCGATGCCGAGGCTCTGGGCCAGCGCCGGCGTGATCCCGAACCGCGTGCCTGCGACTCCCGGCCCCGTGGCGATCACCTGGGTCAGGACGTCCTGGTCGCCGTAGCCGACGTAGATCTTCGCGCCGCAAGGCAGCACCGGATCGGCGATGCCCATGCTCTCGCGGCCGAGCTGGACGCCGCAGCTTGTCGTGGTTCCCTCGAGGTCGGCGCTCAGCGGCGCAGCCCGCGCGTGGTACCAGTCGCCCACTCGCTCGGGGAGCTTCGATCCGGACGACGAGCCCCGATGTCCCGACGCGATCGCGAGCCCGACGATGGCGGCGAGCAATGCGATCGCGGCGAGGGCGATTCCGCGCTGCGCGATTGCGGGCGAAAGCTTCACGCCGCCTGGATGAGCTCGGCGAACGACTCGCGGACGAGCCCGTCGAACTCCGTCGGGAGAAGCCCCTCGGTGTTCGCGTACTGGCGCAGATGGACGAAGAGGGCCGTCCACTCCTCGTCACGAGCGGCATCGCCCGCGTAATCCCGCGCACGGCGCTCGAGCTCCCACAGGTTCCACTCTCGCGGCGCGACCGGTGCGGGCGGCGGCGCCGGTGGCCGCTCGACGACCGGTGGCGGCGGAGGTGGAGGAGGCGCCTCTTGCGCCGCGACTACGACGGGCTCGGGTTCCGGCTCGGGCTCCGGCTCGGCCGGAGGCGAGGGCGCAGGTTCGGGCTCCTCGAGCCCGCGCAGGTCGAGCGCGCGCGTCGTGACGGCCGGGGCAGGTGTCTCCGCGGGCTCCTCGAGCTCGGCGACGACCGGCTTCAGTTCCGGCTCCGGCTCCAACTCGGGCTCCGGTTCCGGCTCGAGCTTCGTGACGTGGGTCGGCGCGGGATGCTCCTCGAGCGCCGCGACCGGGTCGATCGCAGCAGCCTCCTCTTTCCTTCGCCGCCAGCTCCAACGCCGCCCGGCCGGCTCCTCCTCGGACGTTCGGGCGGGACGCGCCTGCGCACGCGAGCTCGCACGCTCGATCAGGGCGACGAGCACCCACGCGACGAACATCAAGAGGATGATTCGAACCGGGCTCAGCTTCGCCAACGCTGCCCCGCCGGCGACGATCAGGAGAAAGGCGGCTTCGAGACCGAAGCGCACTCTCGCGGACGGCATGTCCGCCCAGCGTCCTTCCTTACCGCTCCTCTTCACGGTCATCCTCGGCCGGCGCCTCGCGCCTCTCGTACGGGCCGAAGAGAACCCAGCGCCGGCGCGGCCGAGGTTGGAGCGGCTCCAGCCGGTGCGGGACCCGCGCCTCTGGTGCCGCGGTGAACCCGGTCGGCTGCTCGGCGGCCGGCTCGTCCGCAGGCGCGGGCTCCGGCTCGGGTGGAACCTCCTGCGCGGCGGGCTCCTCGGCGGCCGGTGCCCGCGTGACGATCGTCTCCTCCTCGACCGGCGGCGCCGTTGCGGGAGCGGGCGGTGGCGGCGGCGGCGGAGCGACGTCCTCTTCCACCGCCGGAACCGGCGCTGCCTCGAATCGCCGCAGCGACACACCCTGCGTCTGGCGCCAGGCGAAGTACTCGATTAACGAGACGAGCAGCCACCCGATCGCCATCACGAGGACGATCAGCAGCGGATCGAGATCGGCGATCCCGACGACCAAGGCGAGCAGGACCAGGAAGCCCGCCTCGAGCACGAATCTCGGCCCAATCGCAGCTGGCATTCGAGCGAAGGTTAGAGGCCGTTACGAGTTCGTGTCGTCCGATCCCGCAGGAGCGGGCGGCTCTTCGGCCGCGGGGGGCTGATCGGGCGGCTCCGTAGTCGGCTCCGGCGTCGGGTCGGCGGGCGGCTCCGGCGCGGGCTCGACCGGCGCAGGCCGCAGCGGAGGCTCTGCCTGCGGGGTCTCCGCTTCCGGCTCCGCGGCTCGGCTGGCCGAGGCGCTGGCCTCTGCCGACTTCACGATCGACTCGGCGACTTCGGTGGCCGCGGCCTCTCCGAGACCGGCCGCACCCAACAGCTGCTCTGCGCCCGACTGAGCCCGGGCGATGATCGCCGACGCCTGAGCGCGTGCCCACTCGAGGGTTTGCTCGACCTCGGCCCGCGTCGCATTCGTGAGCTCTGTCGCCTGATGCCGCGCCTGCTCGAGCAGCCGTGCGCCGCGCGCTTCGGCCTCGCGGAGCTCCTTGCTCGCGTCGCGGTTCGCCTCGGCGACGAGCTGACGGGCCTCGTTGCGAGCCGCGGTCAGGATCTCGTTGCGCTGCTTCTCGCTCTCGTCCTTGAAGCGCTGCACGTCGGCGTCGCGCTGCTGGATGTCGACCTGCTTCTGGCGCACTTCCTGCTCGGTCCGCTGGAGCTGGGCTGCGGACGCACGCTGCGCGTCGCGCTCGAGAACATCTGCGAAGTCGGCCGCCTCGCGGATCAAGTGGAGGGCGTCCATCCGCACGGCGTGGCCCGTGGGATCGACGGGCGCGCCGCGGCCCGCGGCCTGGAGCACCCGGAGCTGGGCCTGGAGCTGGACCATGTGTCGCCGGAAGGCCTCGAACGCGTCGCGGACGCTCTGCTCCTCGAACCCACCCGCGACCGTGGGCAGGGTCTCGATCGTCGGCAACGACATCATCGCCGGCGCTTGTTCGCGCGCTGCTCCTGGTCCCTCGACTGTCATCCCATCCTCCTAGCCTGCTTCGTGCCGGTGAAAGTATGCCCCTTGCATCGGCCGCACCCCGGACGCCTTTAGCCCGGAGCGCTCTCCGGCTTCTTCTGCGGCTTCAGCTGGATTCCTAGCTCGTCGAGCTGTTCGGGCGTCACGTCGCTCGGCGCGCCGCTCATCGGGTCGACGCCGGCCTGGTTCTTGGGGAACGCGATCACGTCCCTGAGGTTCGGCTCGCCGGCGAGGACCATGACCATCCGGTCGATCCCGAACGCGATCCCGCCGTGCGGCGGCGCGCCCATGCCCAGGGCGTCGAGGAGGAACCCGAACCGGTCGCGCTGCTGCTCCGGAGTGATCTGGAGGATGTCGAACACCTTTGCCTGGAGCTCGGGCTCGTGGATCCTCACCGACCCGCCGCCGAGCTCCTCACCGTTGCAGATGAGGTCGTAGGCGACCGCGAGCGCTCGCCCCGGATCTTTCTCGAGCATCGGCTCCGACTCGAGCGTCGGACGCGTGAACGGATGGTGGACGGCGCCCCAGCCCTGCTCCTCCTCGGACCACTCGAACATCGGGAAGTCCGTGATCCAGACCCAGCGGAAGGCGTCCGGCTCGACCAGCCCCAGCTCGTGTCCCAGCCGCGAGCGCAGCGCACCGAGAACGCGCGCGACCTTGTCCGGCTCGTCCGCGCCGAAGAGGACCGTGGATCCCGGCTCGGCCCGGAACGCTGCGAGCTCTTCTTCGGAGAGAAACTTCGCGATCGGCGAGCGCTCCTCCCCGTCTTCGCCGTACACGATGTACGCGAGGCCTTTCGCCCCCCACTCCTTCGCGAACTCTTCGAGCTTCTCGAGGTCCGCGCGCGAGTACTCCTGAGGGACGGTCAGGTACCGGACGGCGGGCGCATCGGCGAAGACCTTGAACTGGGACGCGCGCGTGATCTCCGTCGCGTCCTCGATCTCGAGCCCGAACCGGAGATCCGGCTTGTCCGTCCCGTAGCGCAGCATCGAGTCCGCGTACGTCATGCGCCGAAACGGGGTCTCGAGCTCGACACCGAGCGTCTCGAGCCAGATCGCTTCCATCATCTGCTCCATCAGGCCCATGATCAGCTCGACCTCGGGGAAGGCCATCTCCACGTCGAGCTGGGTGAGCTCGTGCACGCGGTCGGCGCGCAGGTCCTCGTCCCGGAAGCAGCGGGCGATCTGGTAGTAGCGCTCGAATCCGGCGATCACGAGCAACTGCTTGAGGATCTGCGGCGACTGCGGCAGCGCGAAGAAGCGGCCGGGCTGGAGGCGTGACGGGACGAGGAAGTCGCGGGCGCCTTCGGGGGTCGGCTTGAAGAGGATGGGCGTCTCGATGTCGAGGAAGCCGGCTCCCTCCATCGTGCGCCGGATGATCGAGATCATCTCGGCACGCAGCCGGATGTTGCGCTGGAGCTTGTCGCGGCGGAGATCGAGCCAGCGGTAGCGGATGCGCAGCGTCTCGTCGACGTTCTCCTCGTCGAGCTGGAACGG
>DATBGG010000068.1:0-17787 GCA_036558065.1 Gaiellaceae bacterium | reverse complement strand
GCGAGCCGAGCGGAAGCTCTTCTCCCGACTCGGCGCGCTTCAGGACGCGAGCCGCGCCTTCGACGATCACGTAGAAGCTGTCCGCCTCCGAGCCTTCCTCGACGACGACCTCGCCGAACCCGAACGAGACCGGCACGAACGACTCCGAGACGAGCCGCCGCGCATCCTCGGGCAGAAGCCGGAGAACTGGGACCCGCTCGAGGATCTCGGCAGCGCTGTGCCCCGGCTCGGAGACGTTCATCTGGCGGAGCAATCATCTTGCCGCCGTCTCGCTCCGAGCGTCAAGCGTCTCAGAGGCGGTCGTGCCAGCGGACCCGGTTTCGCACCTCGCGCTCGACCGCGCGTCTCGAGAGCTCGCGGTCGACGAGCTCCCGGACCCCGGGGTCACCCGGCGTCGGCAGGACTTTTTCCTGGACGTGCGCGATCAGGAACCGACCGTCGAGCGGTAGCGGCCCGGCGATCTCCCCGGCGGGCGTCCCGAGCAGCGTCTTCGCGAGATCCGGCTCGATGTCTGAGACGAGCCCTTCTCGGTCCTCGGCGTCCGCTCCCGAACGCTCTGCGACCTCGGCCAGCGTGAGGCCGTCCTCCTTGAGGCAGAGGAGCGCCTCTCGCGCCATTTCCAGCTCCGGGAACGCGAGCGTCCGATAGTGGACTCGCACCCAGTCCGAGCTGCGCGCTTCGAGCAGACGCGAGCGGTCCTCGTCGCGCAGAGAGGAGCGGGCCAGCTCGTCGAAAGCCGTGTCCATGCGCTCGAGCTCCGTCGCGACCGGGCCGGCTCCGCTCCCGCGGGCCTCGGCGGCGGCTGCCCTCGCGGCGAGATCCCGCGCGAGGCCGGCGAGCGCCCCGGAGCAGACGGCCTCGGTCCACACGTCCGACTCCCCTCGAAGCCAGCTCTTCCACTGGGCTGCGGTCAGGCCCCAGTGGCCGAGCCACGCCTCCATCTCCTCCGCCGCGAGCAGGTTCCGTTCGTACCGGAAGGCCTCGCCCGCCTCCTCGGCCTCCTCTTCGCCCAGCGATGAGCGCGCAGGCCGCTCCGTACCGTTCCAGCGGCCCCATGATCGTGCGGCCGCGACGATGTCCGCCCAGCGGTAGTCCTGCGCGCCGGCGGAGAAGACGAGCCGCTCGAGCACCTCCGGGGGTGCGTTCATACCCCCGGAGGGTACTCGCGAGGTTCTACCGCGCTACTGGTCCTTCCAGCCCTCTTGGGACTTCTTCCCGCCGGCGACGTCCTCGCCCTGCTCTTCAGGGACGTCGAGATCCTGGATCGTCTCCTCGCGCTCCTCGTCGGTGCTCTGCTCGTGCTCGTGCTCGCTCATGGTGCTCCTTTCGTCGAGTTGCTCAGACCTCGTCCTGGCCCATTCCGGCCTTCCGGCCGCCGGCCACGTCTGCAGCCTGGTCTTCCGGCACGTCGAGATCCTCGATGGTCTCCTCGCGCTCCTCGGGCTGCTGCTCTTCCTCGCTCATGGGACCTCCTGTCGGGGGCGCTTGGATTTTCGAACGCGGAACCCGGTCAGGTCAAGATTGTGAGCAAGCCGAGAGAAAAGAGCCGCCGCGCCTCGGCGGGGGCAACGGCAGGAGCGGTCGCGTGAAGCTCCTCCGAGCCATCGAGCCGCGGCAACGCCTCCGCGAGCTCGGCAGAGACGGGGGCCGCGAAGCCGATGCCCGCTTCTTCGAGCTCGATCGTCGAGCTCGACATCGCGAAGCCGGGGCCGCGGGCCTTCGTGGTCATCTTCAGCCCGGGGGCGCAGGCGAAGCGCGCCCCGAGCACCGCGTCGTCTCCGCCCACCTCCTCGCGGCGGTCGCGGGCGGCGATCATGCGCAGCACCTGCTCACCCGCGGCTCCGGTCGGGCTGCCCGGGATCTCGATCGCCCGGACCCAGTTCCTGCCGCTCCGCTTGCGGAGCACGACCATCGCCTCTGCGATCGCCTCGATGCCCTCCTCTCGGTAGTAGTCGAGCCAGCGGTCGACCGCGGCCAGGAACGGCTCGGCTCCCTCCGCGACGAAGCCGAGGTTCCAGCTCCCGGCGTACGTGGCGAGGTCTGCTCCGGCGAAACGGAGCAGGAGCGCGTCACAGCCGGAGCCGGCGATCCACTTCTCGACCGGGGCGCGCCAGTCCTCGTCGGCGCGATGCGCCCAGTTCCCCATCAGCTGGGCGATCCCGCCCTCCGCGAGGTGCTCCGGCGCCTCGAGGACCAGCTTCCGCGTGACCGCATCGGCCACGAGCGTCCCGTCGCGGTACAGGAGCTCGGTCTCCGGCGAGACGACGTACGGCGGATTCGAGACGATGAGGTCGAAGCGCTCCCCCGCGACCGGCTCGAACCAGTCGCCGCGCCGCAGCTCGACGTTCTCGATCCCGTTCAGCTCGGCGTTCAGGCCGGCGAGCTCGAGCGCCCGCTCGTTGACGTCGACGGCCAGCACCTCGTCGGAGTGACGCGCCGCGAGGAAAGCCTGCGTGCCGGCGCCCGTGCCGAGGTCGAGAGTGCGCGCCACCGGCCTGCGGATCGTCAGCCGGTCGACACGCGTCGCCGAGGGGTTCGGGCCCGCCACGAAGCTCCGTGCGGCGGGGTCGAGCGGATCCGAGGCAAGGGCCAGTCCCTCGTACGCGCTCAGCCGAACGCGGAGAGTCAGCGCCTCGTCATCGACAGATGCAAGCTCGAGGTCGACGAGCGCGCCGGGATCCAGCGGCGCGAGCGCCCGCGCGGCGTCGGGGAGCGGAACGGGGAGGGTCAGCCGGAAGAGCCTGGCGAGAGTCGCAGCGTCACTGCGGTCGTCTGCGAGCCGGCGCCGGAACAGCCCGCTGTCGATCAGAGAGTTGATCCTCGGCGGAGCGCCGAGCGCGTCGACGATCTCGTCGTTCCGCGCGAGCACGAGCTCGCGGAGGGTCGTCAGCGCCCGAGATCGACGTGGATCTTCTCGCCCGAGAAGAGCTTCGCGTCCTGATTCCATGGGAAGAAGATGACGACCTTGAACTCGACGTGCTCGCCCGACGCCTCGTAGTCGAGCCAGCCCTGCTCGTGCGTGCCCGTGACGTCAGCCTCCTCGCACACGCCCTGCGGGCCGATCACGATCTCCGTCAGCTGGAAGTCGATGTCCGGGAACGCGCCGAGCAGCCCGGTGTAGAAGCGCACGGCGCCCTCGTGTCCGTGCCAGACATGCTCGGTGCCGACGATCTCGTACACACAGTCCTCGGTGAGGGTGGACAGGAGCCCGGCGACGTCGCGCTGGTCCTCCGCCTGCGAGTGGCGCTTCCACAGCTCGCGGATCGCGTCGTACTCCGCGGCGTCGACCGGGCGGCGTAGAAGCTCGCGGACGTCGCTCACAGCCGGATAGGCTCCCGGTCGTGGCTACGCGCCTCGCCGACGACACGCTGTCTGCCTCCTGGCTCGCGTCGCGCTTCGCGATCGAGCCCTTCAAGCTCGAGGCGATGAGGCGCGACGGCGAGGTGATCGCGTTCCGCCCGGCCGGGTCGCGCGAGCACTACTACCCGCTCTGGCAGTTCGACGACGAGGGCAACGTGCTGCCGATCGTCCCACGTCTCGTCCGCGAGGCGCGCGAGCGCGGGCTGCGCGGGAACCGCCTGTACGAGGTCCTGTCCGCCCGCGCGGGGCTCGGCGGGGACCGGCGGCTCGCCGACTCGATTCGAGACGGCCGGGTCGATCACGTGCTCGACACGATCCGGTCCGCCAGGCCCTAGCGCTCTTCGCGGCGGCGCGCTCCGGCGAGCTGCTCGAGCGCCGACGGCTCGATGTCGTCCGCGCTCGCCGAAACGACCTTCGCGGGGGTGACGGCTCGCAGCGTGGCGGTTCGCGGCCCTCCTTCGACGACTGCGCGCTCGCCGAGGATGGCGCCAGGCCCGACCTCGGCAACGGTGTCGCCGTCCACCTCGACGGCCAGGACTCCGTCGAGCAGCAGATAGAGCTCGTTGCCCTCCTCGCCCTGCTCGGTCACGGTCTCGTCGACGTCGAGGCGTCTCGGCTTCGAGGCCACCCCGCTCTTCATGATCGAGCTCGAGAGCTCCCGCTCGATGGCAGACTCGACCTCGGTCACGAACGTCGGCGAGTCCTCGTCGCCCCAGGGCGTGTTGCCCCCGTGCGCCTTCCGGTACCAGTCCTCGAAGTCGATCGTCCCTGACTTCTGCACGAGCTTGCCGTTCTCGTCGTAGATCCAGTGGCGTGGGAACGGGCTCGCTCCGGCGAGCTCTCCCTCGGACGAGCCGTCCGCCTTGATCGTCAGGGCGAGCGTCGTCCAGGCGATCGCCGAGTTGATGCGGAAAAAGGGCTTGCCGCTGACCCTCCTCGGCGCCGGCATGCCCGTACGACCGCCGGCGGTCTGCGTGAAGCGCACCCAGCCGTCCCCGACCTCGGGGTCGTTCTGGAGCGTCGGGAGCGCAACCGCGGCGACGCTCAGCTCCTTCGGCCCGAGCTTGACCCGCGTGACGCCGATGTGGCCGCGGCCCATGTGCCCGTAGTCCTGCACCGACCCGTCACCGCCGAACTCGACGAAGCCTTTGAGCTCGTTCGCCTCGCGGAAGAGATCGGCCTCGCGCATCGCGTCGAGATCCTCGATCCGGTCCGGCGGCGGATCGTCGTAATGGGCCAGGCCCATGCTGAATGGGACCTTCGGCAGGCCCTCGACCGCCTCGGACGGGATCCAGGAGATCGCGGTGACGGACGACTCGATGCGCATGCGTGGTTCCTCTCGTTGCGTTGGAAGGAGGGGCTTGGGGAACTAATGCACGCAATGGGCGAGGAGAGCAAGGACGAACGAAGGGAGCGCCGCGCTCGTGGCAGCCCTGACCGCAGCCTTCTTCGGCTGGTTCTGGTACGCGCTGCCGCTTCTGCGCCGGGCTACTTCGCGGCGGTGAGCAGGTTCTCGACCTCGCGGACGCCCTGAACCTTCTTCGTCCGCTTCTCGAGATCCTGGATCAGCGACGGCTCCTCGACCTCGCCACGAAGAACGACCTTGCCGTTCTCGGCGTTCACGTTGATCTTGCCCTTGGGCACCTCGGCGTCGCGGAAGATCTCCGTCTCGACCTTGCGCGCGAGTGTGACGTCGTCGGGCTGCGGCTTCTCCTGCTCCTTGACGTGCGTGGCCTTCTGCTTGGCCGCGGTCGCCTTCGCGGTCGCCGTCTGACCGACGTTTTCGGCCTTGGCCGACGTGCGGCGCAACAGCGCCGGGATCCGCTGACGGGCCTCGGCGCGGCGGCTCCGGCCGTTCTGCGGATCGAAGAAGTAGGCGATCAGGGCCCCCAGGCCCATCCATCTCAACTTTCGAATCATGCGACTCCTCTGGCTCGCTGGCAGGTTCGGCCTACCCTAAACCGCCAGGGCGAAACGGGGCGACTACCTTGGAGTCAGTCGCCCCAGTCGAAATCGCGCGAGCGACCCCAGAGGGTGTCGTCGTCGACGGGCTGCTCGGTCTGCTCGGGCTGCGGGACGAGGCTGACGAGCTGCTCCGGAGCGAGGGACTCCTGGCCGTCCATCGTCTCCTCGATCCTGGCCTGCTCCTCGGTCTTGAAGAGCGGGTGGTTCTCGAAGGGGTCCTCGGACTCGTATCTGTCGAGCGGCATGTTCTGGTCGAGCCCGGAGTTCTTTCGCTTGAGCTCGAGGTGTTCTTGGATTACGTGCGCAAAGACGGACGGCGTCTCTACCGGCATGAAACCTCCCTGGTCGGTAGGTCGCGATTGACGGGACGGCGGCGGATGATAGCGGGGTCGGTTGAAAGAAGCGAGGCTAGCCGGTCGGGCGGACGAGTAGGATCCCCGCGATGCCGCGCCTGAGCCGCATGTTTACGCGAAAGATGGGGCCGATCGGGCTTGCACTGACGGCGTACGACATCTGGCGCCGCATTCCGCCCAGGCACCGCCGCCGCCTGATTGCGGAGGCGCGCAAGCATGGGCCCCGGCTCGCGAGAGCCGCCGCCGACCGTCACCGCCGGCGCAGGCGTCCTTAGGAAGACCGCGCCTCCAGGACTTCCTCGACGATTCGCTGCTGCGCGCGCTGGTGCGAGGTCGGATAGCCCTCGCTCGTGCTCGCACGCCACGGCCGCCCGACGTACCTGAGCGGCTTTCCGGCGACAGCTTCCTCGAGCCGGTGGCGAATTGCCCGCCAGGCGCCCATGTTCTGCGGCTCTTCCTGGGCCCAGACGACCTCGCGCAGGGACGGGTAGGACGCGACGAGCGCCGCGGCCGGGCCGACCGGGAACGGGTAGAGCTGCTCGAAGCGGGCGACCGCGACGTTCGAAGCCTGCCCGCGTCGCTCGTTGCCGGCGATGTCGTAGTAGAGCTTCCCCGAGGTGAGGACGAGCCGCGTCACGGCCGAGCGGTCGGTAACGGCCGGATCGTCGAGCACGGGCTGGAAGCGCCCGTCGGACAGGTCCGAGAGAGACGAGGCAGCCTCGCGCAGGCGGAGCAGGCCTTTCGGCGTCATCGCGATCAGCGGGCGCGCGTTCGGGTCGAGTGCCTGACGGCGGAGCAGGTGGAAGTACTGCGCCGCCGTCGTGGCGTTCACGACACGGATGTTCTCCTGTGCCGCGAGCTGCAGGAAGCGCTCGAGCCGCGCGCTCGAGTGCTCCGGGCCGTTGCCCTCATAGCCGTGCGGCAGGAGGAGCGTCAGCCGCGAGGTCTGGCGCCATTTCGCGAGACCCGAGACGAGGAATTGGTCGACGACGATCTGCGCGCCGTTGATGAAGTCGCCGAACTGCGCCTCCCAGAGCACGAGCGCCTCCGGGGCCGTGACGGAGTAGCCGTACTCGAACCCGAGTGTGGCGTATTCGGAAAGGGGCGAGTTGTAGGCCTCGAGCGAGGCGGACGCCGCGCCGAGATGCTTGATCGGAGCGTGCTGGGCGCCCGTTTGGGCGTCATGGAGCACGAGGTGGCGGTGCGAAAACGTCCCGCGCTCGGTGTCCTGGCCGGTGAGCCGGATCGGGATTCCCTCGACGAGCAGGCTGCCCAGAGCGAGCGACTCGGCCTGGCCCCAGTCGATGCCGCCCGTGTCGAGCGCTTCGACGCGCCGCTCGAGCATCTTCGCGAGCTTCGGGTTGACGGTGAAGCCCTCCGGGACGTGGACGAGCTCCTGCTGGAGCTCGCGCAGACGGTCGGCGGGGACGCTCGTCTCGACCAACGCCTCCGCGGCCGCCGGCGTGCTCTCGCCGCTCGACGACTCGGGGCTCGTCAACGACGTCTTCAGGGCCTCGTGTGCCGACCGCATGCGTTCCTGGAGCTCCTTCGCCATGCCCTCGGCCTCATCCGGGGAGACCTCGCCGGCTTCGGCGAGGCGCTCCGCGTAGAGCGTGCGCACGGTCGGGTGGGCGGCGATCCGCTCCGCCATCAACGGCTGAGTGAACGCCGCTTCGTCGCCCTCGTTGTGGCCGTGGCGCCGGTAGCCGACGAGATCGACCACGACGTCGCTCCCGAACCGCCGCCGGAAGGCGAGCGCGAGCCTGATCGCGGAGATCGCCGCCTCGGGGTCGTCCGCGTTCACGTGGATGATCGGGATGTCGAAGCCCTTCGCGAGGTCGCTCGAGTAGCGGGTCGAGCGGCCGTCTGCCGGATCGGTCGTGAAGCCGATCTGGTTGTTCGCGATCAGGTGCAGCGTGCCGCCGGTCGAGTAGCCGACGAGGCTCTGGAGGTTGAGCGTCTCGGCGACGACGCCCTGGCCGGGGAAGGAGGCGTCGCCGTGGATCAGGATGGGGACCGCGACGGCCGGGTCGTGGTCGCCCGTCCGCGACGAGCGGTCGGTCTGCTCCGCGCGCGTGATTCCCTCGACGACTGGGTCGACGGCCTCGAGGTGGCTCGGGTTCGAGGCGAGGAGGACGCTGACGTCACCCGCCCTCGTGCTGCGCCGGCCGACGGCGCCCAGGTGGTACTTCACGTCGCCGCTGGCGCCTTCCTTGGCGCTGACGGCCTCGATCGTGCGCTCGCCCTCGAATTCCCGTAGGACCTCTTCGTACGGCCGACCGATGATGTGGGCGAGCACGTTCAGCCGGCCGCGATGGGCCATCCCGATCACGACCTCGTGCGCACCCGCCTCGACGCCGAGCTCGATCGCCTCGTCCAGCATCGGCACCATCACGTCGAGCCCCTCGACCGAGAACTGCTTCTGGCCCAGGAACTGGCGCCTGAGGTAGTGCTCGAAGCCTTCGACCTCCGTCAGACGCTCCAGGAGCCGACG
Organism: Gaiellaceae bacterium; assembly: GCA_036558065.1. Taxonomy (GTDB): domain Bacteria; phylum Actinomycetota; class Thermoleophilia; order Gaiellales; family Gaiellaceae; genus VAXT01. The sequence continues at coordinate 9,615 of DATBGG010000068.1, read as the reverse complement.
GCGCTCGTCGTCGTCGAGCGGCTTGCTGTACCTGCCCGACTCGATCGCGTGCCGCAGCCAGACTCGCTCCTGGTGGTCCGAGATGTGCTCGATCTCGTACGCGATCGTCCCGCAGTAGATCTCGCGGAGCTTCGGCAGCACGTCGGCGAGCGTCTCGCCCTCGACCCCGACGCGGAGGATCGAGGCCGGGATCGCGTCCTGGATCTCGGGCGTCAACCGAGGCACGAGGAGGTCCGGCTCGAGCGCAGGGTCGCCGACCGGCTCCGAGCCCAGCGGGTCGAGACGAGCAGCGAGGTGGCCGTGCGTCCGATACGCCTTGATCAGCGCCATCGCGGAGGCAACGCCCCCGAGGAGCGTCTGGTCGGGCGGCGGCGCGACGGGAGCCGGCGGCGACTCAGGCTCCGCCCTCGCGGGAGAAGGAGCCTCGGGTTGCGGCTGCGGCGCCGGCGGAGCCTCGACGGCGGCCGGCGTGGCGGCTACCGGAGCAGGCGCTCCTCCGTTTCCGTCCTTCAGGTTCTCCAGCAGCCGCGCAAGACCGGGCAGAGCCTCGACGATCGCGGCGTCCCCGCTCTCGAACACCGCCCGCCACTCCTCCGGGACCGCCTCGGGATTCTCGAGGTACTGCTCGAGCAGGGACTGGGCATAGCCCACGTTGAGGCCGTCGACATCGCGCACGTTCATCAGGTTCGTTCTAGCACCGCAAGCCCCTTCGGGAGCGGCTCAGAGGCTCAGTAGATCGGATTGCTCGTCAGGACCGCGATCGACATGCCGATCAACCAGCCCAGTCCTCCGACGACGACTGCGAACGCCGCGAGCTTGCGGTTGCGGTCCCCGGCCAGGGCAGCCGCCACGAGCGCGATCACGATCGCAAACGGCGCGAGGCGAAGGGGCCGGTAGGCGCACGCAATCACGCTCGCCGTGAGCGAGATCGCGGCAAGCAAGCCGGCCGCAGTCTCGGCCGCGCTCCCGCGATCGTCCCGGTAAGGCGCTGGAACCGTGCTCACGCCGGTGGCCTCGCACGGCTCGCCCGCGCGACGCGGACTTCACGGCGGTCGGGCCCGCCCCGCGAGCTCGGCCGGCGCGGCCGTCGGCCCCACGGCCGATCGGGACCGGGCTCGAGCCGAGCCGGTATGCGCGCGCCCTCGAGCGGCTTCGGCTCGGCCTTGATCGCCCAGTAGCAGACGCCGGCGAGGTAGAGGATCGGCAGCTTCAGGATCAACATCATGAAGATCAGCTCGACCACGCCTCAAGTGTAAGTCACCCCCAGTACAGCCGTCGAACACCGCTGAAGTCGGGATTGCCTCGATACGTGCGCGGCCAGGTGCCGGTGCCGCATGCCTCGCACTTGGCCTCGATGATGCGGTCCTGGTTGTAGGCGGTGTTCTCCCAATAGATCATCCCGATGTGGTACGTGGACGCGAATGCGTCCATGGACACGGTGCTCCCCTTCGCGACCGTCGTGTTCGCCTCCCCCGCCCCGGACTTGAAGCTCGCGGCCGAGTACGGACCGTGCACGTTCTGCATCAAGTAGTGGTACCGAAACCAGGGATCGCCGGTCTCCGACCGCTCGTACCAGGACTTGAACGTGAAGCCCGAGCAGTCCGGCCCCTCGCCGCGCGTGTACGGGTCCTCGGGCGGATCGCCGGGCGAGTCGTCGCGGCCGTTCGTGTTCCAGCACCCCCCGCCCCACTGGTAGCCGGCACCGGCGGCGCTGTACGCGTAGTTGCGCGCCTCGCCCCGGTTGATCGGGCTCAGGTTCATCCACGAGTCGTTGCACGACCCCTGGAAATTGGTGTGATACGCCCCCGCAGGCGTTCCGAGCGCGAGCAACACCAGCACCAGGCCGCCGAGCAACCCGGTTGCAAGACCCCTTCTCATCGTGTTCCTCCGATCTCGTACGTGGCGATCTCGGCCCCACCCGGGCCCGATCGCAGCTGATAGAGCGTGTCTCCGTGCAGGCGGAAGCGGCTGAGCGACGCCGTCTCCGCCCACTCCGACGGAGCGACCGAGAAGCTCGAGACGAGCCCGCTCGGCCCGAGGCGCAGCACGCGGAACACCGCGTTCTTCTCGTCCCAGAGCCGAACGACGGCCAGGAGCCCGTCGCCGTACGGCTCCGCCAGCTGAACCTCGCCGAAGCTCGCGGGCCCGCGCAGGATCCACGCGCCGACGATGCGATCACCGCGGACGAGCGCGAGCTTCACCTCGCCGCGCGACGCGTGGACGACGACACCGAGATCTGCACCGACGCGGCGCGCCGGCTCCGCGGCACGGATCTGCTCAGCCGACGTGAGCGGCGGCCGCCCCGAACCGGTTGGAAGCCACATCTCGGACGGGTACGCGTGAACGAGCGGCCCGGCCGGCCCCGCTCGGACCATGTCCGCCACGGGCTCGGCCAGCGGTCCCGCCGAAATCGGAGCGCCGTCCGCCGTGAAGGACCGGACCAGCGGCTTTCCCGAGACCTCGAGGACGTAGATCCTCCCGTCCCCGCCGACGGCCAGGTCGCCCTCGCCGCCGTCGAAGTCGATGGGCACGTCTTGCGCCGGCTGTCCGCTGCGGAGGCGCACGAGCCGCCGGTTGACCTGGTCGAGCACGACGACGGAGCCGTCGGGAGCGACGTCGAACGCGGAGGGGCCGATGCGCGACTGCTCACGCCCGCTGTCAAGGCCGAGCGCGCCGTCGCCCCTGCCCCAGGCGAAGCGCCCGAGCACGTCAGAAGGGCTCTGCACGTCGTCGAACCGTGGATCGCCGACGTCGACCGTCGTCCAGCTCTCGAGCGGCCAGACGTGCTGCGGTGCGTCCGCGCCTCCCTCGGGCAGTGTCGCGCTCTGCCCATGGCCGTCGTCGATCGCGGCGTAATAGTCGAACCCCGCACCCGACTGAGCCGAGGGGACGAGAGCCGAGAGCTCCCCGCCGGGCTCAACCTCGAGCGGCAGCTCCGTGAAGTCGGCGGCGCCGCCGGCGCGGACGAACGCAGCGCCGTGCGGCGTGCACGAGCTTCCAGGCTCCTCTTCCCTGACGCCGCAGACGACGCCGAAGGACAGCTCGACCGGCTCGCCCACCCGCGCGAGCAACGGTGGTGTGTGCAGGATCTCGCCGACCGACGCCGCGCCCGCAGGCGGCGGCGCCTCCGGACCGCTTGCCCCGACGACGTTCACCGTCAAGAACGTCGCCCCCACAAGGCCGCCGAGGAGAAACCCCGCGAGCGGCCAGCGCCAAGATCTCTTCATGCCCGCCTCCTCTTGTTGTCTGTATTGACAACCTAGCGAGCAAACCGTTACGTGTCAGTCACAACTCCGTGCCGAAAGGGCTACGACGCCGGCTGGGCGACGCCGATCATCGAGTCGCGCGTGACGAGCGACGCGAGCTCGTCCTCGCTCAAGCCGTCGCTTCCCTCTGGACGGCGCGGCAAGACGAGATACCGGATGTCCGCGGTCGAGTCGAGCACGCGCAGCTCGACGCCGTCCTCGAGCTGGACCCCGAACTCCTCCAGCACTCCCCGCGGGTCGGACACGGCCCGCGAGCGATAGGGCAGGCTCTTGTACCAGTCCGGCGGCGGCCCGAGCAGCCCGCGCGGGTAGCACGAACACAGCGTGCAGACGACCATGTGGTGCACACGGTCCGTGTTCTCGACCGCGACGACGACGGGCGACGGCCCGGGATCGAGACCGAGCTCGAGCGCAGCGGCGCGCGCGTCGGCGAGCAGCCGCTCCTTGAACCCCGGATCGACCCAGGCGCGGGCGACGAGGCGGGCGCCGTCCCCCGGCCTCCGCGAGACGAGCCAGTCGATCTCCTTCCGCACCTCCTCGCGCCGCACGACACCTTTCCCGACCAGGAGCTCTTCGAGCGCTCCGGCCCGAGCGGCGGCCGGTGAGTCGTCGCCCGCGACCGGCTCGTGCGGGTGGTCGTGCTCGTGCTCGTGCTCGTGGTCGTGGTCGTGGTCGTGATCGCTCATCGCGCCTCCTCCAGCCAGTGTTCGAAGACGTCCACGTAAGTGCGGGCAGGCTCGAGGTCGAACACGACCTGGTAGAGCACGAGCTCCGGAAGACCGTCGCTTCCGTACGCGCGCGTCTCCGGGTTCGTGAACCGGCCCCACACGCGCTCGACCCGTCCCTGGCGGCCCTTCACGTAGCCGGGCGTGCGGTGATGTCCCTCGTGCGCCCGGTCTGACACGCGAACGCGATCGCCCACGCGAAAGGTCACGTGCCGAGCCTCTCGTCCAGCTCGCCCGATGCGAGCACGCCCTTCTCGACGAGGATCGTCTCGATCGAGTAGAGCCAGCGCTCGTAATACGAAGCCCGCTCGTAGGCGTCCGGCGGCATGCTCTCGATCCCGCGCCGCAGCTCGTCGACGTTCAGCAGGCCCTCGGCCGCGAGGCTGTGGACGAGAGCGTCCGTGAGCAGCTCCCAGTCCTCGAGCTCGTGCTCGGTGCGGTCGATCGCCGCGTCCGTCGGCCACGCGCCGCGGTCGTGCACGGCTCGCTCCATGCCCTCGATTGTAGGGCCGAAGCGACTAGAAGACGCGCATCGTCAACGCGCCGGGGGCGTACCCCTTCTTCGTCGCGCTGAACGTGAGCCGGCCCTTCTTGCGCGGCCGGATCCGGAACGTGATCGTGCCCTTCTTGGTCGTCTTCGCCGTCTTCGCCTTGAGGCCCGCGCCGGAGATCCGGACCTTCGCCTTGACGACGCGCTTGTTCGTCGGGTCGGTGACGGTCACCGTGACGCGCGACCAGTGCTTGCGGCGGGCGCCGCCCCGAACCGCGACACGCAGGCGCTGGGCAATGTCGATCCGCTGAGCCGTCGTCCAGTCGCCGACGTTCATCGCCTTGTCGCGAGCGGCGACGCGCCAGTAGAACGAGCCGCCGTTCGCGTAGAACGGGTGCGTGAGCAACGGTGCGTAGCTCGTGTTGTCGGTGGTGCTGTCCTCGAGCGTCGTCGAGAAGTCGGGGCGCTGCGAGACCTGGACGCGGAAGTCCTTGGCGCCGAGCTTCCAGTTCCACGAGAGGAGCACGTGACTGCCGGAGAGGCTCGTCCGGGCTCCGCTCGGCTCGCTGAGCGTCCGCGTGAACGGCACGTACGAGGACCACGGGCCGGTGACGGTGCCCGACGGCATCTTCGGGAACTCGGCGCGCACGCGCCAGCGCCAGACTCCCGGGCCGAAGAGGTAGACGAAGGCGACGGAAGGCATCCGGACGCTGGGCCATTCCTTGTGCTCGCCGTCTGGGCCGTCCATCGAGAAGGTGTAACCGGAGGCTCCGGTTACCGACGCCCAGTCCCAGGCAGGCGTGAAGTCGCCGATCGTGGCGTTCGTCGCGGCGGGCGTGGCCGTCGGCAGCTTGCGCTGGAAGGTGCGGACGCTCGACCACGTCAGCCCGATCAGGTTCTCGTCGTCCGCTCGCACGCGCCAGTAGAGCGTCGTGTCCGCGGGATGCGTGGCGAACGGCGTATACGAGGTGGACGCGGTCGTGACGTCCTCGATCGGATTCGCGAACGTCGGCTCCTGGGCGACCTGGAAGCGATAGCGGCGCGCACCCTCGACCGGCGTCCAGCGGAAGACCGGCTGGCTGGTGAGCACCGCGCCGTCGGCCGGCGAGGTCTGGGACGGCGGGATCGACTGCTTCTGGAAGTTCGAGGCTGCGGCCGAGGTCGGATCGCCGACGGCCCCGGTGCCGTTGGCGTTCGTCGCGGGCAGCACGGCCCAGTAGAAGAGAGTGGTCTCGTCGGAGTACGTCGTCGAGGTGTTCCAGCTCCGCGGCGAATAGGCCGGGACCTGCGTGAAGGCGTAGTCGACGATGTTGCTGAAGCTCGGGTCCTTCGCGACGAGCACGAAGTAGCTGGCCTTGCCGAGCATCGGCTTCCACGTGACGAGCGGCGTCAGGCGCGTGAGCGTCCCGCGCGCCGGAAGGACGTAGTCGTCCGCTCCCAGGTACCCGACGTTGCACGTCGGCGTGCAGACGCCGCCCAGCGGGAAGCCGGTGAACGTGAAGGCGACGCCCGTTCCGTCGTCGAGGGTGGTGAAGTCTCCGTAGACGTCCTGGTTCGTCGTGTCGCGCTCGCCCCGCGCGCGCACGCGCGCGCAGTACGAGCCGCCGGGCGTGAGGTCGGCGAAGTCGTAGGCAACAGCGTGAGCGTCCGGGTACGGCTTGATCCCGCTGAAGCCGCTGCCGAGCGGGGACCACGACGGGACCGCTGTCGTCACGCGCCAACCACTCGGGTCGCCCCAGTTGCAGACGCCGAGGTCGAACGGCGCGACGTCGACGAGGTAGCTCGAGGCGCCGGGCACCGAGTCCCACTTCAGGATCGGGACCTGGGTCTGGTAACCGGGCGTCACGAGATCGACGTCCGTGCCGGGATCGTTCAGGTTGTCGCGCATGTGCAGGTTCTTGATGCTCGGCGGGGTGACCGGCGGCACCTTGTCGAACGTCTTCACGAAGTCCGGGCCGCGGTTCCACACGCCGGCGTTGCCGGCGGCGTCGAGCGCGCGGACGCGCCAGTAGTAGGTGTTGTCGCGGAACACGACCGTCGGGGAGAGCGACGTCGAAGTCGTCAGCTGCGTGCAGCAGACCTTCGAGCCCGCCGCGAAGTCGACCGAGGAATTGACCTCGACCTCGTACTTCGTCGCACCGGGCACGGCCGTCCAGGAGAACTGAGGGTCGTACATCTCGGTCGCCGACATCAGGTCGGTGACGCTCGGAGTCGTGGTCGACGGCCACGACCAGTTGAAGGACGAGACCGGCGACGGCGTGCCGCGGTTCCCCTCAGAGTCGACAGGCACGACGTTCCAGTAGTACGTGCCCGACGGCAGGAGCTTGAACGCGGGCACGTAGTTCGTCGCCCAGGTCTGAACCGGCTGGCCGGCGGTCCCTTCGACGAGGTTCGCGAGCCCCGGGTCGCTGGCGAGCGAGAACATGTAGCTCGCCGCGTACGGGACGGCCGTCCAGCTCATCGTCATCGGGTCGCTCGGGAAGGTGAACGGGTACCCGTTGAACGGGCTCTGCGTCGCGGGAACGGCGTTCCACGACTTCACGATCGAGCGCGGGGTCGACCACGGAGACGCGTCGCCGCCCTTCTTCGACGCACGGACGCGCCACCAGTAGCGGCCGTTCGGAAGCGTCTTCTTCAGGGTCGCACGCGTGTTCTTCGTGGTGAACGTGCCGTCGCGGCCGAGGACGGGTGAGTTGAAGTTCTGGTCGGCGGCGACCTGAAACTCGTAGCTGTCGGCGCCGGGGACCGTGCTCCATGCGAACGGGGGCAGAGCCTCGACCGACGCGCCGTTGCCCGGATCGAGCGGGACCGGCTGCGGTAGGGAGGCGCCGGCAGGCGCGGCGAAAGCGAGGCATGCGGTCGCCAGCGCGACGGCGAGGAGGACTGGTGTGCGGCGGGTTGCGGCCATCGGATTCGATGTGAGCCAGGCCGGTGACTCATGGTTGTCATCGCGCCGAAAGGGGCAGCCTCCAATCCCTCAGGTGAGGGGGATTTACTTCTGTGGAGGGCCGAGCTTCGGCCCCGGCGCCTCTTTCTCGCGGTTGAGGCGCTTTCGAAGGCTCGCGAGGAACTGCGCGGTCTGCTCGCGGAGGTCGTCCGAGACGAAGTGGCCCGGCGGTTCCTCCCGCTTGCACTCGTGTTCTTCGTCCATCCCTTTGAGAGATGCCGCACCGGCTGAGCGCTTGCGGTCAGAATCGGGTCGTGACGCGGGTCGCTCTCCTCTTCCCGGGCGAGATGGGCGCGCTCGTCGGCTCGGCTGTCGACGGCGACGTGCTCTGGGCGAGCGAGGGCCGGAGCGAGGCGACTCGTGAGCGGGCTGCTGGATTCGAGGATGTCGGAACCGTCCGTGAGCTCGTCGCGGCCAGCGAGGTCGTGATCAGCCTCTGCCCGCCCGCGATCGCGGAGGACGTCGCCGGCGAGGTGGCCGCCGAGGGGTTCGACGGGATCTACCTCGAGGGGAACGCGATCGCGCCGGAACGCGTGCAACGGATCGCCGGCTACCTGCGCTGCGTCGACGGCTCCGTCATCTCCAGCGGCGACGTCAACCTCTATCTGTCGGGGGACCGGGAGGACGTGGCCGCAGTCGCGGCCCTCTTCCCCGAAGGCGAGGTGAAGCCGATCCCGCTCGAGCGCGGTATCGGCGCGGCGTCCGCGCTGAAGATGGCGTTCGGCGGCTGGAACAAGATCGGCGCCGCGCTCACGGCGCAGGCGTACGCGATCGCGCGGGCGTACGGCGTCGAGGACGCGCTGGCCGGCGAGGGTGTCGACAGCGACCGGTTCGTGCGCTCGGCACGAAAGGCCTGGCGCTGGGCGCCGGAGATGGAGGAGGTGGCAGTCACCGCGGAGTCGCTCGGTCTCCCGGGCGGCATGGGCCGCGGCGCCGCCGACCTCTTCCGGCGCTGGGACGCGCATCGCGACACTCCGGCCGAGCTCGAGCGGCTGCTCGACGACCTCAGGCCCGGCGCTCGATCGTCCGCACGTCCCGGACGAACAGAACCGCCAGCGTCGCCGTCAGGCTGATCGCGGCAGCGCCGAGAACCGTCTCCCGAGTCCCGAAGACCTCGGCCAGGGGGCCGACGATCGCGAGGCCGAGCGGGATCAGCACCCACGAGCCGAGCGCGTCGTAGGACGAGACACGCGAGAGCTTCTCCTGCGGGATCTCCTGCTGCATCGTCGTGTCCCACATGATCCCGAAGGTCTCCGCGCCGATTCCGGCGAGCGCGGCCAGGAGCACCAGAGCTGCGACCGGCAGCGGCCCGGCGAGTCCGAGCACGAACGGGACCGTGAGCAGGACTCCGAGGGTCGCTGTGAGCAGGAGCCTGCGCGGCCTGAAGCGGAGCAGGATCAGGCCGCCGGCGATCAGCCCGAGCGCGTCGGCGGTCAGGATCAGTCCCCACGCCGCGGCGCCGCCGAGGTGGTCCTTCGCGATCGCGGGCCCGAGCACGCCCTGCACGCCCAGCTCGACCGCGTTCACGAACCCGAACTGGAGCACGATCACCCACAGCCACGTGCGCGTTCTGAACTCGCGCCATCCTTCCCGGAGCTCGGCGTAGAAGTTCGAGGCCTCCATCCGCAGCGCTGTGGGCAGCCGGATCGCGGAGAGGCACACGGCCGCTACGAAGAACGTCGCGGCGTCGACCGCGATCCCGACGCCCGGAGACGTGGCGGCGACGACGAGCCCGCCGAGCGCCGCTCCTCCGATCCAGCTCGCGTTCTGGCCGAGTCTCAGGATCGCGTTCGCGGGCTGGAGCAGGCTCTTCGGGACGGTCTGCGGAACGATGCCTGTCGCCGCCGGGAAGAAAAACGCCGAGCTCAGTCCGTTGATGGCGCCGAGCACGGCCAGGTGCCAGACCCGGGCGTGGCCGCTCAACAGGAGGATCGCGATCAGGCCCTGCGACGCGCCGCTGACGACGTTCGAGAAGACCATCACGCGGTGGCGCGGGAGCCGGTCGGCCCAGATGCCGCCGGCCAGCAGGAAGATCACCGTCGGCAGGGAGCGTGCCGCGAGGACGAGGCCGAGGTCGGCCTTGGAGCCCGTCAGCTCGAGAACGGCGAACGCGAGCGCGACGTTCGCGAACGCGTTGCCGACGAACGAGGTCGTCCGGCCGAGGAAGAGGAAGCGGAAGTCGCGCCG
>DATBGG010000067.1:0-9153 GCA_036558065.1 Gaiellaceae bacterium | reverse complement strand
CGGCGTCGACGACGATCTGCTGGTCGAACGCGCCCGAGGGCTGGGCGACGACCGCCGCCGACAGCGCCTGGTAGTTCTTCGGGAAGCTCGGCCCGTCGCGGTAGTGGAGTTGGCGCCTGAGGATCGCGTTCTGCTGGACGGCTGCCCGGTACTGGACGAGCTGCTCCTGCAGCCGCCGGTTCTCCTCGTGGAGCTTCGCGTTCTGCGACTTCGCGTCGAGCAGGTCGCCGAACCAGGCCGACGCGTCCTCGAACGGCTGCGCCACCCGGTTGGCGGCGATCTCGAACGGCCGCAGAATGCTGGCGCCGACACTCTGGATCTCGTGCAGGCCGCCGCCCGACGACTCCCGGAAGTACACCGTGAGCAGCGCCAGCGAGACGACCACAAGCACCGTCGCGACAGTACGGCGCCGCAACGCGCTCGCCGACCTGGTCGAGAGCGACGACGAGGACATGATGCGCTGGCGCGTCGACCCGATCGCCGCCGCCCGGACTGATCTCTGTCGCGGCACGAGCACCCCAGTGTAGGCAAGTCTCCGGCCCGCGGGGGCAGCACCTTCGACGCGAATCAGACCGCGCCGGTGCCCGACGGCTACGGGCGGTGGTTGTTGCGGAAGCGGCTGCGGCCGCGGGCGCGCTGGCTGCGGTGGATGACCTCGAACTCCTCGAGGCTTCGGCCGGACCCGACGGCGACGCACGTGAGCGGGGATTCCGCGAGATGCACCGGCATGTGGGTTTCGTGGCGGAGGCGCTCGTCGAGGCCGGCGAGAAGGGCTCCGCCGCCCGCCAGCATCACCCCCCGGTCCATGATGTCGGCGGCCAGCTCCGGCGGCGTCTTGTCGAGCGTCTGCTTGATGGCGTCGATGATCTGGCCGACGGGCTCCTCGAGGGCGTGCCGGACTTCCTCCGAGGAAATGATCACCGTCTTCGGGAGGCCGGTCAGGAGGTCGCGGCCGCGCACCTCGGCCTGGAGCTCCTCCTTCATCGGGTTCGCCGAGCCGATCTCGAGCTTGATCTCCTCGGCGGTCTGCTGCCCGATCAGGAGCTTGTATTCCTTCTTCACGTGGGTGACGATCGCGTCGTCCATCTCGTCGCCGCCCACGCGTAGGCTCTGGGAGACGACGATGCCGCCGAGCGAGATGACTGCGACCTCGGTGGTGCCGCCGCCGATGTCGACGATCATGTTCCCCGCCGGCTCGGCCACGGGCAGCCCGGCACCGATGGCGGCCGCCATCGGCTCCTCGATCAGGTACGCCTGGCGGGCTCCCGCGCTGAGGGTCGCCTCCTCGACGGCGCGGCGCTCGACGCCGGTCACGCCCGACGGAACGCAAACGACCACGCGCGGGTGCGCAAAGCGGTGCTGGTGGACTTTCTGGATGAAGTGGCGCAGCATCTGCTCGGTGACGTCGAAGTCTGCGATCACCCCGTCCTTCAGCGGACGGATGGCCTGGATCGTGCCGGGCGTTCGGCCTAGCATCCGCTTCGCCTCGACGCCGACGGCGTGCACCTCGCCCGAGCGCTCGTCGATCGCGACGACCGACGGCTCGGAGAGGACGATTCCGCGCCCGCGGACGTAGACGAGCGTATTCGCCGTCCCCAAGTCCACGGCCATATCGCGGCCGCCGAAGCCGTTGAAGTACCCCAAGAAGCCCATCGTCCCGCGCCGAGTCTAGTGAAACTCAGAAAAAAGGCGAGGGGCTAGCCAAACCCGTAAACCCCTGCAAACCGCTCGGCTAGGAGCCGGACGAGAAGCGACGCCGGCAGTCCGACGACGTTCAGGTAGTCGCCTTCGAGGCGCTCGACCAAGGACGCGCCGAGGCCCTGGATCGCATAGCCGCCCGCTCGCTCCTGCCACTCGCCGCTTCCGACGTAGTGCGCCAGGTCGCGCGCGGTCAGTGCACGAAAGGTCACGAGCGTCGTCTCGCTGTGTAGCTCCTCCCACGCGGGAGTCCGCAGGCAGAGGCCCGAAACGACCTCGTGCGTGCGGCCCGAGAGCCGTTCGAGCATCGCCTCCGCTTCCGAAGCGTCGGCGGGCTTGCCGAGCGCTTCCCCGTCGACCACGACCTCCGTGTCGACCCCGAGCACGGGTTGCTCGCCGCCGTCGACCGACCGCGCCTTTCCCGCCGCCAGCTCGACCGGGTCGCTGCCGAGCTCCTCGTACTCCGGGGGAACGACGACGAATGGAACGCCCAGCTGCTCGAGGATCGCCCGCCGCTGAGGCGAGACCGAGGCGAGCACGATCGGCGGAGCCGGCGGAACGCTCACGCGGACTTACGGGCGCGCCAGATCTCTTCCCACGGCCACCGCTTGGCCCATCCGGGATCCCACACGTAGTACTCGTGAGCCTCGGCGTCCTCCGGCGCGTACAGCTCCGCGAGGCCGAGGATCTCGAGCCCGCTCTCGCGCAACAGGCGCACCCAGTCCGAGTGCGGCAGCTGAAACTCCGTCGTCCCGTCGTCCTCCCAGTCCATCCGGTAGAGACCGCGCTGCGGCCGCTGCAGCGTCTCGCCGACCGAATCCTCCGTGAAGCAGAGCACGGCCAGAGTCGCGTTCCGCAGGAAGACGAGCTCGCCGCCCGGTCGCAAGAGCCGTGCCGCCTCGGGCACCCACTTCGCCGGGTCGCACCAGATCGAAGCGCCGTACTCGGACACGACCAGGTCGAACGACTCGCCCGGTAGCCCGGTCTCCTCCGCGTTGGCCTCCAGGAACTCGAGCCCTAACCCCGTCTCTTCGTTCACCCGCCGCGCCGTGTCGAGCTGCGCGGGAGTCACGTCGACACCGACGACCTTCCGCGCCCCGGCCCGCTTGAGCCATGCCCCGAAGTACCCGGTCCCGCAGCCGAGCTCGACGACGTCCAGCCCCGAGACGTCCGGAAGCATCCGCACCTCGGACTCCGGCGTCTTCGTCATGCCCCATGTGATTTCGGGCGAGGCCCACGCTGCGGAGGCCCGCTCGTCCGTGTACGCCTCGTTCGACTTCGTCCAGGACTCGCGGTTCTTCGCGACGTAATCAGTCAAACCAGAGCGCGATCTCGCGCGCGGCCGAATCGGGCGAGTCGGAGCCGTGGACGAGATTGTCGGGCATCGACAGCGCGAGGTCGCCGCGGATCGTCCCCGGGCCCGCGTCGGCCGGGTTGGTCGCGCCCATCGTCGTGCGCACCGTCGCGATCGCCCCCTCGCCCTGCAGCACGAGCGCCATCGTCGGGCCCGAGGTGATGAAGTCGACGAGCTCGCCGTAGAACGGCTTCTCCGCGTGCTCGGCGTAGTGCTCCCCGGCGAGCTCGCGGTCGACCGTCAGCAGCCGGGCCTCCTCGATCGTGAGCCCGCGCTGCTCGAAGCGGCGCAGGATCTCGCCGGCGAGCCCGCGGCGCACAGCGTCGGGCTTGATCAGAACCAAAGTCCGTTCGACCGCCATCGGCGGCGGATGCTACTCGGACCCGGTTTCGCTCCGTGGAGCTTCGAGCGGCGGGAAGTGGATCGGCGTCGGCGACGCGATCGGCGTCTCGCAGTACGGACAGACCTGCCAGAGCGGCTCGAGCGGCTGCTTGCAGCTCACGCACGCCTGTCGCAGCCGGGTCGTGCAGACCGGGCAGACGAGGAAGCTCTCGTCGATGTCCGCGCGGCAGACCGGGCAGTGCTGCTGCCGCCCGCGACCGAGGCTCTCCTCCATCGCCTTGATCTCGAGCTCGCGCTCGCGAACGTCCTCGAGGTACTCGGGCGGCCGGAAGAGCATGTAGATGAACGCGCCCATGAACGGCGGCACGAGCCCGAGCACCGTCGCGGCGCCCACGAGCCATGGATCCTCGATCCGCCGCCGCGCATCCTTGTACACCCAGTAGCCGACCGCGAGCCAGAAGACCACGACGAGGAAGATCCCGAGGTTCTGCAGGATCGGCCACGAGTCGGATCCGAAGAAGTCGTGGAGAGCCCCGAAGAACCCGGAATCGTCACTCGCTGCCAGAACCATCTTCACTTTCCTCCCCCGTTATAGGAGAAGTTGACCAACGATGTAGCCAAGAGCAAACGCGAGCCCGACGATCGCCGCGACGACGACGGCCGCGAACGCGAAGACGCTCAGCCGTTCGCCAGCTTTCGTCGCCTTCCGGCGTCTTCCTCTCATCGGTACAGATCCGCCAGGAGGTAGAGGGAACCGGTGACGATCACGGGTCGTCCTGTGTCACGCGCGCGCGCAAGCGCCTTGCGCGGATCGCCGACAGCGTGCACGTCCGAGAAATGCGCCTTGGCACGCTCCGCGAGGTCCTTCGCGGACATCGCTCGCGGGTTGCTGGAGCGCGTTGCGACGAGTGTGCTGCCGGCCCGGGCGAGGCGTTCGAGCAGCTCTTCGACGCGCTTGTCGCCGAGGATCGAGACGCAGAGCGCGTAGTCGTGGACCGGGATCCGCGCAAGGAGCCAGTCGACGCCCTCGGGGGTGTGCGCTCCGTCCCAGATCTCGCCGCCGCGGTGCTCGAGCCGTCCTGGCAGCGTGACCTCGGGGTCGTGCTCGATCGTGTGTCCGAGAAACGACTCGGCCGCCTCGCGCGCACCGCCGTCGATCAGCACCGGGCTCCCCGGAACGAGGTCGTCGAACGTGTTGTCCGGACGGACAACTATTCTTGCCGCATGAGCAACTGCAAGCTTCTCGCGGGCGATCTCTTCGTTCGTCTCGCCGAGCACGTCGGTGTGCTCGAGCGTGACGTTCGTGAGCAGGACGACCTCGGCGTCGACCACGTTCGTCGCGTCGAGTCGCCCGCCGAGGCCCGCCTCGAGGACGGCCACGTCGATCTCGCGCTCGGCGAAGTCGACGAGCGCGGCGGCGGTGAGCACCTCGAACTGCGTCGCCCCGAGCTCCTCCGCGGCGTCGCGAACCCGCGCGACGGCCCGCTCGAAGCTCGCCGGATCACGATCCAACCGCTCGTGCCAGCCGGAGACATGCGGCGAGGTGTACGCGCCCGTGCGCAGTCCTTCGGCACGGAGCAGCGCGGCGATCGTGCGGGTGGCGGTCGATTTCCCGTTCGTCCCGACGACGTGGATCGACCGGTAGCCGGTCTGCGGATCTCCGAGACGCTCGAGCAGCGCCCGCATCCGGTCGAGACCGAACTCCTCGGGCCACGGGCTGAGCGAGGCGACCCATTGCGTCGCCGGGCCGGCGTTAGTTGCCGATGGCATCGAGCTCACGGCGGTAGCGCTCGAGCTTCTCGCGCTCGGCCGCAACGACGTCGGCCGGAGCCTTCGAGGTGAACCGCTCGTTGGCGAGCATGCCCTCGGCGCGCGCGATCTCCTGGCGGAGGCGCTCGATCTCGGCTTCGGCATTGCCCTCGCCCTGGACGCGGTCGCGTTTGGTGACGATCTCGAAGATGCGCTCCTCGTCGTCTGTGAACTGGGGCCGCACGCCGCTGCGGACGTAGACCGGCCGGGCTTCCTGGACCCGGTCGAGGGCGTGGAGGTCGGCAGCGAACCGGTCGTCCGGCTCGGGCCAGGGGGCGACGATCAGGGGAGTCTCGCGGTCGGGCAGGTGCGACCAGATCTCCTCGGTCACGTGCGGCATCACCGGGTGGAGCAGCTTCAGGAGTCGCTCGAGCGCGGCACGCGCCGTCGCGCGGACCTGCGGCTCGCCGAGTCGCGGCTTGATCGCCTCGAGGTACCAGTCGCAGAAGTCGTCGAACGTGACGTGGTACAGGCGATCGACGGCGTGCGCGAAGTCGAAGGCCCCGAGATCCGCGTCGATCTCCCGGCGCGTCTCGTCGAGCCGGGCGTAGATCCAGCGCTCCTCGACCGCCTCCGGGCTGGAATCACCCTCGGCGGGGCCGGCGCCGAGGACGAGCCGGCTCGCGTTCCAGAGCTTGTTCGCGAGCTTCCGCCCCTCCTCGATCGCTCCGATCGCGAAGCGCACGTCCTGGGAGGACGACATCTTGAGCAGCCCGTAGCGGGTCGCGTCCGCACCGTGCTCGTCGACGAGGTCGAGCGGGTCGAGCCCGGTCCCGAGGCTCTTCGACATGCGGCGCCCGTCGGCCGCGAGCACCGTCGTGTGGATGATCACGTGCCGGAACGGAACGTCGCCCATCAGCTCGAGCCCGGAGAAGATCATCCGGTTCTCCCAGAGGCGGATGATCTCGCGGGCGGTCGTGTTCAGCGTCCCGGGATACCAGGCGTCGAGCTCCGGTGTCTGCTCGGGCCAGCCGAGGATCGCGAACGGCCAGAGCGCCGACGAGAACCATGTGTCGAGCACGTCCTCGCTGCGGGTCAGGTCGGTCGAGCCGCACTCGGCGCAGGCGTCGGGGTCAGTCTCGGCGACGGTCTCGTGCCCGTCGGGACACTCCCACACCGGAAGCTGGTGGCCCCACCAGATCTGGCGCGAGATGTTCCAGTCGGGCGCGTTCTCGAGCGAGTCGACCGCGTAGCGGTGCTGCGACTCGGGGTGATACGCGACGCGGCGTGAACCAAGTGCCTCGAGCGCCGGCTTCTTCAGCTCCTCCATCGAGCACCACCACTGAAGCGAGATCAGCGGCTCGATCCGCGAGTTGCAGCGCTCGCAGAGCGCGACCGTGTGCCGGTACGACTCGCGCTTCTCCAGCAAGCCCCGTTCCTTGATCCAGTCGAGGATCCGCCCACCCGCCTCCTCCTGGGTCAGCCCGGCGAGCTCGCCCGCGTTCTCGTTCATCCGCCCGTCGAGGCCGATCACCGACGGCTCGGGGAGCCCGTGGTCGCGCCCGATCTCGAAGTCGAGCGGGTCGTGGGCCGGCGTCACCTTCAAGGCGCCGGTCCCGAACTCGATGTCGACGCGCTCGTCCGCGATCACGGGAACCGGACGCTCGACGAACGGCACGAGCACCTCGCGCCCGATCGCGTCGCGCCAGCGGTCGTCGTCCGGGTTCACGGCCACGGCCACGTCGGCGAGGATCGTCGCGGGCCGAGCCGTCGCGATCGTCACGCCGCTCTCCGGCTCGTCCGCGAACGGGTAGCGCACATGCGTGAGCGCGTCGTCCACCTCCTCGTGCACGAGCTCGAGATCGGAGAGCGACGTCTCGTGGAACGGGCACCAGTTGATGATCCGGTTCGCCCGGTAGATCCAGCCCTTGCCGTAGAGGTGGACGAAGAAGCGCATCACGGCGCGCACGTACTCGTCGTCCATCGTGAATCGCTCGCGCCGGTAGTCCATCGAGGCGCCCATCCGCCGGAACTGGTTCATGATCGTGCCGCCGTACTCGCGGAGCCACGCCCAGACGAGCTCGACGAACTGCTCGCGCCCGTAGTCGTTTCGCGACTCGCCCTTCTCGGCCAGGTGCCTCTCCACTGCGTTCTGCGTGGAGATGCCCGCGTGGTCGTAGCCGGTCAGGAACGCCGTCTCGAACCCGCGCATCCGGTGCCAGCGGACGAGCACGTCCGCGACCGAGATCTGGAGCGCATGCCCCGTGTGCAGCGCTCCTGTCACGTTCGGCGGCGGATGCGCGACGACGAACGTCTCCCGCCCCGAGCCGGGCTCCGCCGCGTAGAGGCCCTCGTCCTCCCACGCGCGCTGCCAGCGGTCCTCGATTCCCTGCGGCTGGTAGAGCGGCTCCATCGGCGCATCGTACGGCCGCGGGCTCTCCGAGCCGGTGCCAGAGGAGCCAACTGGCCCTTGAGGCCACTTCGCAATCTCTTCGGGATGCGATAAAAGCAAGTCGATGCGCTTGCGCCGTGCCGTCGGGGCACTCGCCGAACGGAACTTTCGCTATCTCTTTGCCAGCTCGACGATCTCCGGGCTCGGTGACGGCATCTCTGTCGTCGCGCTCGTGTTCGCCGTGCTCCAGGTGTCCGACTCGGCGATCGCGCTCGGGCTCGTGCTCGCGGCGCGGCAGGTCGCGGATGCCGCGATCGTGCTCGCGGCGGGCGTCTGGGCCGACCGGCTCCCGCGGCACATCGTCCTGATCGCCGTCGCGCTCGTCCAGGGCGTCGTGCAGGCGATCACAGGCTCGCTTGTCATCAGCGGAAGCGCGACGATCCCGATGCTCGTCGTCCTGCAGGCGATCTACGGGCTCGCCGAAGGCTTCTACCTGCCCGCCTCGACCGGGCTGATCCCGGCGACGATCAGCGCCGGCCGACTGCAGCAGGCGAACGCGCTGCTCGGGTTGTCGCGGAACGGGACGCGAATCGTCGGCCCGGCGATCGGCGGTGCGATCGTCGCGGCAGGCAGTCCCGGTTCGGCGCTCCTGCTCGACGCAGCGTCCTTCTTCGCCGCTGCGCTGTTCCTCGTCCCGCTGCGCCTCCCGACTCGCGACGACGTGGTCGAGGCGAAGTCGTTCTTCGCCGACCTGCGCCAGGGTTGGGGCGAGTTCCGGCGCCAGACGTGGATCTGGACGACGATCGTCTTCTTCGGGATCGGCAACTTCGCATTCGCCTCCTACTGGGTGCTCGGCCCGGTCATCGCCAAGCGGGACCTCGGCGGCGCGCCCGCGTGGGCCGCTCTGACCGCCGCCTTCAGCGTCGGCGCGATCGTCGGTGGACTGCTCGCGCTCAAGATCCGTCCGAAGAAGCCGCTTGCCGCCTCGTGCATGGCGGCCTGGGTCTTCCTGCTGCAGCCGCTCGGGATGGGGCTCGGCCTGCCCCTATCCGTGCTGGTCGTGTTCTCGGTTCTGTGCGGCTGCGGGCTGGCGATCCACATCACGCTCTGGTTCACGGTCTTCCAGCAGAACGTCCCGGAGGAGTCGATCTCGCGCGTCAGCTCGTACGACTCCTTCGGCTCGTTCGTGCTCCTCCCGCTGGGCGCCGCGCTCGCCGGCCCGATCGCCGCGGTCGTCGGCATCCACGAGACCCTGATCGGCGCCGCGGTCGTGATCGCGATCACGCAGGCGATCGTCTTCGCGCAACCGAGCGTGCACGCGATCCGCGCGCGCGAGGAGCCAACGCCCGCACTCCCTGAAAACACCCCGGAGCACGTGACGATGGCTTCGCCGTAAGCCGAGGCCCACCGCCGAGGATGCGCGGGCCGGATCTTTCAGCGGCGACTAGGCGGACTCTTCGGCGAGCTCTTCGGGCTCGTCGGCCTCGCCGCCACCGGTGGTGACGAGCGTCGGCTTCAGATCCTGCGCGATCGTCTCCTTCGTGATCGCGCACTTGGAGACGTCCTTGCGCGACGGGAGCTCGAACATCACGTCGAGCAGCGCGTGCTCGATGATCGA
>DATBGG010000066.1:0-8966 GCA_036558065.1 Gaiellaceae bacterium | reverse complement strand
GCGGGCATCGTGCGCTGGAAACGGCGCAGGGCGACGGATCGCGACTGCTGCATCTTCGCGCTGCAGTCGACCTTCTCGGCCGCCGAGGCGTGCGGCGCGCAGGCGAAAGCAGCCACGCAGGCAAGCGTGGTCGCAAAGAGGACGCGCAGGGCCGTGCACGCCCGGGCCGCAGAAGCCGCAGGAAGCACCGTTCACGCTAATCGGCCACTCCTCGAAAGGCTTTCGGAAATTCCCTCGGACTGCTGCCCCCCTACGAGTGCCCCCGAACGAGGGGGCTTCTCTTTATCCTTCGGCCCATGCCCACTTACCAGAGCCGCGGGGAGGTTCCGAGAAAGCGCCACATCCAGTTCCGGGACAACGGAACGCTCCTGACCGAAGAGGTCATGGGGCTCGAGGGCTTCACGGGGAACGAGTCGATCCTGTACCACCTGACGTCCCCCTGCCGCGTCAAGGAGCTGGGCGACTTCGAACCGATCGAGCGCGAGGAGTGGGTTCCCGACGCGCACGCGCACCGGCACTTCAAGACGATGGGGATCGAGGCCGAGGGCGACGAGATCTCGGGCCGGAAGCTCATGATGTGGAACAACGACGTCGAGATCTCGCTCGTACGGCCGAGCGAGTCGATGGACTACTTCTTCCGGAACGGCGAGGGAGACGAGGTCTACTTCGTCCACGAGGGCAGCGGCACGCTGCACACGACCTTCGGCGACGTTCCCTACCGCGAGGGCGACTACGTCGTCATCCCGCGCGGCACGACGTACCAGTTCGAGCCGTCAGGCCCGCAGCGCTACCTGCTGTTCGAGACGCCCGGCCTGATCGAGATCCCGAAGCGCTACCGCAACGAGTACGGGCAGCTGATGGAGCACGCGCCGTTCTACCACCGCGACATCCATCCGCCGACCGAGCTCAAGACCTACCGGGAGCGCGGCGAGTTCCGCCTCAAGATCCGCGTGCGGGACGGATACCAGGACTACGAGATCGACTACCACCCGTTCGACGTCGTCGGCTGGGACGGCTACCTCTATCCGTGGACGTTCAACATCAACGACTTCGAGCCGATCACCGGGCGGATCCACATGCCGCCGCCTTCGCACCAGACATTCGCCGGGCCGAACTTCGTGATCTGCTCGTTCTGCCCGCGCAAGCTCGACTTCGACCCGCTCGCGATCCCGATCCCGTACCACCACTCGAACCTGCAGAGCGAGGAGATGATCTATTACGTCGACGGGCAGTTCTCGTCGCGGAAGGGGATCGAGATCGGGTCGGTCACGCTGCACCCGTCGGGGATCCCGCACGGGCCGCAGCCGGGTCTCGCCGAGAAGTCGATCGGCGCGACGGAGACGCACGAGCTCGCCGTCATGTGCGACACGTTCCACCCGCTCAAGCTGTCGAAGCTGGCGAAGGAGCTCGACGACGGCAAGTACGCATACTCGTGGTACGAGGAGCCGGGCGAGGAGCACACGTACGACCAGGACCCGGCGGGGGCGACGTCGCACCTCTGAGCCGGCGCTCGATCGTCCTCGACTTCGACGGCACGGTCACGGAGACCGACCTGCTCGACCGTGCTGCGCTCGAGTTCGGCGACCCGGCGGTGTACGACGAGGTCGAGCACGGCCTCGACGGGGGCCGGCTTCCGCTGCGGGAGGTGATCACGCGCGAGTTCGAGCCGGTGACGACACCGCTCGACGAGGTCGTCGCCTGGGCGCTCGAGGAGGCGCGGATCCGGTCCGGGTTCGCCGATTTTGTCCGCGCGGCGCAGGCCGGGGGGTGGGACGTGCACGTCGTCTCGAGCGGATTCGAGGAGCTGATCGGGCCGCTCCTCGAGCGCGAAGGGGTCGAGGTCGAGCTCCATGCGAACCGGGTCGACGCCAGGCCTGAGGGCTGGCGCGTCGAGTGGCGCTACCCCGACGACTGCGACGCGTGCGGCGAGTCCTGCAAGCGCTCGACGCTTCCTCCCGGGGAAGTCGTCTACGTCGGCGACGGCTACTCGGACCGCTGCGCCGCGCTCGCAGCCGACCGCGTGTTCGCGACGCGCGGGCTCGCGTCCTACCTCGACGAGCAGGGAGCGCCGTACGAGTACTTCGACGACTTCCACTCGATCGGCAAGGCGCTCGCGCTCGAGCTCGCGGCCTGAGGTGCCGCTGCTCCGGCTTCCAGCGCCGTATGCGTTCGAGCTCTCGACCGCCCGCTACCGCGCGTTCGGCACCGACCTCGCCAACCTCTGGCGCGAGGGCGGGCTGCACCGGGTCGTGGGCGGCCGCGAGGTGCGAATCACCGAGGCGCCGGGCGGCGTCGACGCCGAGCCCCTCGACGCCGAGATCGAGCCGGTCGTCCGCAAGCTGCTCGGGGCCGAGCTCGACCTCGACGACTTCTATGCGTTCACCGCGACCGAGCCGATCCTCGCGCCGCTCAGCGAAGATCTGCGCGGGCTCCGGCCGCCGCTCGCCGTCGAGCCGTTCGAGTCGATCGTGACCTCGATCACCGCGCAGCAGGTCTCCCTGCACGCGGCGTTCGCGATCCGGAACCGCCTGATCGAGCGCTTCGGCGTGCGCGCCGAGCACGCGTACGCATTCCCGGCACGGGAGCGCCTCGCCCTCGCCGAGCCCGACGAGATCGCGGCGATCGGCTTCTCGCGCCGCAAGGCCGAGTACGTCATCGGCCTCGCGCGGAGCGCCCTCGACCTGGGCGCGCTCGCGCTCCTACCGGACGACGAGGTCAAGGCGGCGCTCACCGCGCTCCCCGGGATCGGCGAGTGGACGGCCGACTGGTTTCTCGCGCGCCACCTCGCCCGCCCGAGGGCCTGGCCCGCCGGCGACCTCGGCCTGCGCAAGGCGGTCTCGCGCTACTACGGCGAGGGCCGCGACCTGAGCATCGACGAGACCCGCGCGCTCGGCGAGCGGTTCGACCCGTTCCAGAACCTGACCGCGCACTACCTCCTCGCCGGACTACTAGCATCGAGACCGTGATCACGCTCTACGACGCCGACCGCTGCCCGTATTGCGCCCGTGTCCGGATCGTCCTCGCCGAGAAAGGCATCGGCCACGAGACGGTCGTGGTCGACCTCGACGACCGCCCCGCCTGGATCTACGAGAAGAACCCGCTGGGCAAGGTGCCCGTCCTCGAGGAGGGCGCGTTCGTCCTGCCCGAGTCGGAAGTGATCAACGAGTACCTCGAGGAGCGTTACCCCGAGCCCGCGCTCTGGCCCGCCGATCCCGGTGAACGAGCCGCGGGCCGCCTCCTCGTCCATCGGTTCGACGAGCTCAGCCGCCCGTACTACGCGCTGCGCCGCGAAGAGGAGGGAGCGCGAGAGGGCCTCGGCGAGCAGCTCTCGCGGCTCGACGGATTGCTCGCGGGCCGGCCGTTCCTCACCGGCCGGCAGTTCGGCCTCGCCGATGCCGCGTACCTGCCGTGGATCCTCCGCGCCGAGTCCAGCCTCGGCGTCGACCTCGGCGTCCATCCCGCGCTCGCGGCCTGGGTCGAGCGCTGCGCTGAGCGTCCGTCCGTCTCCGCCGAGCGAGCCCTCCTGGCGGCGCTGTGAACATCCGCGAGGCGACCAAGGCCGACCACGCCGAGCTCGAGGAGCTCGTCGCCGCGTATCTCGACGAGCACTGGTCGCGGCCGTACGCGCCTCCGCCGCCCGGGCCCTATCTGGAGAGCGGCCGAATCGTGGTCGCCGAGGAAGATGGCGAGATCGTAGGCCTGGCCAAGGCGGAGGAGCGCGACGGCCTCGGCCATGTCAGCCTCGTCTACCTCAAGCCCGAGGCGCGGGGCAAAGGCGGCGGCCAGATGCTCCTGCGCGAGCTCGTGACGCAGTTCCGCGACCAGGGCTTCGATCACGTCTCGCTGAACGTCGAGCTCCCGAACGACGAGGCGCTCGCCTACTGGCGCCGGCTCGGCTTCACCGACTACCGCCGTTCGCTCCTGACCGATCTCCCGTCGCTCGAGAAGCGCCTCGTCGGCCACAAGATCACCGCCACGGGCTCGATCCACGTCCAGACCGACGACCAGAGCGCGGTCGAGAAAGCCGTCGCACGCTGGGTGCCCCGCGTGGTGCGCTCGCCCAGGACGGTGCTCTCCGCGCCGCGGAACGGGTGGATCGGCGTCTACGACGAGGTCGCCGAGACCCAGCCCGAGCACCTGAGGAAGCTCGCCTCCGAGCTCTCCTACGTGTCGGGCGGCGTCGTGATCGCGCTCAGCATCGAGCAGGGCGACGTCGTGAGGCTCGTCGCCTTCGACCGCGGGCGGATCGCCGACGAGTACCTATCCGTCCCCGAGTACTACGGCCCGCTGCCGCCGGGCGACGCTGTGGCGCTCCGCGCCAACCCGACGCTGCTCGGGCGCCTGACGGGCGCGAAGCCGAGCGAGGTTCGCGCCGCAGCGCCGACGGCCGCGTCGGCATCCGAGCTGCCCCCGGCCGACGAGCTCCTCGCCGGCCTGGCCTGGGCGCTCGGAATCGAAGGAGCCGGACTGCGCCCCGACGACGTCGCCACCGGCGAGGGCACGCTCACCGTCGAGCATCCGTCGTGAGGGTCGTCCTCATCCACGCGTTCCCGCTCGACGACCGCATGTGGGAATCCCAGACGGACGCGCTGAAGGACGAGGACGTCTACGTCCCGTACCTCTACGGGCTCGGCGGGAACTCGGTCGACGGCTGGGCGGAGCACGTGCTCGAGCGCACCGAGGGCGAGCTCCTCGTGGCCGGCGCCTCGCTGGGCGGCTACGTCGCGTTGGCGATGGCCCGGATCTCGCCTGATCGCGTCAAGGCGCTCGTGCTCGCTGGGGCGCGCGCCGCTGCGGACCCGCCCGACCGCCGAGCGGCCCGCGAGGAGATGCTGCGCGTCGTCCGGGAGGAGGGCATCGAGGGCTGGAACCGCGACTTCTCGCCGCCGGGGCCGGAGGATAGGACGACCGAGGAGCTGATCCAGGGGATCCAGGCGCTCCGCGACCGGCATGACGCGACCGAGGTCGTGAGCTCCTTCGAGGGGCCGCTCGTGGTCGTCGTGGGCGACCAGGACGAGATCCTGCCCGTCGACGAAGCGCGTCAGATCGCCGAGTCGGCGCCGGACGGCCGCCTCGAGGTCGTCGAGGGCGCCGGCCACGTCGTCAGCGTCGACGCTCCGGAGCGGTTCAACGAGATTCTGCTGCGGCTCCTGCAGCCGGCAGGCTGACCGGAACCTTCTGCTTCGCAAGCTGGTCGCGCAGCATCACGGCGTTCGTTGGCGCCTGCGCGACCTCGCGGCCGCCGACGCGGCTGCGGTTGTTGTTGTTGAACAGCACGTACGCCTCTTCAGCCTGCTGCGAGAGCTCCTTCAGCGGGTCGACCCACTCGGCCAGCTCCTCGTCCGGGTACAGGTAGTCGAACCGCTCGGAGGCGCTGCCGCCGCGCACGTTCCACGTGTCCGCGTTCCGCCCGTGGAGGCGGACGTAGAGGAACGGCGTCGTCAGGGCGAGCACGGTCAGCGGCACGTTCTTGCCCTCGCTGCGCGGCGCGTCGACGACGACGTGCGACATCCCGTGCTCCTCGAGGAAACGCAGCGTCTCCTCGCGCTGATCCTCCTCGTACCACGCTCGGTGCCGGAACTCGACGAGCATCCTGTCGTCGCCGACCTGCTCACGCGCCCAGGACAGGTAGTCGTACGACGCCTCCTTCGGGACGACGTACGGCGGGAACTGGAAGAGCAGGCCGCCGAGCTTGCCGGCCGTCCGGAGCGGCTGGAGCGCCTCGAGGAAGCGCCGGAAGATCTCGGCCCGGAACTCTCGCGACGGGCGTTCGATCCGGCCGCGTTCGTCCTTCGGCGCCTCGTCGCGCAGGTCCGGCGGCAGCTGGTCGATCTTGACCGGGTGCCGCGTCATGACGCCGAACGCCTTGACGTGCATGACGAAGTCGTCGGGCGTCCGCTCGGCCCAGCGCTGAACCATCTCGAGCGCGGGGAGCCGGTAGTACGTCGAGTCGACCTCGACCGTGTCGAAGTGCTCCGCGTACCAGGCGAGTCGCGCGCCGGACGGGACGCCCTTCGGATACCAGTACTTCGTCAGGGCCTCGTCGGCCCACGAGCAGGTCCCGACTCGGATCGGAGTGGCCATCGCGGCCAGGATACGGGAGGACGGGGCCCCTCCAGCGAGGCCCCGTCCTACCCTCGAATCAGCGCTTCTTGCGCGGCTTGGCCGTCACGACCGCGGCTGCGCCGAAGGAGCGCGTCGCCGTCTGGCAGCCGCCCGGAATGCCCGGCAGTGGAGTCGCCGGACAGGCTCCGAGGTCCTGGACCCCGACCGCGATGATGACCAGGCGCGTCTTCTTCGTGAACTTCTTCTTCCACGAGTACGCGCCGTTGCGTGCCGTCCGCACCGTCTTGATCACCTTGTTCACGTTCGTCGCCTTGTAGAACTGCACAGACGCGGCAGCTGCGGCTCCGTCCACGAGCACCTTGCCCGAGATCTGGACGAACCCGCGCTTCTTCAGGCTCTTCGACTTGGCCGTGAACGCGACCTTGCCCGGAACGATTGCCTGGCTTTCGACCGTCCCCGCCGGATTGGGCTGCGGCGAGCCGGCGACGTACGGCGTCATCACGCCGCGCCACACACGGTCCTGCGTGTTCGCCGGGCTCGTGAACACCTTCTGGACGTCGAAGAACGCGTCCAGGAGCTGAGCGCCCGCGGGAGTCCCGATCGGGCCCGTGAGGCAGAACTGGATCTTGACCGACGAGAACGTCGCGTCTGCACCGGTCGAGTGATCGACGAAGATCGGCACCTTGAGCGGCGTGCCGGCGACCGTGATGTCGAGCCGCCAAACGCTCTCGTGCGTCGCCGTTCCGGTGCACTGCGTGGCCTGCGGCACCCAGTTGGACACCGTGTCGACGACGACCGGCCCGGTCGCGTCGGCGGTCGCGTTGCCGCCGGCCCGCAGGATCAGCGTCGCGTCGACCTCGCCGATCTTCGTGCCCGGCGTCTGCGTCAGGTTGGCCTGGTAGCCGAGCGGCGCGTAGATCGTGTCCTTCGCCGTCGCATCGTCGGCCGCGGACTGCAGATGCTCGAGCAGCATCGTCGTCGGCTTGTTCGCCCCGTTCGTGAGCGAGGTGACGATCAGCCGTGGTTGGTAGGCCGCCCACGCCGACCCCGTGAAGGCGAGAGTGGCCATGACTGCACCGGCCGCAATCGCGAGCCGGATCAACTTTCTCATGAAGCGGTCCTTTCCTCGGAGTTCAGGATGGTAAGACGACAGATCTGGCCGTGAGTTAACGCTCGCCGGTCGGCTAGGTCAAGCGAATCAGCCGGAGATCGGCTTGGAGAGTAGCGGCAGCGAGAGCTTGGCCGCGCCCACCGTCAGGCGCGCGGTGCGCGGAACCGCAAGCAGGTAGAGCAGGTCGTTCGGGCTCTGCGCCGTCGAGGTCGCCGCCACGGTCAGTCGCAGGCGCGATCCGCGTGGAAGCGCGGTCACCTGGCTCAGCATGCGGATCGTCACCTGCTTCGGCTTGCGGGAGAGGCTGACGCGCGTTCCACCGGCGCTGACGACGATCTCCTTCCCGCGGCTCACCGCGGAGAGGACGGCCACGACGTGCGGCCAGCGGTTCGGGCTCGAGAGCGACACCTTCAGCGTCGCAGGGCCGAACGTCTCGGCCTTCGCGCGGCTCTTCGGCCGTGTCCGCCTGACCTTGCCGGTCGCGCCGATCGAGGTGCGCCCGGGGAACGCGACCCGCAGGGTCTTTCGCTTCGGGAGCGTGCGGTACGAGAAGGTCTTGCCCGTCCAGGGATCGGGTGCGATCTCGACCGGCGGACGCGTGTCGATCCCGTTCGGCAGGCCCTTCAGGAAGCGGTCGAACCACTCCCGGACCTCGGGGAGCGCGTGCTCGAGCTCTCCGGCGGGGCGGGCGGCCGGGGCGTGCCCGAAGTCGGCCAGGTAGAGGCGCTTCGGCACCTTCAGCCTCGCGTAGGCCGCGAGGGCCTGGTCTGTGTCGAACGCGAAGTCGCGCCGGCCCTGCAGGAGGAAGGTCGGCACGTGGATGCTGCCGAGGAGGTTTCGTGACGAGCGTAGGTCGGCGAACGAGCGCACCGTCCCGAGGTTCTGGCCTCCCAGCAGGTCGTTGACGATCGGCTGTAGCTCCGGCGAGGCTCGGCTCGCGATCGACTGGTAGAAGCCGAGCACGACTCCCGAGTGGGCGAAACTCTGCGGTGCGAGCGCGGAGTAGAGGTCGGTCCACGTCGTCGACGGCACGATCGCCGCGAACGGAACGCCTTCGGCCGTGGCACGCCAGATCGCGCCGCCGCCGTACGAGTAGCCGTACGCGCCGATCCGCTGCGGGTTGACGTTCGCCTGCGCCGCGAGCCAGTTGAAGAGCTCTCGAACGTCCTGGATCTCGCGCGGGCCGTCGATGCCCACGAGACCGCCCGACTGCCCGTGGCCGCGCGCGTCGAAGGTGAGCGCGGCGTAGCCTTGGGGCACGAGCTGGGTCTCGGCGACCTGGTTGATCGACGTGCCGACGGCGTTCGTCGTGTCGTCGCGGGACTCGCCGAGCCCGTGCAGCAGCATGACCGCGGGCCAGCCTCCGGCCGGAGGCGCGCCGTCCGGGACGTAGTACGTCGCCGCGATCGAGACGCCGTCGCTCATGGGCAATTGCTTCTCCGTCTTCGTGAACGCCGAGGCGGTTCCGGGGAGCGCGAGCCAGGCGACGGCGAGCACGGCAACGAGACGCGACATCCCGCCAGCCTACAATCGCGCCCATGGATTCCCGCCCCGTGGGCGTGTTCGACTCCGGCACCGGCGGGCTGACCGTCCTCCACGAGTGCCTGGTGACGATGCCGCACGAGGATTTCGTCTACCTCGGCGACCTGGCGCGGCTCCCGTACGGCCCGCGGCCGCTCGACGAGATCCGCCGCTACGCGGGCGAGATCGCCGGCTATCTCGAGGCTCAGGGCGTGAAGCTCGTCGTCGCCGCCTGCAACGCCGCGACCTCGGCCGCGCTCCCGGAGCT
>DATBGG010000065.1:0-8083 GCA_036558065.1 Gaiellaceae bacterium | reverse complement strand
CACCGGTTTTGAAGACCGGCTGGGCCACCGGGCCCATGCCGCTCCCTAGCGGTCGATCGTAGCTCTGCGCCTGAGGACGCGTTCGTCCCCGACGCGGCGCGTGACGCCGTCGGCGTCGAAGCGCTCGAGGAGGAGCTGGGCCGGCTTGCGGGAGATCCCGAGCAGGTCGCGGAAGCGCGCCAGCGTGATCGTCCCGGCCTGCTCGCACTCGCTCACCAGCGTGCGCTTCGCATCCTCGTAGGCGTCCGCCCCGATCGCAAAGCCGTCCCCGACGCGGACGAGCCGGCCGGACTCCTCGAGGAAGCGAGCCAGGTCGGCGTCGGCGACCCGGACCGGGTTGAGGCCCGCCTCGGCGAGCTGCGCCTCGAGAGCGGACGCTTCCGCGGTACGTTGGCCGAGGTCGGGCGACGAGCCGGGGAGGTAGACCTTCCCGTCGCGCCGCTCGAAGTCGAGCAGGGGCAGCACGGCATCCGCCCAAGGCGCCGACGAAAGGAGCTCGCCGACGCTCAGGCCCGGGTCGAGCGGAGCGGCCTCCGCCCGGAGCTTCAGGCGGGTCGTCGCTTCGCGACCGAGCAGCTCCAGCCACTCCGAGGAGAAGTACCAATCCTCCGATCGCTCGACCGAGGCGAGCCCCTGCTCCAGTTGCCGTGGAGTGAGGAGCGCTCGCGCGACGAGCTCGCTCGAGCGCACCGGCTCGTGGACGAGCGCCTTGACGATCGAGACCGGGTCGTCTCCAGCGAGCAGCTCGAGCCGGCCGAGGTCGGGCGTTCTCGGAGGGGCGGGATCGAGGATCCGTCCACCTCCGAGGGTCGTCCTCTCGCGGAGCACGAACCGGTCACCGCGGGCGGCGACCACGGGTTCCGCCAGGCGCAGCTGGGCGAAGCGGCTGCCGACTCGGACCAGTCGCGCCGGGGTCTCGATCGTCCCGTGGTGGACATGTACACGCGCGCGATCCGGAATCGGCTCCAGTTCCTCGAGCTCGACGTCGAGTCGGTAGCTGAGGGGATACGCACCCGGCTCGACGAGAGCGTCGCCGCGGCGAAGCGCCGTCCGCTCGACGCCCGGGACCGCGAGCGCGACGCGCTGTCCCGCCTCCGCTCGCTCGACGGGCTCGTCGTGAACCTCCACGCTTCGAATGCGGACGTCGATCCCGGCCGGCTCGGCTCTCAGCTCGTCACCTTCCCCGACCGTGCCCGACCACAGCGTCCCGGTGACCACGGTTCCGATCCCGCGCAGCGTGAAGGCGCGATCGACGTAGTAGCGGATCGCGGCCAGCCGCTCGGAGTGCTCCTTGCGTCCCGCGATTGCGCCGAGCGCCGCGCGCAGCTCCTCGAGCCCGACTCCGGTCTTCGCGCTGACCGCGACCACGTCCGCTCCCGGGACGAGCTCGCGGGCCTCGTCGACGACCGCTTCCAACATGTCCGGATCAGCCGCGTCCGCCTTGGTCAGGGCGACGACACCGTCCTCGATCCCGAGCAGACGCAGGATCGCCAGGTGCTCGTGCGTCTGCGGCCGCGCGCCCTCGGTCGCGTCGATCACGAGCAGGAACAGGTCGATCCCGCTCGCGCCGGCGACCATGTTGCGGATGAAGCGCTCGTGGCCGGGGACGTCGATCAGCGACAGCCGCGTTCCGTCCGGGAGGTCGAGCGGCGCGTAGCCGAGATCGATCGAGATCCCGCGCTCCTTCTCCTCCGGGAGCCGGTCGGTGTCCTTCCCGGTGAGTGCCCGGACGAGCCACGTCTTGCCGTGGTCGATATGTCCGGCTGTGCCGACCGTCAGCGGCATCGCGAGATCGCGGCGGCGACCTCGTCGGCCTCGGCGTCGCTCAGCGTGCGGCAGTCGAGGAGAAGGCGCCCGTCGCGGACGACGCCGACGACCGGTGGCTCACCTGCCCGGAGTGGCGCCGCGAGCTCCTCCTCGACGGCGCAGGCGAAGCTCGGCAGCTCGACAAGCGGAAGCGCGCCTCCGCCGATCCGTCCGACGGTTTCCTCGACCTCGCCGCCGACTGCATCCGCGAGCCGCTCGGCCCGGGTGCGGACGGTCTCCGCGCTCTCGAGCGCCATCCGCAGCACGGGAATCTCCTTCAGCGCGCGCTTCGGCTCGAGGTAGAGGGCAAGCGTCCCCTCCAACGCGGCGAGCGTGAGCTTGTCCGCGCGAACGGCCCGTTGCAGCGGGTGCCGCCGAAGCCGCTCGACGAGCTCGGCCCGGCCGACCACGATCCCGGCCTGCGGGCCGCCGAGGAGCTTGTCCCCTGAGAAGCAGACGAGATCCGCGCCGGCCTCGAGGCTCTCCCGCACCGACGGCTCGTCCTCGACCTGGGCGAGCGCACCCGAGCCGAGGTCGTCGACGAGAGGCAGATCGTGCCGTCTCGCGACCTTGGCCAGATCCGCGACGGAGGGAAGCTCCGTGAAGCCGATGAGCCGGAAGTTCGACTGGTGCACGCGGAGCAGCACGGCCGTCTCGGCGCCGATCGCCGTCTCGTAGTCCGCGGCGCGCGTTCGGTTCGTCGTCCCGACCTCGACCAGCCGCGCGCCCGAGCGGGCGAGCACGTCCGGGATGCGGAAGCCGTCGCCGATCTCGATCAGCTCCCCGCGGGAGACCAAGACGTCGCGACCCTCGGCCAGCGCCGCGAGCGCGAGCAGGACGGCAGCCGCGTTGTTGTTCACGACGAGCGCGGCCTCGGCGCCGGTCAGCCGTCGCAGGATCCCTGCGACGTGGTCCTGCCGCGAGCCCCGCGTCCCGGCGCTCAGGTCGTACTCGAGGTTCGAGTAGCCGCGGCCGACCTCGCGGACACGCTCGAGTGCGGCTTCCGCGAGCGGCGCGCGGCCGAGATTCGTATGCACGACGACACCCGTCGCGTTCAGCGCCCGCCGCAGCCGCGCCGTGCGCGCGTTTGTCAGCTCGTCCCGAAGCCGCGCCTCGAGATCGCCCGGATCCGCCCCCGCCTGAATCTCCTCGCGCGCGCGCGCGAGAACGATTCGTGCAGCGTCGACCGCCAGCGGATCGTCGTTCTCCCGCGCCAGCTCGTCGACGGAGGGCAGGTCGCGAAGGTTCACTGCGCGTCGGCCTTCTTCGGCTCCATCGGGATCTCGGCGCAGCTCGCCTCGTAGCACTCGATCACCGTCCGCACCGCCTCGTCCAGGTCGTCGGTCGCGTGCAGAAGCTCGAGATCCTCCGGCGAGATCATGCCGTCCGCGAGCAGCTCGGCCCGCACCCAGTCGAGCATCTCGCCCCAGTAGTCGGTGTCGATGAGGACGACGGGGAAGTTCTGCGCCTTGCCGGTCTGGATCAGCGTCAGCGCCTCGAACAGCTCGTCGAGCGTCCCGAACCCGCCGGGGAAGATGACGAACCCCTCCGCCGGCTTCACGAAGCAGACCTTCCGCGCGTAGAAGTGCTTGAACGTGTACGAGATGTCGATGTAGGGGTTCGAGCCCTGCTCGTGCGGCAGCTCGATGTTGAAGCCGACGGAGAGCCCGCCGCCCTCCTTGGCGCCGCGGTTCGCAGCCTCCATCACGCCGGGGCCGCCGCCGGTGATCACGGCCCAGCCGAGCTCGGCGAAGTGCTTGCCGACCTTGCGCGCCGCCTCGTACTCGTCGGTGCCTTCCTGGATGCGCGCCGAGCCGAAGACGGACACCGCTGGGCGGTCGATCCTGTCCACGGCCGCGAATCCCGCCCAGAACTCGCGCGCGATCGAGAGGACGTTCTCGGGCAGCGCGCCTTCGTGGCTCGTGAGGAGCTTCTCGTCCTGCATCAGCGAAGGACGTCTCGCGGGAGGTGCGTGGCCTCCATCCCGAGCACGAGCAGCGCGGCGAGGCCGAAGTAGAGGACGCCGATGATCAGCCGCTGCTGCGCCGTGACGCGGTAGTACGACTCCAGCTCGGGGTGCGATCGCATGCGCCAGCGCTGCCAGAGCTCCATCCCGGAGATGACCAGGATGATGATCAGGATCGGGTTCGGCGACAGGACGACGAGCCCGAGCAGGGCGATGAAGCCGACGAGCCAGAGGCCCGGGTGCAGCGCGGCCACGATCCGGCCTCCGTCGAGCGGAACGATCGGCAGCAGATTGAACAGGTTGATCAGGAATCCGAGGAACGCCAGCGCCTTCAGGTGGTTCGAGTCGAATGCGATGCCCGCGAGCCAGATCGCCGCCGCACCGAGGGAGCCGACGATCGGGCCGGCGATCGCCACCTTCGCCTCGTTCCAGGCGTCTTGCGGCATCTCGCGCATCGTGATCATCGCGCCCAGGAACGGGATGAAGAGCGGGGCGCTGACCGGCAGGCCCTGACGCCGCGCTTCGAGTACGTGCCCCATCTCGTGCACGAAGAGCAGCGCGACGAGCCCGAGCCCGAACCACCAGCCGCCGAACCAGACGTAGAACGCGGCCGAGACGAAGATCGAGAACAGGAACTTGAACTTGAGGAGGACGCCGCCGAACTTGAGCAGCAGCGCACCGAGCGCGATGAACGGCCCGAGGAGCTTGCGCAGGAACGGGAAGCGCGGCTCGTGGCGAACAGGCTCGGGCGGCTCGTAGTACGAGAGCTCGGCGAGCCTTGCGCGTTCCTCCGGGGTGAGTTCGGTCACTCGACTCATGGTACCCGGGTACCTCTTCGGCAAAGCCGGGCCGAAACTGCACCGAAACCCGCACGGAGCGCGCAGGCGCGGCTCTCCGCCTGTACTTGAGGAGACCTACTCGTTACCGACCGAGGAGGTCACTCGTGCGAACAGCTCGAACCATCGCCGCGCTCGCCGGAGCCGCGCTCGTGCTCGTCGTCATCAGCGCGTCGCCGGCCGGCGGGGCGGCCACACGCTCGATCGCGGCGTTCGCCGCCAACGCGGGCGCCGTGAACGGGATCAAGGCTTCGCGGACGCCCCGGCCGGGCCGGCTCGTCCCGCTGGGCAAGAACGCGAAGCTGCCGGCGTCGGTCGTCCCGACCGCACGCGGCGCCCGGGGCGCGACCGGCCCTCAGGGACCTGCCGGCCCGCAGGGGCCCGCAGGCGCGCGCGGCGCGCAAGGCCCAGCCGGCGCAACGGGGCCGGCCGGCCCTGGCGCCGCGAAGCTGTCCTACGACGTGCCGGCGAACACCGCCGCCGCGCCGATCCTCACGTTCGGCGGCCTGATCCTGAGAGCCGCGTGCTCGAGCGCGGGCGACATGACCGTCTCCGCACGCTCGACCCTCGACAACGCACGCCTGCACGTCGCTGGGATCGACGACACGGGTGCCTACTACAAGGAGGACGACGACCTGGACGCGAGTGCTGATTTCGACGTTCTCGGCGCAAGCGACGACGACGTCGCCGGGACGATCGTCTACCGCGCTCCGACCGGCGCGACCACCGTCAGCGTCTCGTTCATGGCCGAGGAGTACTCGATCGCGGGCGTTTCCAGGTGCCAGTTCGCCGGAACCGGCGTCGTCGGCCAGTAGGCGCTGTTTTTTCCGGGCGGAGCGACCGCGACTCCGCCCGGAAAAGCTTGTAAGCACGGCCTAAAAGTCCTAATCTCCCGTGCACTTCAGAGACCCAGGGAGGGGAACTGTGCGTGGAGGAATCAAGATTGCGATCGTGCTCGCGCTCGCCGGGCTCGTCGTTGCAGTCACACCAGTCTTTGCGAGTAGCGGCAACAGCCATGGCAAGGCCATGGCGGGCTACACAGGAAAGGTTCAGAACCTCGTTCTGAGCGACACGGCCTCGGGCGGGCAGAGCTCGTTCATCGTCGAGCTCGCCCAGCAGGCCGATCTGAGCCGTGCGTACACGATGAAGGACCAGGACGCCCGCGGTTGGTACGTCTACCGCACCCTCAAGCGGACCGCGGAGAAGACCCAGGGCCCGATCAAGGCCGTGCTCGACAGGCAGGGCGTTCAGTACCGATCGTTCTGGGTCGCGAACGAGATCGTCGTCCGCTCCGCCGGGCGCCCGCTCGTGAACAGCCTTGCGGCGAGGCCCGACGTCAAGGTGATCGAGGCCAACGACTCGTCGAACTGGGTCACCTCGACCGACAGCTACGACTTCGGGGGCTCGCTCGACGTCCTGAGGGCGTCTCGCCCCGACACGATCGAGCCGAACATCTCGCTCGTGAAAGCGCCCGACCTCTGGGCGCTCGGCTTCCACGGCGAGGGCATGGTCATCGGCAACCAGGACACGGGCATGCGCTGGACGCACATCGCGCTCAAGCCGCACTACCGTGGCTGGAACGGATCGAGCGCCGACCACAACTACAACTGGCACGACTCGATCCACTCCGACATCAGCGGAAACGGCTCGAACCCGTGCGGTTTCGACTCGCAGGAGCCGTGCGACGACCAGCAGCACGGCACGCACACGACGGGAACCCTCGTCGGTGACGACGGGGCGGGCAACCAGATCGGCGTCGCTCCGGGCGCGAAGTGGATCGGCTGCCACAACATGGACGAGAACAACGGCCGGCCTGAGACCTACACGGAGTGCTTCCAGTTCTTCATCGCTCCGACCGATCTCGCGGGCCAGAACCCGGACCCGACGCTCCGGCCTGACTCCATGAACAACAGCTGGGGCTGCCCGGCGAGCGAGCTCTGCGCGCCGAACAGCCTGCAGACGATCGTCGAGAACACGCGTGCCGCGGGCATCTTCGTCGAGGTCTCGGCCGGCAATGCCGGCTCGGGCTGCTCGAGCGTGAACGACCCGCCCGCGATCTACGACGCCTCGTACTCGACCGGCGCGACCACGTACACCGGAACTCCGGTCTCGCTGGCCGGCTTCAGTAGCCGCGGGCCCGTCACGATCGACGGATCGAACCGCATCAAGCCGGACATCGCCGCACCGGGAGTGAACGTCAGGTCGTCTCTGCCCGACTCGGATTCGGCCTATTCGGGGCACAACTGGAGCGGCACGTCGATGGCCGGTCCGCACGTCGCGGGCATCGTCGCTCTGCTCTGGCAGGCGATTCCGTCCCTCTCGCGGGACATCGATGCGACGGAGGACCTGCTGAACAGCACGGCCAATCCGAGCATCACCGTCTCCAACGGCACCTCGTGCGGCGGCATCGACCACGTTCCGAACAACCACTTCGGGTACGGGCTCGTCGATGCGCTCGCCGCCTTCAACGCTGGTGGCGGCCCGCCGCCTCCACCTCCGCCGCCTCCGCCTCCTCCTCCGGGGCAGTGGGAGACGGTCGCGCCGTACTCGATCGACCAGTTCGGCGGCGCGTCGACCTCCGACGGCACGTACAGCTACGTGTTCGGCGGCCACTCCTTCAGCCTCGGGCCGGGGCCCGAGGGCGACATCAACAACGTCAGTCGCTACAACCCGGCGACCGACACGTGGACGGCGCTGACGCCGATGCCCGACAACCAGGCGTTGATGGCCTCGGCCGTCTATTACCCGCCGACGAACTCGATCTACCTGTTCGGCGGCTCTCACCGCGACCCGGTCAACCTGCCTCCGC
Organism: Gaiellaceae bacterium; assembly: GCA_036558065.1. Lineage (GTDB taxonomy): Bacteria > Actinomycetota > Thermoleophilia > Gaiellales > Gaiellaceae > VAXT01. Next base: position 666 of record DATBGG010000065.1, on the reverse strand, counting down.
CGACCGCCAACGTGTGGATCTACAACGTTGCCGCGGGCACGTGGAGCGCAGGGCCGCCACTGCCCGACGTGCGCGCGTTCATGGCGTCCGGCTACAACCCGGGCAACGGCAAGATCTACCTCGCCGGCGGTTACAACCTGGCCACGGTCGACAGCAACCAGACGACCACTTGGGAGTTCGATCCGGTCGGGGGGACCTACACGGTCAAGGCCCCGATGCTGCACGGCCTCGGAGGCACGGGCTACGGGATCATCGCCGGCAAGCTCTACGTCGCCGGCGGCCGTGATCTCGACAACACCAACTACGACACGCTCTATAGCTACGACATCGCGACCGACACGTGGACGCAGGGGACGAGCATGCCGCAGGGCGAGAACGTGCCCGGCAGCGCTGTGGCGGACGGGAAGCTCTGGCTGTTCGGCTTCGGAACGCCGTTCAGGCAGCACTCGCCGCTCGGACACTCGTACGCCTTCGATGTCGCGCCGCAGGCCGGCGCGACGACGCTCAGCTACGACCCGGCCGCAGGGACGTGGACGACCGGGCCGGACTTGATCGTCCCCAAGTCGTTCCCGTCCGGGAGTGCGGTCGGGAACACCCTCGTCGCGGCCGGCGGCCGCATTACCGAGGACCCGGCCCCGACCTCGACGACCGACGTCGAGACGCTCG
>DATBGG010000064.1:0-2918 GCA_036558065.1 Gaiellaceae bacterium | reverse complement strand
CCTGCTTCACGATCCTCTTCATCTGCATCTTCCTGCTGTCCGACATCGAGCGCATGAAGCGCGCGCTCGCGAGCGTGCTCATGCCCGGCGACGACACCCGGTGGCTTGCGGTCTGGGAGCAGGTGACCGTGTCGGTGTCGCGGTGGGCGATCGGCGTCGTGGTGATCGCGGTGATCGCCGGCACGACGCAGGGGGTGACCGCCTGGATCCTCGGCTCGAGCTACGCGCTCGGCCTCGGGGTGATCGCAGGCCTGCTCGACATGATCCCGAACATCGGCGCCACCATCGCCGGCTTCATCCTCGTGCCGACGCTGTGGGCCGAGGAGGGGATCACGGCCGCGATCATCATGCTGGTGGTGGTGCTCGTCTACCAGCAGGTCGAGAACAACATCCTCACCCCGAAGATCCAGGGCAAGGCGGTCAACCTCTCGGCGTTCTTCATCATCCTCGCGGTCACGCTCTTCGGCGCGCTGCTCGGCGTGCTCGGAGCGCTGACCGCGGTGCCGCTCGCCGCGACGATCCAGATCTTCGTCCAGGAGCTGACGAAGGCGAGACGCGAAGAGGTCGCGGCGGCGAGCACGACGCCGAGCTAGGCCGGCGCGAATGAGCCGCCGGGAAGAGTTCGATGCGGTCCCGCTCGGGCCTCGGATCGAGCGGCTCCTGAAGTGGGCTCGCGAGCGCATTCCGGGCGCGGCGCCGTTCCTCGAGGCGCTCGAGCGGGAGACGACCGCAGGCGGGACGCTGATCGCGGGCGGGCTCGCGTATCGGCTCTTCCTGTGGCTGCTCCCTTTCAGCCTCGTGGTCGCGGTGATCGGGAGCTTCTTCAGCGCCACCGATCTTCGGAGCTCAGGGACGCACGTCGGGCTCACGACGTCGGCGGCCGTGACGATGACGGACGTGATCGAGCAGGGTCAGCACGACCGGTGGTACCTGCTGCTGCTCGGGCTCGTCTTCCTCCTCTGGTTCGCGCTCGGCGCCGTTCGAGCGCTTCGCCTCGCGTACTTCGTCGCGTGGGGCGTGCGCAGGGAGAAGTTCCGGCGGCCGATCTATTCCGGGGTGCTGTTCACGTTGGCCGCCGTGGGCCTGATCGCGATCTCGCTCGCCTCGCAGTGGGCGCGTGAAGAGCGCACGTCTGTGGGAGCGGTGGCGACGATCGCGCTGCTCGCCGTCTACATCGCCGGCGCACTGTGGGCGATGGAGGTGCTGCCGCACCCCGGGGTGCGCTGGACGGACCTCCTTCCCGGCGCGGTCGTCATCGCGCTCGGGATCGAGGCGCTGCACCTGTTCGCCGCGCTCTATCTCGTGCCGAGGCTGGGCCGATCCTCCGAGTTGTACGGCTCGCTCGGAGCGGCGACCGTGATCCTGCTTTGGCTGTACATCATCGCCCGCTTGTTCACCTTCTCCGCCTTCCTCAACGCGCAGCTCTGGGAGCGGCGCGCTAGAGCTCCAACGCCTCCCCCGGCTGCAGCACCCTGACCTCGACATCGGGGGCGCGGGCCTCGGTCTCGCGCACGAATGCCTCGGCCGGCTCGCGGAGGAACCTGGCGCGGGGCCCGTAGAGGAACGGCCGGTAGGTGCCCCAGTGGATCGGGACCGCGATCCGCGGGTTGAGGAGTCGAACCGCCTCGGCCGCGCGCGCGGGGTCGAGGTGAAGACCGCGGCCGAGGCTCGGGCCCCAGCCCCAGATCGGGATCAACGCGAGGTCGAGGTCGGCGACGAGGCCCTCCATCCCGGGGAACAGGTCCGTGTCGCCGGCGAAGTAGATCCGCTTCGACCCGCGGATCTCGTAGCCGAGCGCCGGCCCGCTCGCGCGGCCTCCTGCGCGTTTGCCTTCGTGCACGGCCTCGGTTGCGCGGACCGTGAGGGTGTCGAGCTCGACTTCCTCGCCGACGTCGACCTCGATCACCCGGTCCCGGTGCTTGAGCAGCCGGCCCAGCCCTCGTGGCACGACGACGGGAATCGCCGGATCGAGGCGCTCGATCGACGGCAGGTCGAGATGGTCGTGGTGCGCGTGCGAGATGAGAACTCCGTCCAGCTCGCCGAGCGACGCGATCGGGCCGGCGCGGAGCAGATGCCCGACGCGACGCCTGAGCAGCGGGTCGGTCACGAGCTGCGTCCCGTCCAGGTCGACGACGACCGTCGCGTGGCCGAGGTACTGAACCGCTCCCATGTCCGTAATTCTGCGGCGGGCCCGGCCTTCAGGCCCGCCGCTACGACAAGGCCCGGCTAGGGCTCAGGGTTCCAGTGCGTCGTCAGCTGGTAGATCACGATCACGCTGAGCGAGATCACGATCAGCGACCAGATCGGGTAGACGGTGATCCAGCTGATCTGACCGATCGCGGCCAGAGTCGCGAACGCGATCGTCGTCCACATCGCCCATGACTGGCCTGCGAAGAGGCCGAACGCGGCGAGGACCATGAGGAGCCCGATGAGGAGTGTGATCCAGCCCCAGGCCGTGAAGTCCCAGACGATCGTGTGGCCGCCGACCCTCGTCAGGACGTCGTCTTTGAAGATCGCGGTGAGCCCGAAGATGATGTCCGAGATCCCGGCGATCACCATGATGATCCCGGCGAACATGGCCCAGCCCTCGGCAGTCCGGGCGCGCGCCTCAGTCTGCGCGTAACTCGTCATTGCGACTTGCTCCTTTCGTCGACGGGCACAAGTTCGCCGTGTCTAGCATCCATCCTCGTGGGCAAGGCCTCGGATTGGCTGCGCGAGGAACGGCGCAAGACGCTTGGCGACTGGGTCGCGTTCTGCCGGAAGTGCGGGTTCGCGCAGCGCTACTTCGACGAGTCGGAGCGCGAGCTGCCGAAGAAGTGCCCCGACTGCGGCGGCGAGATGCGCTCCCGCTGTCCGGAGTGTGACGCCCGCTTCTCGTCGGCGTTCGCGGTCGAGTGCGAAGCCTGCGGCGCGGAGCT
>DATBGG010000063.1:0-45180 GCA_036558065.1 Gaiellaceae bacterium | reverse complement strand
CCCTGGTTCGCGACGCACCCGGCCACGAAGAGCGTGTCGCCCGCTTGCTCGTCGAGCAGGGCGGCGATGCGGTCCTCCCGCCACAGCCGCTCCGCGCCGGACTCGTCGACCCAGTCGCCGTAGTCCGTGTCGACGACGCGGTGACCGCGGCGCGCGAGCTCGGCGAGCACGGCCGACTTCCCGGTCCCGGACATCCCGGTCACGAGGACGACGGGCAACTCAGCGGCCGGCGGGCCGGAACCGGTACCCGAATCCGCGGACCGTCTCGATCGGCGAGTCGCCGTCGCGCTTGCCGAGCTTCTTGCGCAGGTACCCGACGTAGAGCTTGACCTGGTCGCGCGCCACCGCGTGCGGGTCCTCCCACGCGAGCTGGAGCAGCTGCTCCTGGCTGAGGACCTGATTCGGGTGCCGGACGAACGCCTCGAGCAGGTTGTACTGGGTCCGCGTCAGGGCCACGTCGCGGCCCTCGATCGACAGGGTCCGCTGGACGAAGTCGACCTGCATGAACGAGTCCGTGTACGAGACCGGCTCGTCGTCGCGCGGCGCCCGCCGGAGCAGTCCCTCGATCCGCGCGAGCAGCTCGTCGCGGTCGAACGGCTTCGAGACGTAGTCGTCCGCCCCACCCCGCAGCCCGCGCACCCGGTCCGACTCCGTGTCGCGCGCGGTGAGCATCAGGACCGGCACCTCGCTGAGGTCCCGGATCCGGTCGAGGATCTCCCACCCGTCGAGCTCGGGCATCGACACGTCGAGGATGACGAGGTCGTGATTGCCGAGGTGGAACGCGCGCAACGCGGCCCGCCCGTCGCCCTGCTCCTCGACGTCGTAGCCCGCGCGCTCGAGAACGAGCCGCAAGAGGGCGCGAATGTCCTCGTCGTCGTCGACAACGAGCAGCCGGGGCTTTGTATGAACGGTGCTCACGCTTTCGGGGTCACTCGGAAGAGTGAACTTGACGCTACATACTCGATTCATACCCCGCTGCCAGCCTTCTTCCTACGCGCAAAGGCGAAAAAGCGCAGTAGGAAATGGCGAGTTACGAGTATCTGCGGCCCGCGAGAGATCTGTCTCTCGCTCGGCACCCGGGGCGATCGTCTATGCGGCAGACGGTCGCCCTCGGAGTGCTCGCCACGATCTTCGGCATCTGCGCAATGGCCGGCGTTCGTGCATTGCAGCCGGGCAGCGTGGCTCCGAGGCCCCTTGCGGCGGCCCTCGGAGCGCGCCAGCCGGATGCGCCACTGACCAGGCAGCCGGCGAAGGACGTCAGCGTCCGGATCGGCCGCCACAGCATGAGCGTCTCCCGGCCCGAGGGCCGGGTTTCGCTTGCCGGGACGGCGCGGAGCGGCAGGGCCTGGACGCGGTACGAGAACGGCGTGCAGCGGCGCACGTCGTTCGGCCGTGAGACGGTCGTCGTCACCCCGGCCAAGGCCGAGCAGTTCCTGACCGTCAACCGGCGCCAGGGCCCGAGGACTTGGCGCTGGCAGCTCGACGCCGGACGCAAGCTTCCGCGCGTCGGCGACGACGGCGCGGTCGCCTTCCTCGCGAACCACAAGTTGGCGGCGATGTCCGTCGATCCGGTCGAGATTCTCGACACGAACGGCCGCAAGGTCACGCCCGACGGCCTGCGCTGGTCGGTCCGGCAGAACAGCCGCGGCTGGCAGCTCCAGCTCCGCCTCGACGACAGCAAGCTTCCTCTCCCCTACGTCATCGACCCGGCGGTCTCATACCGAACGGTGCAGGTCAGCAACAACGGCGCCGGCGGCGCGGCGAGCATCACGATGGCCGTCCCCGCGGGCGTCGTGAACAAGGACCTCCTCTTCATGCACATCTCTGCGCGCGGCGGCAGCAACATGACGATCAACACGCCGGCCGGCTGGACGGCGCTGCGCAACACGAACAGCTTCACGACGATCCGACTCGCGACGTTCTACCGGATCGCGAGTAGCGAGCCGGCCTCGTACTCTGTGACCTTCGGCGGCGGCACGCCGTCACAGCAGGCCGTCGGCGCGATCAGCGCCTACTACGGCGTCAAGTCCTCGTCGGCGCTCGACATGCTCGGCGCCACGGGCACCGGGAACAGCGCCACGCCGTCGGCCGCCTCGATCAACGCCACGGCCGGCTCGCTCGTGCTGGCTGCCTACTCGCTCGGCACCGGGAGCGGCGGAACGGGCACCGCGATGTTCACGACGGCAGCCGGTATGAACGAACGGTATGACGCGCAGTCGCTGAACGGAACCGCGGGAAACCGCGCGAGCGTCGGGGGCGACGACATCCTCACGGCCGCAGGCGGCGCGACGGGCGCGAAGGCGGTCACCGCGACCGCGTCCGCCCGCTGGGTCGCACACCAGGTCTCGTTCAACGAGGACGACGTGGCTCCGACGGGGGCGACGACGTTCCCGGCCGGGTCGGGTACCTATAACGCAGCGGGCTGGGCGGCCGGCTGCGGCACGGCGGGCATCTGCGGCACCGCCGCCGACGCGGACTCCGCTGTCCAGAAGGTCGAGGTCTCGATCCGACAGGGCTCCGGCAACTACTGGAACGGCGCAGCGTTCGCGAGCGCCTCAGAGGTGTGGAACCTCGCGACCGGGACGACGAACTGGAGCTACAACTTCAACTCGTTCCCGGCGGACGGCAGCTACACCGTGCGAGTGCAGGTGACGGACGTGGCGGTGAACGCAGCCGTCATCTCGACGATCGCGTTCACGTACGACACGACGGCACCGGTCCTCCCGACGTCGCTCGCCTCGAGCCCCGTCTCTCCCGCGAACAACAACTCGCCCGCGATCACGGGTACCGCGGAGGCCGGCTCGACGGTCAAGATCTACACGACGGCGGCCTGCACGGGCGCTCCGACCGCGACCGGCACGGCGGCCGCGTTCGCGAGCCCGGGGATCTCGGTCGCGGTCTCCGACGACACCTCGACGACGTTCAAGGCCACCGCCACCGACGTGGCCGGCAACGTCTCGGGCTGCTCGACCTCTTCTGTCACATACGTGGAGGATTCGACGGCGCCCGCGCTGCCGGCCTCACTGGCTTCGAGCCCGGTCTCGCCCGCTAACAACAACGCGCCCGCGATCAGCGGAACCGCGGAGGCCGGCTCGACGGTCAAGATCTACACGACGGCGGCCTGCACGGGCGCCCCGACCGCCACCGGCACGGCGGCGACGTTCGCGAGCCCTGGGATCTCGGTCGCGGTCTCCGACAACACGTCGACGACCTTCAAGGCCACGGCCACCGACGCGGCCGGCAACGTCTCGGGCTGCTCGACCTCCTCTGTCACATACGTGGAGGACTCGAACGCGCCGGCGCTGCCGACCTCACTCGCGTCCACGCCGGCAGGCCCCGCGAACAACAACTCGCCCGCGATCTCCGGAACGGCCGAGGCGGGCTCGACGGTCAAGATCTACACGACGGCCGCCTGCACAGGCGCTCCGACGGCGACGGGCACGGCTGCGGCTTTCTCCTCCCCCGGCATCACCGTCGCGGTCGCCGACGACACGTCCACCACGTTCAAGGCGACCGCGACGGATGCGGCCGGCAACGTCTCGGGCTGCTCGACGGCCTCGGTCACCTACGTCGAGGACTCGACGGCTCCGGCTCTCCCCTCGGGCCTCGGTTCGACCCCGGTCTCGCCGGCAAACAACAACTCGCCCGCGATCAGCGGCACGGCCGAGGCCGGCTCCACGGTCAAGATCTACACGACGGCCGCCTGCACGGGCGCGCCGACCGCGACGGGCACGGCGGCCGCATTCGCGAGCCCCGGCATCTCGGTTGCGGTCTCCGACGACACGTCGACGACGTTCAAGGCGACCGCCACCGACGCGGCCGGCAACGTCTCCGGCTGCTCGACCTCCTCTGTTACATACGTCGAGGACTCGACCGCGCCGGCGCTACCCGCCTCGCTCGCCTCCAGCCCCGTCTCGCCCGCGAACAACAACTCGCCGGCGATCAGCGGATCGGCCGAAGCCGGCTCGACGGTGAAGGTCTACACCACGGCTTCGTGCACGGGTGCGCCGGTCGCGACCGGCACGGCGGCTGCCTTCTCCAGCCCCGGGTTCTCGATCTCGGTCTCGGACGACACGTCGACGACCTTCAAGGCGACCGCGACCGATGCGGCGGGCAACGTGAGCGGCTGTTCGACGAGCGCGGTCACCTACGTGGAGGACTCGACCGCCCCATCGCTGCCGGCCTCGCTCGCCTCCAGCCCGGTCTCTCCCGCGAACAACAACACTCCGTCGATCTCCGGGTCGGCGGAGGCCGGTTCGACGGTGAAGATCTACACGACCGCTTCCTGCACGGGCGCGCCCACCGCCACCGGCACGGCTGCGGCCTTCTCCTCGCCGGGGCTCGCAGTTTCGGTCTCCGACGACACGTCGACGACGTTCAAGGCGACCGCGACGGACGCGGCCGGCAACGTCTCCGGCTGCTCGAGCTCCTCTGTTACATACGTGGAGGACTCGACGGCTCCGGCTCTCCCCTCGGGCCTCGGTTCGACCCCGGTCTCGCCGGCGAACAACAACTCGCCTGCGATCACCGGAACCGCGGAGGCCGGGTCGACCGTCAAGCTCTACACGACCGCCACGTGCACCGGCGCCCCCACGGCGACCGGCACGGCAGCGGCGTTCTCCTCCCCCGGCATCGCCGTCGCGGTCTCCGACGACACGTCGACGACGTTCAAGGCCACCTCCACCGACGCGGCAGGCAACGTCTCCGGCTGCTCGAGCTCCTCCGTCACATACGTGGAGGACTCGACGGCGCCGGCGCTTCCGGCCTCGCTCGCATCCACGCCCGCAGGGCCGGCGAACAACAACTCGCCCGCGATCAGCGGAACGGCCGAGGCCGGGTCGACCGTCAAGCTCTACACGACCGCCACGTGCACCGGCGCCCCCACGGCGACCGGCACGGCCGCGGCTTTCTCCTCCCCCGGCATCACCGTCGCGGTCGCCGACGACTCGTCCGCGACGTTCAAGGCGACCGCGACGGATGCTGCCGGGAACGTGTCCGGCTGCTCGAGCTCCTCCGTCACGTACGTGGAGGACTCGACGGCGCCGGCGCTCCCGATCTCGCTCGCATCCACGCCCGCCGGCCCCGCGAACAACAACTCGCCTGCGATCTCCGGAACGGCGGAGGCGGGCTCGACGGTGAAGATCTACACCACCGCTTCGTGCACGGGCGTCCCGACGGCGACCGGAACCGCAGCGGCATTCGCCTCGCCGGGGATCACGGTCTCGGTGTCCGACGACACGTCGACCACCTTCAAGGCGACCTCGACCGATGCGGCCGGCAACGTCAGCGGCTGCTCCACCTCCTCGGTCACCTACGTCGAGGACTCGGCCGCGCCCGCGACTCCTTCTTCGCTGGCGGCAACCCCGGCCGGCCCGGCAAACAACAACTCCCCGGCGATCAGCGGCACGGCCGAGGCCGGCTCGACCGTCAAGCTCTACACGACCGCCTCCTGCACGGGCGCGCCGACGGCCTCCGGCAGCGCGGCCGCTTTCGCGACCGGCATCGCAGTCGCCGTCGCTGACGACAGCTCGACAACCTTCAAGGCGACTGCGACCGACGCGGCGGGCAACGTCAGCGGCTGCTCCGCGGGCGTCACCTACGTCGAGGACTCGACGGCGCCGGCGCTGCCCAGCTCGCTCGCCTCGACCCCGGCAGGCCCCGCCAACAACAACTCGCCGTCGATCAGCGGAACGGCCGAGGCCGGCTCGACCGTCAAGATCTACACGACGGCCGCCTGCACGGGCGCGCCGACCGCGACCGGCACGGCTGCGGCCTTCGCATCGGGGATCGCCGTCGCGGTCGCCGACGACTCCTCGACGACGTTCAAGGCCACCGCCACCGATGCTGCGGGCAACGTCTCCGGCTGCTCGACCTCTTCCGTCACGTACGTCGAGGACTCGACCGCTCCGGCGAATCCCTCCTCGCTCGCGGTAACCCCGGCCGGCCCGGCGAACAACAACTCCCCGGCGATCAGCGGCACGGCCGAGGCCGGCTCGACGGTCAAGATCTACACTACGGCCGCCTGCACGGGCGCCCCGACCGCGACCGGCACCGCTGCCGCCTTCGCGACGGGCATCGCCGTTGCGGTCGCGGACGACTCGACGACCACCTTCAAGGCCACCTCGACCGACGCGGCCGGCAACGTCAGCGGCTGTTCCACGGGCGTCACCTATGTCGAGGACTCGACGGCGCCTGCGCTTCCGGCCTCGCTGACCGCGACGCCGGTCGGCCCCGCCAACGACAACTCCCCGAAGATCAGCGGAACGGCCGAGGCCGGCTCGACCGTGAAGATCTACACGACCCCCTCGTGCACCGGCGCCCCCACGGCGACCGGCACGGCTGCGGCGTTCTCCTCCCCCGGCATCACCGTCGCGGTCGCCGACGACTCGTCGACGACGTTCAAGGCGACCGCGACGGATGCGGCCGGCAACGTGTCCGGCTGCTCGACCTCCGCGATCACGTACCAGGAGGATTCGACCGCTCCCGCACTCCCGACCTCGCTGGCCGCGACCCCGGCGGGCCCGGCGAACAACAACTCCCCGGCGATCAGCGGATCGGCCGAGGCCGGGTCGACCGTAAAGCTCTACACGACGGCCGCCTGCACGGGCGCGCCGGCCGCGAGCGGCTCGGCAGCGACGTTCGCCTCCGGAATCGCCGTCGCAGTGGCAGACGACTCGACGACCACCTTCAAGGCGACTGCGACCGACAGCGCCGGCAACGTCAGCGGCTGCTCGGGCTCCTCGGTCACCTACGTCGAGGATTCGACGAGCCCGAACGCGCCGGCCGGGCTCGGGACGGCTCCTGCCTCTCCGGCCAACGACAACGCGCCGAAGGTGTACGGAGCGGCCGAGGCCGGCTCGACGATCGACATCTACACGACGAGCGACTGCTCGGGCGCGCCTGCGGCGACCGGCTCGGCGGGGACGTTCGCGAGCCCAGGGCTGACGGTCGCGGTCTCCGACGACACGTCGACCACGTTCAAGGCGACGGCGACCGACGCGGCCGGCAACGTCAGCGGCTGCTCGGCCGGCACGACCTACGTGGAGGACTCGACCGCGCCTGCGCTTCCGGCCTCGCTCGCTTCGACGCCCGCGGGCCCGGCGAACGACAACTCGCCACAGATCTCCGGCTCGGCCGAGGCGGGCTCGACGGTCAAGCTCTACACGACGAGCGACTGCTCCGGCGCCCCGACGGCGACGGGCTCGGCTGCGACGTTCGCGACCGGCATCACGGTTGCGGTCGCCGACGACAGCTCGACCACGTTCAAGGCCACGGCAACCGACGCCTCGGGCAACGTCTCCGGCTGCTCGACCTCCTCGACCACCTACGTCGAGGACTCGACCGCTCCGGCGCTTCCGGCCTCGCTGGCGGCGACTCCGGCGGGCCCGGCGAACGACAACTCCCCGCAGATCTCGGGCTCGGCCGAGGCCGGCTCGACCGTCGACGTCTACACGACGAGCGACTGCTCCGGCGCGCCGACGGCTACGGGGTCGGCTGCGACCTTCGCGACGGGCATCACGGTCGCCGTCCCCGACGACTCGACGACGACCTTCAACGCGACCGCGACCGATGCCGCGGGCAACGTCTCGGGCTGCTCGACCTCCGACGTCACGTACGTCGAGGACTCGAGCTCGCCGACAGCTCCGTCAGCGCTCGCGGCGAGCCCGGCCGGCCCGGCAAACGACAATTCGCCCTCGATCTCGGGTGCGGCCGAAGCGGGCTCGACCGTCGACCTGTACACGACGAGCGACTGCTCCGGCGCGCCGACGGCAAGCGGCACGGCGGCCGCCTTCGCGACCGGGATCGCGGTCACGGTCGCCGACGACACGACGACGACCTTCAAGGCGACGGCCACCGACGCGGCGGGCAACGTCTCCGCCTGCTCGGCCGGCGTGACGTACGTCGAGGACTCGAGCGCCCCCGCGGCCCCGTCCTCGCTCGACTCCACGCCGCAGTCGCCGGCCAACGACAACTCGCCGAAGATCGGCGGCTCGGCCGAGGCCGGCTCGACGGTCGACGTCTACGCGACGAACGACTGCTCGGGCTCGGTCGCAGCCTCGGGCGACGCGGCGACATTCGCGAGCCCAGGCCTGGATGTCTCCGTCGCCGACGACTCGACGACGAGCTTCACGGCGACCTCGACCGACAGCTCCGGCAACGTCAGCGCCTGCTCCAGCACCCTCGACTACCAGGAGGACTCGACCGCTCCGTCCTCCACGTTCGATTTCCCGGCGGCTTCCGGCGTCTACTCCCCGGCCTCCTGGACCGCGGGCTGTCCGACCCCCGGTGTCTGCGGCACGGCCGGCGACGGCTCGGGCTCCGGCATCCAGAAGGTCGAGCTCTCGATCCGCGACCCGCAGGGCGACTACTACGACGGCTCGTCCTTCGCGAGCGCGAGCGAGGTCTATCTGACGGCGTCGGGCCACAACACCTGGAGCTACGGGCTCTCTCAGGGCGAGCTCCCGCTCGACGGCGACTACACGCTCCACGTCAAGTCGACGGACTACGCGGGCAACGAGGAGATCCGCCTGTCCCGCGCGTTCACCTTCGACGCCTCCGCGCCGAGCGCTCCGAGCCTCTCGTTCTCGAACCTCTCGAGTGCGAGCGTGACGGGCCAGACCGTGTACTTCCGCGGAGGCGCCGCCGGCGGCTTCACGGTCGGCGCGTCCTCGAGCGACCCGGACTCCGGGATCGCCGGCTACACCTTCCCGGGCCTCGGGTCGGGCTGGAGCGGCTCGCAGAGCGGCTCGAGCTACGACTACAGCTTCAACGCGAGCGCGTCCGACCCGGTCGAGCCGAACGACGTCAGCGCCCAGAACGGCGCCGGCCTGTCCTCGAGCACGAGCTTCACCGTGACGCGCGACTCCGCCGCGCCGGCGAGCTCGATCGCCTGCGACGGGTCGTCCTGCTCGGGCAACTGGTACACGAGCTCGGTCTCGATCAGCCTCTCGGCGGTCGACGGCGGCTCGGGCGTGCAGGTCATCCGCTACACGACGGACGGCAGCGACCCGACCCCGGTCAACGGCAGCGACTACGCCGCGCCGTTCGGCGTCGCCGCGACGACGACGGTCAAGTTCCGGGCGTACGACGCGGTCGGCAACGAGGAGGCCGTCGGGTCACAGCTCGTCAAGGTCGACGACACGGCTCCGAGCGCCCCGGCGCTGACGGTCACCGAGAGCCCGGCCGACCCGCACCAGTTCGTGACCGGCACGACGCTCTTCTACAACCCACAGGGCGGCAACTCCGGCAGCTTCAAGGTCGCGGCCACGACCGCTGACGCCCAGTCGGGCATCGACCACGTCAACTTCCCGGCACTCGCCGGGATGGCCGGCGGCGGCGACGACCCGACGAGCCCGTACTCGGACACGTACTCGTGGGATGCCTCGAGCACCGAGATCGGCTCCCAGAACGTCACCTCGGTCAACGGCGCCGGGCTGACGAACGCCTCGAGCTTCACGGTTACTCCAGACACGGCTCCTCCGGCCGGCGGCTCGGTCGACTACGTGGACGGCTACGCGAGCGGCTCCGTCACGATCACGACGGCCGACGGCAGCGACGCGCAGTCGGGCGTGAACGCGGCGACGGGCGTCATCGAGCGCGACTCGGCGCCACTCGTGAACGGCGTCTGCGATCCGTTCCCCGGCTCGTGGACGACGGTCGTCTCGCCTGACGTCACGATCACCTCCGGCCACTGCTACCGCTACCGCTACCGCGTCTCCGACAACGTCTCGAACGAGGCCGTCTACACCTCCGCGCACGTCGTGATGGTCTCGACGGGGGCGCCGAGCTCGCCCGACCTGACGCTGACCGAGACCCCGGCGAGCCCGAACCAGTTCGTCGCGGGCGGCACGCTCTTCTACAACCCGGCCGGCTCGAACAGCGGCACGTTCACCGTCGACGCCACGGTCGCCGACTCCGGCGGCTCGGGCATCGACCACGTCAACTTCCTGGCGCTCGCCGGCATGACGGGCGGCGGGGACGACCCGACGAGCCCGTACCAGGCGTCGTACGACTGGGACTCCTCGAGCAGCGCTTCGGGCGCGCAGGTCGTCACGGTCTACAACAACGCCGGACTGACGAGCACCGCTGCGTTCGTCGTCACTCCCGATACGGCCGGCCCCGTCGGCCAGTGGGCGATCACCGCCGGCGCGTACCACACCACTCTCTCGGTGCCGGTGACGCTGAACGACGGCGCCGACGCGCTCTCGGGCGTCGACCACTCGTCGGCCCTCCTCGAGCGCGAGGACGCGACTCTGTCGAACGGCAGCTGCGTCTCGTGGAGCGGCTCCTGGTCGCCGGTCACTCTCACTGCCGGCGCCGACACGACCGTCCAGACGAACCACTGCTACCACTACCGCTACTCGATCTCGGACAACGTCGGCAACTCGTCGGGCGCCTCTGCCGTGAGCCCGACCGAGAAGGTCGACGCGACCGCTCCGGTCACGAGCGACGACGCACCGGCCGGCTGGCAGAGCTCGGCTGTGACGGTGACGCTCTCGGTCGTCGAGACCGGCGCGGGCACGGCCTCGACCCAGTACCGCGTCGACGGCGGCGCCTTCCAGAGTGGCACCACGATCCTCGTCCCGGCCCCGGCCGACCACTCGAACGACGGCGTGCACACGATCGAGTACCGCTCGACCGACAACGCGGGCAACGTCGAGACGCTGCGCTCGGCGACCGTCCGGATCGACACGACGCTTCCGACGACGACCGACGACGCCCCGGCCGGCTGGCGGTCCTCCGCCGTGACGGTCACGCTGACCGCCTCCGACGCCCTCTCGGGCATCGCCTCCACGCAGTACCGCGTCGACGGCGGCTCGTTCCAGAGCGGCACCACGATCCTCGTGCCGGCTCCGGCCGACCACTCGAACGACGGCGCCCACCTGATCGAGTACGCCTCGACGGACAACGCCGGCAACGCCGAGTCGCTGCACTCCGCGACCGTTCGGATCGACACGACGCTGCCGACGGGCGCGGTGACGAGCCCGGCGAACGGCACGCATGTGAACGGGAACGTCGCGCTCACCGCCTCGGCGAGCGACGCGGGCTCCGGAGTCGCCTCGGTCGAGTTCCTCGTGCGGCCGAACGGGTCCGGCTCGTTCACGTCGATCTCGACCGACACGACCGCCCCCTACGAGGCGACGTGGGATTCGACGACGGCGGCCGAGGGCAACGCCGACCTCGAGGTCGTCGTGCTCGACCAGGCGGGCCTCTCGTACACGTCCGCGTCGATCACGCTCGTCGTCGACAACCCGCCGGCTCCGAGCCTCGCCGATCCGGGCGCGAACATCGCCGGCACGGTCACGCTCCAGGCCTCGAGCCAGCCCGACACCGTGCAGGTCGCCTTCGAGCGCCGCCCGGTCGGGCAGCCGGCCTGGACGCAGATCGGGGTCGACACGACCGCTCCGTACACGACTGATTTCGACACGACGGCTGTCGCCGACGGCAACTACGAGCTGCGCGCGGTCGCAACCGACACCGGCGGCTTCAGCGGCGCGAGCGCGCTCCGCACGACGAAGGTCGACAACACCGTGCCCACGGCTTCGATGACGGATCCGGTCAACGGCGCGGTCGTCGGCGGGCCCAACGTCCATCTCTGGGCCGCGGCCGGCGACTCGGGCTCCGGCGTGGCGTCCGTGCGCTTCGAACAGCGCCAGGCGGGCGGCGTTTCCTTCACCGCGATCTCGACCGACACGACGGCCCCGTACGAGGGCAGTTGGAACACGACCGGCCTCAACGGCAACTACGAGCTGCGCGCCGTCGCCCTCGACGCGGCGGGCAACGAGACGGCCAGCGCGGTCGTCGCGGTCGTCGTCGACCAGGCGACGCCGTCAGTAACGCTCGGCGATCCCGGCACGCTCGTGCACGGCGTTCTGCCACTGAGCGCGACGTCGGTCAGCGCCAGGGTTGCGAGCGTCGCGTTCGAGCGGCGCGCGACCGGCGGCGCCTGGACGCGGATCGCCCTGGACACGAGCGCGCCGTGGGCCGCCGACTTCGACACGAAGCAGGTCGCCGACGGCGGCTACGACCTGCGCGCGGTCGCACTCGACTCGACTGGCAACGTCCTCGCGACGCACGCGCGCGAAGGGATCAAGATCGACAACACGGCGCCGACGCTCGTCTCCTCGAAGCCGGCCGCCGGCGCGGACGTCCTCGCCCCCGCGAGCATCGTGCTCACGGCGAGCGAGCCGGTCGCCTCGGTGCAGAACGGGAGCCTCGACGCGGCGCCCGCCACCGCACAGATCTCCGGGTCGACGGTCACCTTCTCGGCGGACGGGCTGAAGTCGGGCAAGCACGCGCTCGCGGGAGTCCTCGTCGATGCCGCGGGCAACAAGGGCTCGTTCTCGCTCTCGTTCACGACGCACCTCGAGGCGCAGTCGGTCTTCGCCCTGCACGTCCAGAACGCGAAGGCCAAGAAGCGCGGCGGCCAGGAGATCTTCTCGGTGCGCGTGAACCTCTCGAGCCCGGCGCAGGTGACCGTGACCCTCTACAGCCCGACCGGGCGCAAGCTCCGCACCGTGCGCAAGCATCTCCCGGCCGGCCTGCATACGCTTAAGCTCGCCGTTCCGGTGAGCTCGCTTCCGCCCGGCCGGTACACGATTCGCGTCTCGGCCGCCGGTGACGACGGGTCGAAGCTCACGAAGACGGTGACGGTCAAGGTTCCGCGCGCCGCCGTCAAGGCGCACCCGGCAGTGGCGCCCAAGAGCGTCACGCCGGCGACACCGCCGCCGGCTCCCGCTCCCGCGCTTTCGCCGAGCACCACCCCCACCCCCGAGTCGAGCGCGCCGCGGACGCACACCGCGACGCCTCCGCCGGCCCCGCAGGTGAAGCCGAAGCCGAACCTGCACAAGCCGACGCAGAAGCTCAAGCCCCTGGAAACCGGCGGCGCCGGCTACTCCGGCTCGAAGTCCCACCGCACGGCGGGCCTCGCAGCCGCGATCGTCGGAATCGGAGCCGCCCTCGCGCTCCTGCTCAGGGTCGAGCTCGGTCGCATCCTCGCCTCGCCTCGGCGCTAGCCGACGGCAGCTTCGACCGCGAACGCGACCGCGATCACGAGCAGCGCAACCCCGATCGCGCGCCTGAGCTGAAGCTCGGAGATCCGCCCGGTGACGCGCGCACCCAGCCACGCTCCGGGAAGCGCGCCGACCAGGCCCGCCGCGAGCAGGTCCCACTCGACCTCGAGCCGAAACGCGTGGGCGGCGAACCCTGCTGTGCCCAGGAAGAAGCCGACGATGAGGTTCGTCCCGACTGCGCGCCGTGCATCCAGCCCGACGGCCCGCAGGAGCGCCGGCATGCGCAGCGTTCCGAGGATCACGCCGAGCGCCCCGCCGATCAGGCCGATGACGAAGCCGGAGAGCGCGGCCGGCCACAGGTTCGGCTTCGGCGCGGGCCGGGCCCGGAAGGGCGCGACGAGCAGGTCGACGCCGCTCCACAGGAGCACGACCGAGATCACGAGAAAGAGCGCCCGCTCGGGAACGAGGTGGCCGGTCAGCGCGCCGATGACCGCGCCCACAACGGACGCGGGCGCCATCCACCAGACCACGCGCCAGTCGACTCGTCCCGCCCGGGCGTGTTGGTAGCCGCCGGTCGCGGCGGCCGCGGCGCTAATCGCGATGTTCGTGCCGGCGCCGGCACTCGCGTCACCCGCCGCGACGAGCATCGCCGGCAGGCGAAGCGTCCCGAGCACGAGGCCGACCGCGGATCCGAGATACCCCGCGACGAAGGACGCGCCGAGGGCTAGGAGGAGTCGCCAGGCTTCCAGAGAGGTTCCGGGCCGCCCGAGTTCGCGGTCCGGGCGAGGATGAAGAGCAGGTCGGAGAGCCGGTTCAGATAGACGAGCGCGAGCTGGTTGATGTCCATCTGCTCGGCGGCCTCGAGCGCCTCACGCTCGGCGCGGCGGCAGACGGCACGCGCCACGTGGAGCCTGGCCGCGGTCTCCGAGCCGCCCGGGAGGACGAAGCTCGTGAGATCGGGAAGGTCGGCGTTGAAGCGGTCGCAGTCGTGCTCCAGCAACGTGATCTGCTCGTCGGTGATGCGCAGCCGGTCGGTGACGCCGAACGGGACGGAGAGATCGGCGCCGAGATCGAACAGCTCGTTCTGCACGCGCGTCAGCACCTCGCGCATGCCGTCCGGAAGCTCTCCCGCGAGGACGAGCCCGATCTGCGAGTTCAGCTCGTCGACCGCCCCGAACGCCGCGATCCGGCAGTCGACCTTCGGCACACGCGTCCCGTCGCCGAGGCTCGTCTCGCCCCGATCGCCCCCGCCGGTGTAGATCCGGGTGAGCCGCACCGGCTCGTCGCGCTCGCGGGGCATGGTCATAGATTAAGCGGCATGGAGATCCGAGCGGCCCGAGACGACGAGATCGAGGAGCTGACCCGTCTATTCATCCGGGCGCGGAACGAGATGGACTACCTGCCGCGCGTGCCCGACGAGGCAGCCGGCCCGATCTCGGCCAGGATCCGGGAGCACGAGGACGTGTGGGTGGCCGAGGAGGAAGGACGGCTGCTGGGCTTTCTCGCGATCGGGCACTCGCGGGATCTCGACGCCCCCGTCCTCGAGAAGCTCCATGTCGAGCCGGCCGCGCAGAACCGCGGAATCGGGACGGCGCTGCTGGCGAAGGCGAAGGAGCTGCGGCCCGACGAGCTCTACCTGTGGGTCTTCCAGAAGAATCCGGCGCGGCGGCTCTACGAGCGCCACGACTTCGAGCTGGTGAAGCTCACCGACGGCGCGGAGAACATGGAGCGCGAGCCCGACGCGCTCTATCGCTGGCCCGGTTCCGGCGGCTAGGTCAGCCCTGCGCGAGTGCGCGCTGCTGGAGACCCAGGATCGAGCGCGCGATCACGAGGCGTTGGATCTCGCTCGTCCCCTCGTAGATCTCGGTGATCTTCGCGTCACGGTAGTAGCGCTCGACCGGGAACTCCTTCGTGTACCCGTAGCCGCCCAGGATCTGGATCGCCTCGCCCGTCACGCGGCGCGCGGTCTCCGAGGCGAACAGCTTCGCCTTCGCGCCCTCCTCGGTATGGGACAGCCCTTGCTCCTTGCGCCACGCCGCCCGGTAGACGAGCAGGCGCGCGGCGTCGATCTCCGTCGCCATGTCCGCCAGCTTCCACTGGATCGCCTGGAACTCGGCGATCGCCTGGCCGAACTGCTTGCGCTCGAGCGCGTAGTTGCGCGCGAAGTCGTACGCGGCCTGGGCGATCCCGAGCGCCTGCGCGCCGATCCCGATTCGCCCGCCGTCGAGCGTCGCCATCGCGACCGTGAACCCCTTCCCCTCGTCGTGCAGCAACCGGTCCGGGCCCACCTCCGCATCGACCGCGATCGAGTTCGTGACCGAAGAGTTGAGCCCGAGCTTCTCCTCGTGGCCCGTGACGCGGATGTGCTCCGCGTCGAGGATGAACGCACTCACGCCGCGCGCGCCTGGCGTCGACGGGTCGGTTCTCGCGAACAGCAGGAACGTCCCGGCGTGCTCGGCGGTCGAGATGAACTGCTTCGTCCCCGAGATGCGCCAGCCGTCGCCGTTCGCCTCGGCGGCGGTTCGCAGCGAGCCCGCGTCCGACCCGGCCTCGGTCTCGGTCAGCGCGAAGGCCCCGATCAGCTCGCCCCGAGCGAGCGGCGGGACGAAGCGCGAGCGCTGCTCGTCGGTGCCGAAGCGGAGGATCGGCAGCGTGACCGCGCTCGTGTGCACGCCGACGGTCACGCCCACGCCCGCGTCCGCTCGCGACAGCTCCTCGAGGACGAGGATGTACGAGAGGAAGTCCGCGCCCGCGCCGCCGTACTCCTCGGGCACGCAGGCGCCCATCAGCCCCAGCTCGGCGAGCTTGCCGAAGATCTCCTTCGGGAACTCGTGCTCCCGGTCCCACCGTGAGGCGTTCGGCTCGATCTCGGCAGCCGCGAAGTCGCGCGCGAGTGCCTGGATCTCCTTTTGCTCGGCCGAAAGGTCGAAGTCCATGGCGCGAGTATATGAAGGAAGGTTACACGTCATATCTGATATATTCCGGACATGACAGGCCAGGCTCTCCGCGACGCTCGCCTGCGGCACGGTGTCACGCAAGCGGGGCTCGCTGCGCGCGCCGGAACGAGTCAGGCGGCGATCTCGCGCCTCGAACGCGAGACGGTCTCACCGACCGTCGAGACGCTGGAGCGGCTGTTCGATGTCCTCGGCGAGACGCTCGTCTTGACGGCCGAGCCGATCGACTACGGCCACGACCGCACGCTCATGCGGCGCAACCTGGCGCTCTCGCCCGAACAGCGCATCAGACGGGGGATCGAATGGTCGAATGCGGCAAAGAGGTTCCCGCGTGTCAGCCGATGAGCGCTACGACCCGAGCCCGGCGATCGAGGCTCTCGCGAACGCCGGCATCGACTTCGTCCTGATCGGCGGTCTGGCCGGGATCGCGCAAGGCTCGTCCTACCCCACCTACGACCTCGACATCATGTATTCGCGCGACCGCGCGAACCTCGAGCGCTTGGCGGCCCTTCTAGGCGAGCTCGGCGCATCCTTGCGAGGCGCTCCGCCCGGCCTGCCCTTCCTGCTCGATGCCAACACACTCGAAGAGGGAGGCAACTTCACCTTCGAGACCCGCTACGGCGCTCTCGACATCCTCGCGTACCCCGAAGGAGCCCCGAAGTACGAGGAAGTGAAGCGAGCCGCGGACGAGATCGACTTTGCCGGACGGCGCATCCTGGTTGCCTCGCTCGACCATCTGATCGCGATGAAGGACGCGGCGGGACGCGGCAAGGATCAGTTGATGGCCACCGAGTATCGGACGCTCGCGGACGAGAAGCGGCGTCAGTCGTAGCTGTAGAAGCCCTCGCCCGACTTGCGGCCCAGGCGCCCGGCCGCGACGTGCTCGCGGAGGAGCGGGCACGGCTCGAAGCGGTCCTCGCCGAGCCCGTCGCGGATCACCTCCATGATCGCGACGCAGGTGTCGAGCCCGATCAGGTCGGCGAGCGCGAGCGGGCCCATCGGATGCGCGAACCCGAGCTTCGCGATCGTGTCGATCGCCTCCGGCTCCGCGACGCCCTCGTGGAGCGCCCATACGGCCTCGTTGATGAACGGCATCAGGATCCGGTTCGAGACGAACCCCGGGAAGTCGTTGGCGACGGCCGGCGTCTTGCCCAGCTCGCGGGCGAGCTCAGTGATCGCCTCAGCCGTCTCGTCGGAGGTCTCCCGGCCGCGGACGACCTCGACGAGCGACATCATCGGCACGGGGTTGAAGAAGTGCATGCCGATCACGCGGTCGGGCCGGCCGGTCGCAGCCGCGAGCGTCGAGATCGGGATCGACGAGGTGTTCGAGGCGAGCACTGCCTCGGTGGGCAGGATCTCGTCGGCGCGGCGGAACACGTCCTCCTTGACCGCGGCGTCCTCGATCACGGCCTCGATCATCAGGTCGGCCGGGACGATGTCGTCCACCGGCTCGACGCGGCCGAGCACCTCGTCTGGGTCGGAACCGCCCTTCTCGGCCAGCTTGCCGAGGCTGCGGCGGATCGCCTCTAGGCCGCGGTCGACGGCGCCCGGAGCTGCGTCGTTCAGCGAGACGCGCCGGCCGGATCCCGCGACGACCTGCGCGATCCCCCCGCCCATCTGCCCCGCGCCGACGACGAGGACGTGCTCGAAGCTGAGGGCGCGACGCGCAGCGAGCGCCCTCTTCTCTGGCCACTCACTACTCACGCGGGGAGGCTACATCGGGCGGAAGGTCCTCGCGCCGCCCCAAAGCGACCGGCACGAGGACGACCGCGCCGAGGACCCCGAGGATCCCGATGAAGAACATGAACGACATCGGGTCCGCGTTCCCCCGCTTGACGCGACCGGACGAGCGGTCGCGCTTGCAATCGTTCTCGAGCCCGGCGTACGCCGAGCCCGTGCGCAAGTCCTTCGCCGGCCGCTCGCACGGGTAGGCCGACGCCGGGCCTGCCGTCGACCCGAACGCGAGGACGAGCAGGCAGGCGAGGAGAGCCAGCCGTCCGGTGCACGCCAACACCGACCGGCACGGCGGCGTACGCCAGGAAAAGCCGCAGTGCATCTCAATCAGTAGGACCGATGTTCGGCCTCAGAGATAGCCCTCTCGGCGCAAGTTCCCCCTTACGGGGTAGGTCTCGGCGCAAGTTCGGGCGCGAAGCGCAGCGAGCGCCCTCTTCTGTGTCCACTCACTGACTCAAACCTCGATGAGGAGGGCGTCGCCCTGGCCGCCGCCGGAGCAGATCGCGGCCAGGCCCAGGCCGCCGCCGTTGCGGCGCAGCTCGTGCACCATCGTCCCCACGATGCGCGCTCCCGAGGCGCCGATCGGATGCCCGAGCGCGACCGCCCCGCCGTTCACGTTCACCTTCTCCTCGTCGGCGCCGAGCATCTTCGCCGAGTTGAGCACGACCGACGAGAACGCCTCGTTCAACTCGACGCGCTCCACCTCGTCGATCGTCTTCCCGGCTTTCTCCAGCGCGATCGCCCCCGCCTTCGCCGGGGTCCGGGCGAGGTAGGCGAAGTCGTCCGCCACATAGCCCTGGGAGACGATCGTCGCCAGCACCTCGAGCCCGCGGCGCTTCGCGAACTCCTCGCTCACGACCACGACCGCGCCCGCGCCGTCGTTCACCCCCGGCGCGTTCCCGGCGGTCGTCGTCCCCTCGGGATCGAACACCGGCTTCAGGGACGAGAGCTTCTCGAGCGACGTGTCCCGCCGCGGCCCCTCGTCGACCTCGAGGTCACCGACCGGGACGATCTCGTCCTTGAACCTGCCCTCGTCGATCGCCTCGACCGCGCGCTCGTGTGAGCGGAGCGCCCAGCGGTCCTGCTCTTCGCGCGAGATCCCGAGCTCGCGGGAGACGAACGACGCCTGCTCGACCATGTGCCGGTTGTCGAAGGTCGACGTCAGACCGTCGTGCACCATCGAGTCGATCAGCGTCGCGTCGCCGAGCCGGTAGCCGAAGCGCGCCTCCTTCAGCAGGTACGGCGCGTTCGACATCGACTCCATCCCGCCGGTGACGATCACCTCGTGATCGCCCGCTCGGATCATCGCGTCGGCGATCTCGACGGCACGAACCGACGAGGCGCACACCTTGTTGATCGTGTCGGCGCCGATCTCCTTCGGGATCCCCGCGCCGATCGCGGCCTGCCGCGCGGGAGCCTGCCCCACTCCGGCCTGGAGCACCTCGCCCATGATCACGTACTCGACCTCGCCGGGCTCGACCCCGGCCCGCTCCAGCGCGGCCTTGATCGCGATCGCGCCGAGCTCGGGCGCCTCGTGCCCTGCCAGACCCCCGCCGAGCTTCCCGAACGGCGTCCTCGCGGTTGCGACGATGACGGAACGGCTCATCGCTCTGAGCGTAACAATGCGCAAGTCCCCTGCAGAGCGGCGGAACTGGCGTCCGTCGGATCGCGGCGTATCCTTTGGACGTGGCCACCCCCGGCGATGCCGAGCGTCTTCGGAGGCTTCAGCTCGTCACGGATGCGGCGCTGTCGCACCTCGATCTCGACGAGCTGCTCGCCGAGCTGCTGACCCGCATCCGAGACACGCTCGAGACGGACACGGTCGCCATCCTGCTCCGCGACGAGCTCCGCCACGAGCTCGTCGCCCGCGCGGCCGTGGGAATCGAGGAGGAGGTCGAGCAAGGCGTCCGGATCCCGATCGGCGGCGGCTTCGCGGGCAAGATCGCAGCCGAGCGCCACCCGATCGTGCTCGACGACGTCGATCACGCGAACGTCCTCAACCCGCTGCTCCGCGAGAAGGGCATCAAGAGCCTCGCCGGTGTGCCGCTCGTCTTCGCGAACGAGGTGCTCGGCGTGCTCCACGTCGGATCGCTCACCCCGCGGAAGTTCACGCGCGAGGAGGTCGACCTGCTCGAGATCGTCGCCGACCGCGTGGCGCTGGCGATCGAGCATGCCCGGCTCTTCGACACGGAGCGTCGCAGCCGGGCTCGCCTCGAGCGCGTCCAGAGCGTGATGGACGCCGCGCTGGCCAAGCTCGGCTTCGAAGACCTCGTCGGCGAGCTCCTGGTCCGGATCCGGGACATCCTCGACGTCGACACGGCGGCGATCCTGATGCTCGACGAGTCGACGGACGAGCTCGTCGCGCGGGCCGCGGTCGGCCTGGAGGAGGAGGTCGAGGCCGGAGTCCGCATCCCGGTCGGCGGCGGGTTCGCCGGGAGGATCGCAGCGGAGCGGCGCGCGATCGTCCTCGACGACGTCGACCACGCAAACGTCCTGAACCCGATCCTGCACGAGAAGGGGATCAAGAGCCTCCTCGGTGTGCCGCTGATGGTCGCCGACACGATTCTCGGCGTCCTGCACGTCGGCACGCTCGAGCCCCGGTTCTTCACCGCCGACGATCAGGAGCTGCTCGAGCTCGTCGCCTCCCGCACCGCGATCGCGATCGAGCGGGCGAGGGTCCACGACGAGATCGTGCGCCTCGACCAGGTGAAGGTGAACTTCGTCGCGATCGCGTCGCACGAGCTGCGGACACCGGCCACCTCGATCTATGGCATCGCTGCGACGATCAAGCAGGGCGGCGACGCGCTGAGCGAGGCCGAGCGGGCCGAGCTCGACGCGGCTCTTTTCGACCAGGCGGAACGCCTACGCAGCCTGATCGAGCAGCTGCTCGACCTCTCGCGCCTCGACGCGAAGGCGATCATGATCGAGCCACAGCCGCTTGCGCTGCACGCCGTCCTCGAGGAGATCGTCGCGGGCGCGGCGCCCGAGGCCGAGGTCCGGATCGACATCCCGGACGAGCTCGAGGTCAACGCGGACCGGGTCGCGCTCGAGCGGATCTTCGGGAACCTCGTCGCCAACGCGGCGACCTACGGCGCCCCTCCGGTCGTCGTCAGGGTCGAGCCGCTCGACACGTACTTCCGCGTCAGCGTCCAGGACGAGGGCGAAGGCGTGCCCGATGAGCTCGTCCCGCTCCTCTTCGAGCGCTTCGAGCGTGGCGACGCCGGCGAAGGGACCGGGCTCGGCCTTTCGATCGCGCAGGCATACGCTCGGGCGCACGGAGGCGACCTCGTCTACGACGCAAGCCGCGGCGGCGCCCGGTTCGAGCTGATCCTGCCGCGAGGGTAGCTGTATCTCCTGCTACGTTGGAATTAGAGATGGACTACCTGGCCGCAGTCGGCGATCCAGAGCTTCGTGACGCGCTGCTCTACGCGCGCGGGCAGGCGCGACCCGTAACCGCCGACGAGCTCGCCGACGCGAAGGGCGTGCACCGAAACGTCGCCCGCTCGCGGCTTGAGCGCCTCGTCAAGGCCGGTCTCCTGTCGCCGGGCTACGAGCGGCGCACGGGAAAAGCCGGACCGGGCGCCGGACGTCCCGCGAAGACCTATGCCGTCGTGCCCCAGCTGGAATCGATCGAGTTCCCGCCGAGCCCGTTCGAGCCGCTGGCGGCGATGCTGGTCGACGCACTCGCTGCGAACGGAGGGCGCGAGCGGTTGCGGGAGATCGGTGTCTCGTACGGCCGCGAGCTCGGGCGCGCATCGGGGCTGCGGCCCGTGAAGAAGCTCGAGGCCGGCTTCGAGCGCCTGTGCGAGGCGGTTCGGAGCCTCGGCTACCAGGCCTCTGTCGAGCGCGTCGAGGGGAACGAAGCCGTGATCGCGACCCCCACGTGCCCGCTGCGGCCGCTCGTTCGCGCCCGTCCGGACGCGATGGAGATCGACCGCGGGATGTGGGCGGGCCTGGTCAGCTGCGCGCTCACCGGCGTGGAAGCGAAGCGGGTGCGCTGCGAGACGCGGGACTGCTTCGACGACCACGCGTCCTGCAAGGTGCGGTTCGAGCTCGGCTGAGTTTCTAAAAACATTCGTCTGGTATAAATCAAGAGATGAGTGTGAGAACCGTCGACTTCGTAGGGGTCGAGGTCGTGACGTCGCCCCTCGTGATGGCGCCGCGGCCGACGAGCGCTGGGCTCGTCACGCACGCGGTCGAGCATCTCGCGGGCCGGCCTGGGGTCGTCGTCGACGTCGGCACGGGGTCGGGCGCGATCGCGCTCGCACTCGCGCAAGCTGCGCCGAACGCGGTCGTCTGGGCAACCGACGTCAGCCGGTCGGCGGTCGAGCTCGCGTCGCTCAATGCCCGCCGCGCGGGCCTGGCCGGACGCGTCGCCGTTCGTCACGGCGACCTGCTCGACCCGTTCCCCGGGATCGCGGACGCGATCGTCGCGAATCTCCCCTATCTGCCGATCGGCGAGCGAGCAGCGCATCCCGATCTCCTCGGGGAGCCCGAGGGCGCGGTGTTCGCAGAGGGTGACGGCCTCGGGATCGTCCGCCGGCTCGTCGCGGCGGCACGACGCAGGCTCGCTCCGGACGGCTTGCTCGCGCTCCAGGTGCGCGGCCGCATCCACGCCGCTCGGGCGCCGGAGCTGCACGCGTTCGACCAGTTGCTCGCGGTCGCCGCCTAGCTTCCGCTGCGCCGCACTGGCGCCGGCGGAGCTCGTGGGTACGATCACAGAAGGCGGGGCCTGGCCCCGCAACTAGCCATGGAACGACCCACATGATCAAGCTGCCTTTCACCGACCCCGGACGACCGGACACCCGGTCTCCGGTCCGCTTCCTGCTCTGGGTGGCGCGCCACCAGGTCTCGACCCTGCTCGCCGGCGTCTTCTTCGGCGTGATCTGGATGGTCTCGCAGGCGCTGATGCCGGCCGCGATCGGCCGCGCGATCCAGAACGGGATCGTCGCCGACGACAACGAAGCGCTCGCCGAGTGGGCCCTGATCCTGCTCGGCCTCGGCGCGACCACTGCCGCAGCGGGCGTGATGCGGCACCGCTGCGCCGTGTCGAACTGGCTCCAGGCTTCGTTCCGGATGGCCCAGGTCGTCGGCCACCACGCGGCACGGACCGGGCCGGCAATCAAGAAGAAGCATTCGACGGGCGAGGTCGTCGCCACGATCACGAACGACGCGATGCGCGCCGGCGGGGCCTTCGACATCACCGCGCGCCTCGCGGGCGCGATCGTCTCGTACTTCGTCGTCGCGATCATCCTGCTCCGGGCGTCCGTCCCGCTCGGGCTCGTCGTCCTGATCGGGGTGCCGATCCTCGTCCTGCTGATGGGCTTCGTGATCCGGCCGCTTCAGACACGGCAGGCCGAGCAGCGCGAAGAGGTCGGAAAGCTGACGGCGCTCGGGGCGGACACCGCGTCGGGACTGCGCGTGCTGCGCGGGATCGGGGGCGAGGGCGCGTTCTTCCTCCGCTACCAGGATCGCTCGCAGGAGGTGCGCCAAGCGGGTGTTCGAGTCGCCCTCCCCCAGTCCACGCTCGACGCTGCCCAGGTGTTCATCCCCGGGGTGTTCGTCGTGCTCGTGACCTGGCTCGGGGCCCGCTTCGCGCTGGACGGCAAGATCGACACCGGCGACCTCGTCGCGTTCTACGGGTACGCGGCGTTCCTCGTGCTCCCGCTGCGCACCGCGGCCGAGGCGGTCGACAAGATCACGCGCTCGTTCGTCGGCGCGAAGCGGATGATCGGGATCCTCGAGGTGGAGCGCGACGCAAAGGAGCCCGCGCGACCCGCCTCCGATCCGCCGGCGCTGTCGACGCTCGTCGACAACGTCTCGGGCCTCGTCGTCGAGCCGGGGAAGATGATCGGCCTCGTCTCGTCGCTCCCCGACGAGGCGGCGCGGATCGCCGACCGCCTCGGGCGCTTTGGAGACGGCGACGGCGTCGTCCTCGGCGACGTCCCGCTCGCGGACCTGTCGACGGACACGATCCGGCGCAGGATCGTCGTCAGCGAGGCCGACCCGGTGCTCTTCTCGGGCGAGCTCCGGCGCGAGCTCGACCCGTGGGGCCGGATCGACGGCGACGACCAAGAGATCCACACGGCGATCGAGGTGGCGAACGCGGAGGACGTGATCGAGGCGCTGCCCGAAGGCCTCGACGCGTTCGTCGACGAGCGCGGCCGGTCGTTCTCCGGCGGGCAGCGCCAGCGGCTCGTGCTCGCGCGCGCCCTGCTCTCGGAGGCCGAGGTGCTCGTGCTCGTCGAGCCGACGAGCGCCGTCGACGCGCACACCGAGGCTCGGATCGCGCGGCGCCTGCGCGAGGCGAGACAGGGCAAGACCACCGTGGTGATCACGGCGAGCCCCCTGATGCTCGACCAGACCGACCACGTCTTCTTCGTCCAGGACGGCCGCGTCGTCGCCCAAGGCACGCACCGCGAGCTCTTGAAGACGAGCCGCTCCTACACGTGGACCGTGACGCGAGGTGAGGACCTGTGAACGAGCTCCTGCCGATCGCCGACGGGCCGGAGATCCGGGGACAAGCGCGCCGGTTGGGCCGCCATCACCGGCGAGCGCTGCTCGGAATGGTCGGGCTGCACGCGGCCGCGGCGACAGCCGGCCTCGCGGGGCCGCCGCTGCTCGGCGCCCTCGTCCAGTCCGTCCAGGACGGCACGACGCGCGCGCACATCGACAAGATCATCGGCCTGCTCGCCGTCTTCCTGGTCGTCGAGACGATCCTGACCTGGTTCGCGCGCAGAGCCTCGTTCGTCCTCTCCGAGAAGATGTTCGCCGAGCTCCGCGAGGACTTCATGCGCCGCGTGCTCGGGCTGCCGCTCTCGACCGTCGAGCGAGCCGGGACGGGCGACCTCGTCTCGCGCACGACCGCCGACGTGGACGCCCTCGCCCGGACCGTCCGGTTCGCGGTTCCCGAGACGCTGATCGCCGCGATCACGACCGTGCTCACGGTCGCGGCCGCGGTCTGGGTCAACCCCCTCGCCGCGCTGCCCTGCATCGCGGGCGTGCCCGTGCTCATCGTCAGCACGCGCTGGTACCTGAAGCGCGCCCCGGCCGGCTACCTCTGGGAGCGCGCCTCCTACGCCCGGCTCGCCGGCACGGTCAGCGAGACCGTCGAAGGCGGGCGGACCGTCGAGGCGCTGAATCTCCGCGAGGAGCGCGTCAAGCGGATCGACGACGACCTCGACAACGCCTACAACGCCGAGATGCGCACGCTCTTCCTGCGCACCGTCTGGTTCCCGACTGCCGAGTTCGCCTACGTGCTCCCGGTCGCGGCCGCGCTCGCCTGGGGCGGCTACCTCGTCTCGCAAGGACAGGCCACGATCGGCGAGGTGACCGCCGTCGCGCTGTACGTCGTCAAGCTCGCGGATCCCGTCGACCGGCTCATCTCCTGGCTGGACGAGATCCAGGTCGGCGCCACGTCGTTCGCACGACTCGTAGGAATCGTGCGCGTGCCACCCGACCGGGAGGCGAAGGACGACGAGCCCGAAGACGAGCGCATGCGCGCCGAGGATGTCCGCTACGCGTACTACGCGGACCGGGACGTCCTGCACGGGATCGACCTCGACCTCGAGCCGGGCGAGCGCGTGGCTGTCGTCGGGCCGTCGGGTGCGGGCAAGTCGACGCTCGGACGCCTGCTCGCAGGGATCCATCCGCCGCGCATCGGCCTCGTCGAGGTCGGCGGCGTCCGGCTCGTCGACCTGCCGCTCGACACGCTGCGCAAGGAGGTCGCGCTCGTCACGCAGGAGCAGCACGTCTTCGTCGGCACGCTGGCCGAGAACCTTCGGCTGGCGCGACCCGACGCGAGCGACGAGCAGCTCGTCGACGCGCTGGGGGCGGTCGACGCGCTCGAATGGGTGCAGGTGCTGCCGGAGCGGCTGAACACCGTGGTCGGCGCGGGCGGACACGCACTGACGCCCGCGCAGGCGCAGCAGGTCGCGCTGGCGCGGCTCGTGCTCGCCGACCCGCACACGCTCGTTCTCGACGAGGCGACGTCGCTCCTCGATCCGCGCGCCGCACGACATCTCGAGCGCTCGCTGGCGTCCGTCCTCGAGGGACGGACCGTGGTCGCGATCGCGCACCGCCTGCACACGGCGCACGATGCGGACCGGGTCGCGGTCGTCGAGGAGGGGCTACTGGCGGAGGTCGGAACGCACGACGAGCTCGTCGAAGAGGGCGGCTCGTACGCCGCCCTCTGGGACTCCTGGCACGGCGATCGCTAGGCCGGTTCCGCGGCCGGCTCGCCATGCGGCGCGTGAGCGGGCATCTCCTGGTTCCGCAGCAGCAGTCCGCCGATCAGAGCAGCCGCGCCGGCGAAGATCGCCCCGATCAGGAACGCCGCGTGGTAGCCGCTCGTCAGTGCCGCCGCCTGCGAGTGGCCGGCGTCCACCAGGTTCGCGGCCCGCGAAGCCGACACGCTGGCCAGCACGGCCAGGCCCAGCGCGCCGCCCATCATGAACGACGTGTTGACGATCCCGGAGGCGAGCCCCGACTCCTCCGGCGAGACCTCGCTCATCGCCGCGAGCAGCACCGGGTTGAAGGCCATGCCCGCGCCGAAGCCGAGTAGCACCATGCTCGGGAAGATGTCGGCGACATAGCTCCCGTCGACGGGGGCTCGCGCGAGCCAGAGGAGACCCAGACCCGCCAGCCCGAGGCCGACTGCGAGCGGCGCCCGGAAGCCGTAGCGCATCACGATCTTGGCCGAGAGGCCGATCGAGAGCGCGCCCATGATCAAGTTGCCCGGGAGGAACGCGAGACCGATCTGGAGCGGGCTGTACCCAAGCACGAGCTGCATGTAGAGAGCCGTGAGGAAGAACCACGCGAACATCGCGCCGGCCCAGAGCACGCCCACCACATCGGCGGTCGCCAGGTTGCGCAGCTTGAAGAGCGCGAGCGGCACGAGCGGCGAGTCGACGAAGATCTCGATCAGGAGGAAGACGCCGAAGAGCACGAGCGCGACGGCGAGCAAGCCGAGCGTGTGCAGCGAGGTCCAGCCCTTCTCCTGGGCGTTCACGATCGCGTAGACCGCGGTGATCAGCGAAAGCGTCACCGTCACTGCACCGCCCACGTCGAGGCGCGCCGAGGACGGGATATGGACCTCGGGCAGCAGCCGCAGGGAAATGATCACGACGACGATGCCGATCGGGACGTTGACGAGGAAGATCCAGTGCCAGCTGATGACGTCGGTGATGATCCCGCCGAGCAGGACGCCGATGCTTCCTCCGCCCGAGGCGACGAACCCGAAGATGCCCATCGCCTTCGCGCGCTCCCCCGGCTCGGTGAAGAGGTTGACCATCAGCGAGAGCGAGACTGCCGATGCGACTGCGCCGCCGAGCCCCTGGACGCCGCGGGAGACGACGAGCATCCCCTGTGTCGTCGAGAGACCGCAGGCGAGCGAGGCGACGGTGAACAGAGAAATGCCGATCAGGAAGAGACGCCGGTGCCCGTAGAGGTCGCCGAGCCGCCCGCCGAGCAGCAGGAAGCCGCCGTACGTGAGCAGGTAGCCGTTCACGACCCAGGCGAGCGTGGTCTCGGAGAAGCCGAGGTCGTCCTTGATCGAGGGCAGCGCGACGCCGACAATCGAGACGTCGAGGACGATCATCAGGCTCGCCAGGCAGAGGACGTAGAGGGCGAGCCAGCGGGTTCGGGCGTCGAGGTTACTCATTCTCTGGGCGTCTCCCTTCCATCGGTTTCAAACCATTAGACGGCCCGGAGGCCGTGAACTCATCGGTCGCTCCACCGATGAATTGCGCGCAACCGAGCCGTCCTATTGGAACCGGTATGCCTGCTTTCGTCCTGGACCTCGACGGCGTCCCCCCGACGGCCGAGACGGTCGACTGGCTGGCCTGCCTGGCGCTCTCGCTGAAGCGCCGCGGCCTGCGACTGCGGGTCCGGTACGCATCCGCCGAGCTCGTCGAGCTGATCCGGTTCATGGGTCTGGCCGAAGCCCTAGGCGTCGAGCCTGGGCGGTAGCCCGAACAGCGGGAACAGCGTCTCCGTGTCGAGGAAGAACGTGAGCTCGACGATCTTGCCGTCCTCGATCTCGAGCACCTGCAGCGCCCACGGGTCGTAGCCGCTCCCGGTGTCGCTCGGCTTGTACTGCCCGAAGGCGGGCGACCCGTTGGCGGCGGTAGTCGGAATGACGCGCGAGCCCTTGCAGCCGATCCCGGGGCCGAACCACCAGCGGAAGATGTCCTCGCGCCCCGCGAGCCACATGTCGAAGGGCGGCATCGACTGGATCGCGTCCTCCTGGATCAGCGGAATCAGCGCGTCGACGTCGTACGCCTCGAACGCGGCGACGTAGCGGGAGAGGAGCTCCTCGTCCGCTTCGTCCACGGAGCGCGACGCGTCGGCCAGGCTCAGCTCCTGCTCCTCGAGCGTGGCCCGCGCCCGCTGGAGCGCGCTGTTCACCGACGCGACGCTCGTGTCGAGCAGCTCCGCGACCTCGCTCGCCTTCCAGCGGAGCACCTCGCACAGGATGAGGACGGCGCGCTGCTTCGGAGGCAGGTGCTGGAGCGCCGCGACGAGCGCGAGCCGCGTCGTCTCGTGCGACTCGGCGACGACCGAGGGATCCGGGATCGGCTGGATCCACGTCGCCTCGGGCCGCACGTTGAGGTTCGACTCGACCGGTTCCTGGGCCGGGCCGAAGTCCATTGGGCGGGCGCGCCGCTCCTTGCCGCCCAGCATGTCCAGGCAGACGTTCGTCGCGATCTTGTACAGCCAGGAGCGGAGCGAAGCGCGACCCTCGAAGCTGTCGAGGTTGCGCCACGCGCGGATGAACGTCTCCTGCACCGCGTCCTCGGCCTCGAACGGGGAGGCGAGCATGCGGTAGCAGTGCGCGGTCAGCTCCGGACGGTACTGCTCGAGCTGGCCCTCGAGCTCCTGCGTCGACGGCGTCGTCTGCACCCGGCTCACCCTAGCCAACGAGCTCCATCACGAGCAGCTCGAGGTCCCCGCCGAGCGCTTCGTGCTGCTCCACGACCGTTCCGATCCGCTTGAAACCGCACTTCTCGAGCACGCGGATCGAACCGATGTTCGCGGTTGACACCTCGGCGTAGAGCGGGCGTTCGAGCTCCTCGACCAGCTCGGCGAGCGCGCGGGTCGCGAGGCCCTGGCCCCAGAACTCGCGGCCGAGCCAGTAGCCGACGTAGCGCCGGTCGTCGCGCGGGAAGCTGCCGATGTTGCCGGCCACGCGGCCCTCGGAGACGATCGTCTTCGTAATACACGTCTCGTCCTGCCGGATCCGGGCCCAGTGCGCGCGAAACGGCTCCCACTCGCGTGGAGGGAAGGCGGCCATCTCGATCGCCTCCGGGTCGTTCTGCTGCTCGAAGAAGATCGGGATGTCGCCGTCGACGACGTCTCGCAAGACTCGTTCCATGCGCAACGAGGGACAGACCCTTACGAGGGACAGTCCCTGGCGAGGGACTGTCCCTCGTGACAGGCGTTACGTCCTGGTGCCGACCGTCGCCGTGTCCTCGGCCGGCTGCGGGACGATCCTGATGTACGGCTTCGGCGACTCCCACTCACCGAAGATCTCCTTCGCCTCGTCGTTCGAGACGGAGCCCGCGATGATCACGTCCTCGCCCTGCTGCCAGTTCACCGGCGTCGCCACGCGGTGCTTGGCGGTGAGCTGGAGCGAGTCGATCACGCGGATCACCTCGTCGAAGTTGCGGCCGGTCGTCATCGGGTAGACGAGGATCAGCTTGATCGTCTTGTCGGGCCCGACGACGAAGACGTTACGCACCGTCTGGTTGTCCATCGGCGTGCGGTCGCCGGGGTCGCCCGAGACGTCGGCGGGAAGCATCCCGTACGCCTTCGAGACGCTGAAGTCCGCGTCCGCGATGATCGGGTAGTTCGGGGCCTCGCCCTGGGTCTCCTCGATGTCCTTCGACCAGCCTTCGTGGTCGCCCGTCGAGTCGACCGAGAGGCCGATCACCTTCACGTTGCGCCGGTCGAACTCGGGCTTGATCTTCGCCATGTACCCGAGCTCCGTCGTGCATACCGGCGTGAAGTCCTTCGGGTGCGAGAAGAGCACGCCCCACGAATCGCCGAGCCAGTCGTGGAAGCGGATCGTCCCGTCGGTGGTCTCGGCCTCGAAGTCGGGGGCGGTGTCGCCGATCTTGAGTCCCACTTGTCCTCCTCCTTCCAAGTCGCCGCTAATCCCATCACAACGAGATTGCCGGCGGCGTTATTCGCTGCCGTAAGCTAGACGGCCATGGACGACGAACGCATCCACGAGCAGATCGAGAAGCTCGTCGACGAGGAGCACGAGCTCTACGGCAAGGTCGGAGAGGGCGGGCTCAACGCCGACGAGCACAACCGGCTCGAGCACATCAAGGTGAGCCTCGACCAGTGCTGGGACCTGCTCCGGCAGCGCCGCGCACTCCGCGAGGCGGGCCAGGATCCCGAGGCCGCGAACGTGCGCGACCCCGAAATCGTCGAGCGCTACGAGCAGTAGCGCAGCCGACTCTCCCGCGTCAGTACCATCGAGGCAGGGAGTCGGATGATCCGCATCGCGCTCAAGGGGATGTTCGGACGCAAGCTGCGGACGTCGCTGACGGCGATCGCGATCGTGCTCGGGGTCGCGATGGTCGCGGGCACGTTCATGCTCACCGACTCGATCGACCGCGCCTTCGACTCGATCTTCACGGACGTGCGCCAAGGGTCGAACGCCGTGATCAGCGGCAAGACGGCCTTCGACCTCTCCAGCGACGTCGGCTCGACGGCGCCGAGCCTCGACGAGTCGCTGCTCGACAAGGTGCGCGGGCTGCCCGACGTCGAAGCGGCCGAGGGCAGCGTCGACGGCCAGGCGCAGCTGATCGGGAAGAACGGCAAGGCGATCGTCTACGGCGGCGCGCCGAACCTCGGCTTCAGCATCGCGAACGGCGCCTCGCGCTTCAACCCGCTCACGCTCGTCAAAGGCGCGTGGCCCAAGAACGGCGACGTCGTCGTCGACGAGTCGACCGCCAAGAAGGAGCATTTCAAGCTGGGACAGAGCGTCGGCGTTCAGGCCGAAGGGCCCGCCCGGACGCTGCGCATCTCGGGGCTCATTCGCTTCGGCTCGGTCTCGACGATCGGCGGCGCGACTCTGTCCGGCTTCTCCCTGCCGACCGCGCAGGAGCTGTTCGACAAGCGCGGCCGGCTGGACGAGATCGCAGTCGCCGCGAGGAGCGGCGTCTCGGACGAGCAGCTCGTCCACCAGCTCGAGGCCACGATCCCGCCGACCGCCCAGGTGAAGACGTCCGCGCAGCAGGCCGAGGACGACGCAGCGGAGACGAACGGCTTCATCTCGTTCCTGCGCGGGTTCCTGCTCGCCTTCGGCGGCATCGCCCTGTTCGTGGGCAGCTTCGTGATCGCGAACTCGCTCTCGATCACGATTGCCCAGCGAACGCGCGAGTTCGCGACGATTCGGACCGTCGGGGCGTCGCGGCGCCAGATCCTGACCTCGATCCTGATCGAGGCGCTCGTCGTGGGCGTGCTCGCGTCGCTCGTCGGGCTCGCTGCGGGCTTCGGGCTGGCGAAGGCGCTGTTCGCGCTCTTCGACGCCGTCGGCTTCACGCTGCCGAACAGCGGCCTCGTCCTGACTCCGACCGCCGTCGTGATCGCACTAGCCGCCGGGATCGTGGTCACGGTCGTCGCGAGCCTGCGGCCGGCAATCCGCGCGACGCGCGTGCCTCCGATCGCCGCCGTGCAGGAAGGGGCGACGCTGCCTCGGTCCAGGCTCGCCTTCCTGCGCACTCCGGGATCGATCCTCTTGACCGCGCTCGGCTTCATCTTCCTCTCGTGGGCGCTCTTCGGGCCCGACCACAGCACGACCGGGCTGCTCGTCTGGATGGGCGTCGGCGCCTTGATGATCTTCCTCGGGGTTGCGCTGCTCTCGGAGCGGCTCGTTCGGCCTTTCGCCACCTGGCTCGGGTGGCCCTCGGCGAAGCTCGGCGGCGCCGCGGGCGCGCTCGCGCGCAGCAACTCGCAGCGAAACCCGCAACGGACGGCCTCGACCGCCTCGGCGCTGATGATCGGCCTCGCCCTCGTCACGCTCGTGGCCGTGCTCGCGGCCGGAATCGTCTCCACGTTCCGCAGCGCGGTCGACGACCTCTGGAAGAACGCGGACTACGCGATCACGGCCCAGAACAACTTCTCGCCGATCCCGATCAGCGTCGCGGCGGCCGCCGCCAAGGCGCCCGGCGTGGACGCGGTCGGCAGCGTGCGGGCGGGCCAGGCGAAGGCCTTCGGCGACGTCTTCAATGCCACGGCCGTCACGCCGGAGACGAGCCGGATCTTCTCGATGGACTGGAAGGACGGCTCCGACGCGGTCCTGGCCCGCCTGGGCGAGAACGGCGCCTTCGTCGACGAGGGCTTCGCCGACGACCACAACCTGAAGGTCGGCTCGACGTTCCGGATGACGTTCCCCAACGGCGACACGGCGCCCTTCCGCGTGCACGGCATCTTCAAGCCACCCACCGGTGGATCGCCGTTCGGCCCGGTCACGATCTCGGCCACGACCTGGGATCGCTTCAACGACCAGCCGCAGAACCTCTACTCGTTCGTGATCATGAAGGGCGGCGAGACGAACGCGAATCAGGCCGCCCTCGACCAGGCGCTCCAGGCGTTCCCGAACGGCAAGGTGCAAACCCGCTCCGAGTTCGTCGACAACCAGATCTCGGGCCTGAACTCCGTCCTCAACATCCTCTACATCCTCCTCGCGCTCTCCGTCCTCGTCAGCTTCTTCGGGATCGTGAACACGCTCGTGCTGACGGTGTTCGAGCGAACGCGGGAGATCGGGATGCTGCGCGCCGTCGGGATGACGCGCCGCCAGATCCGGCGCATGATCCGGCACGAGAGCATCATCACCTCGGCGATCGGCGGCGTCCTCGGGATCCTGCTCGGGATCGCACTCGGCGCGCTGCTCGTGGCGCGAGTCGACTTCATCGACTTCACGTTGCCCGTCTCGCAGCTGATCGTCTTCGCCATCGCAGCGATCGTGGTCGGGATCATCGCCGCGGTCTTCCCGGCACGCCGAGCCGCGCGGCTCAACGTGCTCCAGGCGCTCCAGTACGAATAGCGCCGCAGACTGGCCGTTCGGCTAGTAGGCACGCGGCCCCGAGCGGCCTACCTTGGAGGAACGATGCGAATCCGGTCGCAGGCGAGGGCGATCGGCCGCCGCCAGGCGAGACCGCCTGACGCGGCTGCACCGCCATGTATCAGGTAGCGGACTCCGGGGTCCTGGCCCGCGGAGGCCGTGCGCTGGTCGGTCGCAAAGGCCGGATCAAGGTCAGCGCGACCGTCGTCCTGCTCGGCCTGACGAGCCTGTTCACGGACATCTCCTCGGAGATGGTCACGACGATCCTGCCGCTCTACCTCGTGCTCTCGCTCGGACTCTCGCCGTTCGCGTTCGGGGTGATCGACGGGATCCAGCAGGGCGCCTCCTCGCTCGTGCGCGTCGTAGCGGGCTTCACGGCCGACCGCTTCGGCCGGTACAAGGAGGTCGCGGTCGTCGGCTACGGGCTCTCGGCGTTCACGCGCATCGGCTTCCTGCTCGTGGGCCGCTCCGTCTCGCTGATCGGCGCGCTCGTCTTCGTCGACCGCACCGGTAAGGGGATCCGCACCGCGCCGCGCGACGCGATGATCGCGCTCAGCACGCCGAAGGAGGAGCTCGGCACTGCGTTCGGCGTCCATCGGGCGCTCGACACCGCGGGCGCCGTGATCGGCCCGTTGATCGCGTTCTCGCTGCTGATTCTGCTCCCACACGATTTCGACCCGATCTTCTTCGTCAGCTTCTGTTTCGCGCTGATCGGGCTGGCGATTCTCGTGCTCTTCGTCGAGAACCGCCGCGATCGGGTCGAGGCCGAGCCGTTGCCGCCGGTCACGATGCGCTCCGTCGCGCGACTCCTCGCCGTCCCGCGGTTTGGAGCGCTCCTCGTGGCCGGCGGCCTGCTCGCGCTCGCAACGATGAGCGACGGGTTCGTCTACCTCGGCCTCCAGCAGAACCTCGACTTCGCGGGGCGGAACCTTCCGCTCCTCTACGTCGCCACCTCGCTCGTGTACATGCTGCTCGCGGTTCCGGCCGGGCGACTCGCGGACAAGGTCGGCCGCGGGAAGGTCTTCGTCGGCGGCTACCTGCTCCTGCTGGTGGTCTACGCGGCGATCGTGGCGCCCGGAGTCGGGCCGGCCGCGTCGCTCGTCGTGATCGTCGCCTTCGGCGCTTACTACGCGGCGACGGACGGCGTGCTGACGGCGATCGCCAGCGCGATGCTCCCGGACGAGGCGCGAGCGACCGGTCTTTCCGTCCTCGTCACCGTGACGAGCCTGGCGCGGCTCGTCGCATCGATCGCCTTCGGCGCCGCCTGGGTGCTGATCGGCGTCGACGCCGCTGTTGTCGTGTTCGCAGGCGGTCTCGTCGTGGCCGCCGCGCTCGCCGGGATCATCCTCACCCGCTATGCCCAGGAGCCGGCGAATGCGTAGGCGCACCAGGCTGGCCGTGCTCGGCGGCGTGGTCGCCGTCTGCCTCACCTCCGCGATCGTCTACGTGGGGATGTCGGTCGCGCGCTCGCACAGGACGAACACGCCACCGGGGATCCACATCGTCAGCGGCGCCACGCTCGGCCCGGGCGCCGATCCTGTCCGGACGACCCGCGCTTCCTCGGTCGACACCGAGGGCGACTCGAAGCTCCTGTTCGTGAGCATGATCCCCGACCGCACCGCCGGATCGCTCGCCGTCGCTCCGCTCTCCGACCCGACGAGCCTGCGCGCGATCGCCGGGCTCAGGTGCGAACGCGTCTACTACGCGGGCGAGCGCGGCCTGTGCGTGACCCGGGGCGGCCTCCTGAACACCGGCTACGTGGCCAAGGTCTTCGACTCGAGCTTCCACGTCGAGCGCCAGTACTCGCTGCCGGGCATCCCGAGCCGGGCGCGCGTCTCGCCGGACGGACGCTTCGGCGCGACGACGATGTTCGTGCGCGGCGACTCCTATTCCACCGGCAACTTCTCCACGCGGACGAGCATCTACGACCTCGAGACCGGCAAGGAGGTCGCGAACCTGGAGAAGCTCCCCGTGACGCGCGACGGAGAGCCGTTCTCGAAGCAGAACTTCAACTTCTGGGGCGTCACGTTCGCCGCCGACGACGACCACTTCTACGCGAGCCTCGGCTCGGGCTCGGACACGTACCTGCTCGAGGGCAGCATGCGCGACCGCACCCTGCGCGTGCTCACGACGGCGGTCGAGTGCCCGTCGCTCTCTCCCGACGGCAAGCGGATCGCGTTCAAGCGGCTCGTCGGTGAGCGGGGCGACTGGCGGTTGTACGTTCTCGACCTGGCGACGATGAAGGTGACGCGGCTCGCGGGCGACGACCCGATCGACGACCAGGCCGAGTGGCTCGACGACGACCACGTCATGTACGGGAACGACGACAAGCTCTGGGTCGTGCCGGCCGACGGCTCGGGCGCGCCGAAGAAGCTTCTCTCGTTCGCGTTCTCGCCCGCAGTCAGCCGAGCGTCCTGACGGACAGGACGCAGGCGTCGTGCGACGAGCGCGCGACGGTCTCGGTGCGAAGCACCCGCCCGCGCGTGTCGAGGATGCAGAGCGTCCCGCGTCCGAGGCCGGGCGTGACGACCCAGCCCAGAGCTTCCTGGACGTTGTAGGAATCGTC
Source organism: Gaiellaceae bacterium (assembly GCA_036558065.1). Lineage (GTDB taxonomy): Bacteria > Actinomycetota > Thermoleophilia > Gaiellales > Gaiellaceae > VAXT01. The sequence goes on along the minus strand of DATBGG010000063.1, from coordinate 9,837 downwards.
CGGAACCGCCGTCCTCCGTAGCTCGCGACCGTCGATCTCGTGCACGCGAAGCGTTCCGCTCTCGCCGCTCGTCACATAGGCGCGACCGCCGCGGAACGTCACGTGCTGAGGCGGCCTGTCGCCCGGGACGCGTGCCAGCACCCTGCCGTTCCGCGACCCGTAGACCGCGAGCTCGTTGCGGTCGCCCGAGCTGACCCAGACGCGGCGCCCGTCCGGCGCCCAGCCGACGTCGTGCGCGAGAAACGGCGGCCGGAAGCGGCGGACGAGCCTCGGCCGGGCGCGATGCGACACATCGACGACGGCGACCTCTCGCGCCTTCGAGCCGAGCGAGACCCAGAGGGTCCTTCCGGCCGGGTCGATCGTGATGTGTCGCGCGAGCGCCCCCACGCGCGTGCGGGACAGGACGCGTCCGCGCAGGACGTCGAGCGCGACCACCTGGCCCCGCTTCGCGTCGCTCACGTACGCGTGGCGGCCGTCCGGATGGCCCGCCGTGTAGCGGGGCTCGCCGAACCCGCGCAGGACGCGCTCCACCCGAAGAGAAGGCCCGTGGACGAGCGAGACCGCGCCCAGCTCGGAGTGCGCGACGACCGCCATGTGACCGACCGCCTCGATGCTCCTCGGCTTGGGCAGCGTCGCGACGTGCCGTAGGACGCGGCCGGTCGAGAGCTCGACCGCCACGAGCCGGGACTCGAGGTCGGCCGTGACCAGCGCGACCTCGGTTCCCGCGAGGCACTGCGCGAAGGCGCGCGGCGCGACGAGCAGGGACGCGGAGGCGACGACGAAAGCGCGGCGGTCCATCACCTCCAGTACGCGCGGCCCGGTGTGGGAGGTCCACGGTTCCGGCTTTACTTAGACCGTGGACGCGCAAGGTCACGAGCACGGCATCGCACACGACGCGGACCGGCGCCGGCTCGGGATTGCGCTCGCCCTGATCGTCGGCTTCATGGCCGTCGAGGTCGTCGCGGGCATCCTCGCCCACTCGCTGGCCCTCCTCTCGGACGCCGCGCACATGCTCACGGACGCCGGGGCGATCGGGCTCTCGCTGCTGGCGATCATGCTCGCCGCGCGGCCGCCGTCGGGGAGCATGACCTTCGGCCTCAAGCGAGCGGAGATCCTCTCGGCGCAGGCGAACGGCGCGATCCTGGTCGTCCTCGCCGGGCTGATCGTGTACGAGGCGATCCGCCGGCTCGTCTCGCCGCCGGACGTCGAAGGCTGGGTCGTCGTCGCGGTCGCCGTCGCCGGGATCGCGGTCAACCTCCTCGCGACCTGGCAGCTGGCGAAGGCGAACCGCGAGAACATGGCCGTCGAGGGCAGCTTCCAGCACATGCTCACCGACCTCTACGCGTTCGCCGGGACGGCGATCGCCGGAGTGATCATCGTCACGACGGGGTATGTCCGCGCCGACCCGATCGCGTCGATCGCGGTCGCGGCGCTGATGCTGCGCGCGGCCTATGGGCTGCTCAAGGACTCAGGGCGCGTGCTGCTCGAGATGGCGCCGGAGCGGATGAGTGCCCCCGAGATCGGGCAGGAGCTGGCCGCTCATCCCGCGGTGGCCGAGGTACACGACCTGCACGTGTGGGAGATCGGCACCGACATGCCGTCTCTGTCCGCGCACGTCCTCGTCGGGCGCGGCATCGACTGCCACGGGGTGCGGCTCGAGCTCGAGCAGTTGCTCCACGACCGCTTCGGGATCGATCACACGACGCTGCAGGTCGACCATGTCCGCGAGCGACGGCTCGTCGAGCTGCGCAAGCTCAGCGATAACGGTCGATGAACGCGAGCGTGCGGTTCCAGGCGTCCTCGGAGGCGTCCGCGAACTCTTCTTGCTTGCGATCGAAGAAGCTGTGCGGCGCGCCCGGGTAGGCCACGACCTCGTGCTCGACCCCGGCCGCGGTGAGCGCCTCGTCGAAGGCCGCGTTGTGCTCGGCCGTGATGTGCTGGTCGGCTCCGCCCTGGAGCGCGAGGACCGGGGCGTCCATCTCCCCCGCACGGTCGATCGGGCTCGGCGAATCGCCGCCCGGGACGCCGTAGAAGCCGACCGCGCCCTTCAGGCCGTGTCCGCCCGCGGCAGCGAGCCATGAGTGACGGCCGCCGAAGCAGAAGCCGACCGTGAAGATCGAGTCGGCCCCGTTGTCGCGAAGCCATTCGACCGTCGCGCGGACGTCGCCCTGGATTCCCTCCGGTGTCGTCTGCGCCCGATGCTCTTGGTAGTCGAAGTCGTCGTCTCGCTTGCCCGCACCGGCCGTGCGCCCGTAGAAGTCGAAGGCGATCGCCGCGATCCCGCGCTCGGCAAAGCGCAGCGCCAGCTCCTCGTAGAACCGGTACAGCCCGCGGACGTCCGGCAGGATGACGACGCCGGAGCCGCTCGGCTCCTCGGGTAGCGCAGCAAATGCGGCGAAGCGGGTGCCGTCGGCGCTCTCCAGCTCGAGGTCGCGGTGGTCGACCGCGCCGCCTTCGATCGGCGGGATCGGCGGAGAAGAGTCGAGGTCGAAGCACATGCCGCGAGCTTACTCGGCCACGGGAGTACACTCGACGCAGTGACGGTCGCCGCCGAGCCCGCAGCGTTCACAGCCGAGGACTTCGCCGCGCGGATGGAGCGTGCCGCGCACTCCGCAGCCGAGGCGGGCCTGACCGGGCTCCTCGTCACACCCGGGCCGGACCTGCTCTACCTGACCGGCTATGCGCCCGTGGCGATCACCGAGCGGCTGACGATGCTCGTGCTCACCGCCGATCACGACCCGGCGATGATCGTCCCTGTCCTCGAGCGCCCTGACGCGAACGGAGCGCCGAGCAGCTCGAAGCTGTCGCTCTCGGACTGGTCCGACGGCAGTGACCCGTACGAGGCCGCGGCGCCGATGCTCGACCCGAAGGGCCGCTACGCGATCTCCGACTCCGCCTGGGCGATGCACCTGCTCGGGCTCCAGGCGCAGCTGCCGCAGACGACGTACGTCTCCGTGACCGAGCAGCTGCCGATGCTCCGGGCGATCAAGGACGAGGACGAGCTCGAGCGGCTGACCGCCGCCGGCGAGGCCGCCGACGCAGCGTTCTACGACATCGTCCAGGTGCAGTTCGCCGGCCGCAAGGAGACCGAGATCGGAGCCGACCTGGCCGACGCGCTCAAGGCCCACGGGCACTCGGAGGTCGACTTCACGGTCGTCGGCTCCGGGCCGAACGGCGCCAACCCCCACCACGAGCTCGGCGAGCGCGTGATCGAGGACGGCGACATGGTCGTGCTCGACTTCGGCGGGATCAAGGACGGCTACGGCTCCGACACGACCCGGACCGTCCACGTCGGCGAGCCGACCGACGAGGAGCGGCAGGTGCACGAGATCGTCGAGCAAGCGCAGCAGGCCGGCTTCGAGGCCGTTCGTCCGGGAGTCGCCTGCCAGGAGATCGACCGTGCCGCCCGCGAGGTGATCGCCGACGCGGGCTACGGCGAGTACTTCATCCACCGCACCGGCCACGGGATCGGCCTGACGACCCACGAGCCGCCGTACATGGTCGAGGGCGAGGAGCATCTCCTCGAGCCCGGCATGTGCTTCTCGATCGAGCCCGGGATCTACCTGCCCGACAGGTTCGGCGTGCGGATCGAGGACATCGTCACGGTCACCGAGGACGGCGGCCGGCGCCTGAACAACACGCCGCGCGAGATCAAGATCGTCTCGTAAGCGGGCGTACGCGCCGCTCTCCTGCCTCGTACCACTCGGTGATCTGCGTGCCGCAGAGGACGCCGAGAGCGACCGCGACGATCGAGCCGACCGCCGCCAAGAAGTCGTCGCTGCCGGTCGCGCTCGCGTTGCCCGCGAGCTGCGTCAGCCCGATCAGGCTCATGGCGCCCGGCACGAGCAGCCAGAAGCCGGGCAGGAACGAGGCGTAGGCGGGCATGGCGGACGGCATCCGCGCGACGAGCACCGCCACAGGAGTCATCACGAACGCGCCGACGAGCCCGCTCACGTAGCCGCCGAGGAGATGGTTGCCGACGACCTGACCGGTCCACGCCGCATACAGGACGATCGTCAAGCCCAAGAACGCGCGCGGCGGCGCCGAGTGAGAGACGAGAACGCCCGCTGCGAAGACGAGCACACCCAGCCAGGGGCCCCAGTCGCCGAGCAAGGGCTCCGTGCTGGCGAATGCCTTCGACGTCGGGATACCCGCCGCCTCGACTCCCGCCAGGATCCCGAACGCGAGGAGCATCAGCTGCACCGCGGCCCACACCAGCCGGCTCGAGCCGGCGATCATGTCGCCGGCCGCGAGCTCGAGGACGGCCGTGGTCAGCGCCGCACCCGGAAGGAAGACGGCGAGTGACGCGATCATCGCCCGCAGCCCGGGATCGGCGAGGTCGTGCTTGACCGCGAGCGCGGTCAGGGTGGCGATGACGAACGCGGCCACGACCGGCATCAGCACGAGCAGCGTGGGCTGGTTCCGCGTGACGAGGCGGAGCGCGCCGACGATCGCGCCGAAGATCGCGGCGGCGAGAACGTCCCTCCACGCGGGGTGCAGGATCAGGCACAGCCCGACTGTCAGCACCGAATAGCCGGCGATGCTCGCCACAGGACCGAACCGTGGAGGCAGATCGCGGATCTCGTCGAGCCGGCGGAGCCCGTCGGCAGGGGAGACCGTGCCCTGCTCGGCGCTGCGAACGAGTCGATCGATCTCGGAGATCTGGTCGAGGCGGGTGGCGCTCGCCAGCGGCGTGCTCAGCTCGAGCGCCGCCGCCTCGCCACCCCCGAGGCTGACGAGCAGCGAGGTCGGGAAGGCGCTGATCCGGGCGTCGGCCGCGCCGTTCGCAGCCGCGACGCGTGCGAGGGACTGCTGGATCGAGTACACGGGCTCGCCGACGGCGTTCATCGCGGCCCCGAGGCGGACGAGGAACGTCTGGAGCTCGCGCAGCTCGGCGTGCGTCCTCGCCACGGCTAGGCGGCCCGGGCGGCTGGTCGGATCGCCGCCGCGCCGACGAGCATCCCGACTGCGATCGCGGTGAACAGCCCGACCATGTCGGCGACGCCGTTCACTCCCTGGATCGTGTTGCCGCCGATCCAGCTCTCGAGCCCGCGCAGGCCGTGCGAGCCCGGCGTCAGCACGTAGAACGCGCCGAGATAGAGCACGTATGCCGGCGGAAGCGACGGCCTGCGGGCGAGGACGAGCGCGACCATCGTCATGACGACCGCGCCGGCGAAGGTTCCCAGCGGATCGCCGAAGGCTCGCGTCCCGAGCTCGGCCGCGGCGGCGGTGAAGAGCACGAGCCCGAGCGCCCACGGGAAGTCGCGCGGAGCCATCGAGAACGTGAGCATCACGCCGAGCGCGAAGAGCACCCATCCGCCCCACGTCTCGAAGAAGCCGAGGTTGCCCTGGACGGTCACGTCGAAGAGCGCGCTCGTCGGAACGCGCGCGATGACCGTCGCCGCGAGCGCGCCGAACGAGAGCACGAGCAAGACGACGAAGCTGTAGACGAGGCGCGTCGCTCCGGCGGTGATGCGGTTGTTGGCCAGCTCGAGCGCCGCAGCGCTGATCGCGTCGCCGGGGATGAAATAGAAGAGCGCGGGCACGATCAGCTGGATCGGCCCACCGTCGAGCCAGCCGTGCTTGAACAGCTCGAGCACGACGACCGAGACACCGACCGACGCGACGAACGGCGAGACGAGCGTGAGCCGCCGGCGTCCGAGCGACGCGACGACGAGCAGCCCGACGAGAAAGCCGGTCAGGGCCGAGACCCCGACCTCCTGCCACGTCGCCTGCACCGAGATCCCGAAGCCGACGCTGAACAGGGTCAGGCCGACGACGAGCCACGGCCGCGACCAGCGCGGAGGCGTGGCGCGAATCGCCGCGATCCGCTCGGCCGCCCCGCGAGGCGAGAGACCGCCCCGCTTGATCTCGGCGATCAGCCGCTTCATGTCCGTGACCTGGTTCAGCGGCGGCACCGTCGGCTCGCGCGAGAACGAGAGGGTGCGCTCGCCGAGCGTGACGACGGCTGCATCGGCCATGAACGCCGCCTCCACCTCACGCCCGTAGACGGCCGCGACCTCGCGGACGATCTCTTCGGCACGAAACGTGCCCTCGTAGCTCCAGACGAGGAGGAGCTCCGTGAGCGGGCCGAGGAGCTCGAGCAGCTCCTCGTCGCTCGTCACCGGCGCGTCAGGCCGGGCCGTGATGGTCGCAGTGACCGTCGTGCGGATGGTGCAGGTGGCCGGCGACGACGTAATCCGTGTGGTCGCCGTGCTGGACGGCCTCGTGACCGCAGTCCGGCCCGTGCTCGTGGCCCTCGTCGTGGTGCTCGCAGTCGTGCCCGTCGGTGCACTCGTGCGGGTTGCGCTCGCTGACCGGGATCGTCTCGGACATCAGGCTCCTTTCGCCGTTGCGTAGCGCTCGAGGAAGAGCGCTTCGGTGACCGCCATGTTCTCGATCTCGCTCGGGTCGACGCTCTCGTTCGGAGCGTGGATCAGGCACTTCGGCTCCTCGACGCCGATCAGCATGATCTCCGCGTCGGGGAACGTCTCCTGAAGGACGTTGCAGAGTGGGATCGAGCCGCCCTGGCCCTCGGTGGTGGAGTCGCGACCGTATGCATCGTGCATAGCCGCGGTCATCGCGTCGTAGGCGGGGCCCTCGGTCGAGCCGGTGAACGGATCGCCGAGCGCTTCCCGCTCGATCTCGACCTTCGCCCCCCACGGCGCGACCGACTCGAGATGCGCGACCAGGGCATCCTGCGCCTCCTGGCCCCCTGTCCCCGGCGGCACGCGCAGGTTGAGCCGGGCGCGGGCGGTTGGCTGCAGCGCCGCCGAGGAGCCGACGACGGGCGGGCAGTCGATACCGAGGATCGTCACCGCGGGCCGCGCCCAGAGGAGGTCCGACACCGAGCCGCCGCCGACGAGGTCCACGCCCTCGAGCAGGTTCGCGTCGGATCGGAACTGGTCGGCCGGGTATTCCGCTCCGGGCCACGTCTGGTCGGACTTCAGGCCCTTGATCGTCGTGTTGCCCTGGTCGTCGTGCAGCGTCGAGAGCATGTGCACGAGCACGGTCAACGCATCCGGGGCAGGGCCCCCGAACATGCCCGAGTGCATGCTGCTCCCGAGCGTGTTCACGGTGACGACGACGTTGGCGAGGCCGCGCAAGGAAGTCGTCAGCGACGGGACACCGACTGCCGCGTTGCCCGTGTCGCAGACGATGATCGCATCGGCCCGCAGCAGGTCGGCGTTGTCGGGAACGAATTCTTCGAGCCCTCCGGTGCCCTGCTCCTCGGAGCCCTCGGAGACGAGCTTGACCGTGCACGGAACGTCGTCACCGAGCGCGCGCAGCGCAGCGAGGTGCATGACGATGTTGCCCTTGCAGTCCGCGGCGCCCCGGCCGTACCAGCGGCCCTCCTTCTCGGTCAGCTCCCAGACCGGCGTGTCCCACGCGTCGTCGCCGAGCGGCGGCTGCACGTCGTAGTGGCAGTAGAGAAGCACCGTCGGCGCCCCCTCCGGCCCCGGCCTGTGACCGACGACCGCCTTCGAGCCGTCAGGCGTCGGGTGAGCGGCCAGATCCTGGAATCCCAGCTCGCCGAATGCGCCGATCACCCACTGCGCCGCCTGTTCGCACTCCTCGGGCGGAAACTGCTTCGCGTCGGCGACGGACTTGAACGCGACGAGCTCCGCAAGCTCGGACTTCGCGCGCGGCATGAGCTCCTTCACCTTCGCGCGGACGGTGTCGACCCCCGATGCCACGGTCACTCCCGGACGACGTCGTCGAAGTCGAGGTCCTTGAAGAAGTCCTCGAACTTGCCGAATTTCTCGGGACAGTAGGTCTGGACGATCAGGAACTCGCCCTTGAGCACGTCCGTGTCCGCGATCACGGGCCGCTGTCCAGGGCCCGCCGCGCCGTTCGAGAGCTGGAGCTTGAGGAACGCCTGCGCGAGTGACTTGCCGGGCGCGGCGCAGACGGCGCCGCCGTCGGTGCCGAGCGTGCGCGCGATCTCGTCGGTGTCGGGAAACGTCGGCAGCCCCGCGTCTTCGAGCTTTTGGTTGAGCTGCTCCGCCTTGGCCTTTGACTCCTCATCCGCCTTGTGTCCGCGATACGCGGCGACGCCCCAGATCGAGAGCGCGACCGCGAGCACGCCGAGCAGGACGTACAGCCAGACAGGATGCTTGTGCGCCGGGCTCGGCGGATGGTCGTGCGGCACCTAGCTCGCCCCCTCCGCCTGCACCTTGCCCGTCTTCCAGTTCGGCTTCCGGAAGAAGAGCAGCGCGATCGGCGCGAGGATCCCGACGATCAGGACGCCTCCGCCCACGATCAGGAGATACGACCCGCCGCTCGCGTTGAACTGTGACGGAGGCACGAATCCGATAAGGAACGCGAGCGCCGAAGACAGGCAGCCCACGACGCACAGGAGACCCAGTAGCGGTGCCCGGTACCCGCGCGGATGGTCGGGCTGCTTCTGCCGGAGGCGGAGCGCGGCGACGAAGAGCAGGACGTACATGATCAGGTACGTCTGCGTCGTGATCACCGAGAAGATCCAGTACGACGCCGACACGTCGGGGATGAACGCGTAGAGGAGCGCGATCACGGACGTCACCCAGCCCTGCGCGACGAGGATGTTCTGCTGGATGCCGGCGCGGTTGAGCCGCTGGAAGTACGGCGGCAGGTAGCCCTCCTCCTTGCCGATCAGGAGCAGCCCCTTCGACGGCCCCGCGAGCCACGCCAGCATGCCGCCGAGCGAGGCGCAGATGATCGCGATCGCCGTGATCGGGGTCAGCCACTGGATCCCGAAGTGCGCGTACACCGTGTCGAATGCCTGCATCACTCCGGCGGTCAGGCTCAGCGTCTCGCTGGGCACGACCCAGCTGATCGCGAGCGCCGGCAGGATGAAGATCGCCAGCACGAGCCCCATCGAGACGAACATCGCCTTCGGGTACTCCTTGCCCGGGTTCCGCAGCTCCGAGACGTGCACCGCGTTCATCTCCATCCCGGAGTAGGAGAGGAAGTTGTTCACGATCAGGACGAGGCTCGCGATTCCCGCCCAGGCCGGGAGTATGTGCGAGGCGTCCATCGGCGCGGCCGACGAGTTGCCCTGGCCCAGGAAGATGATGCAGAGGATGACCAGGAACGTCCCCGGGATCAGCGTCCCGACCCAGACACCGCCGGAAGCCAGGCTCGCGATCGCCTTCATCCCGCGCGAGGAGATGAGCACGCCGAGCCAGTAGACGCCGATGATCATGATCGCGGTGTACGTGCCGTTCGAGGCCAGGTCGGGGTCGATCACGTACGCGAACGTGCTCGCGACGTAGGCGAGCAGGCTCGGGTCGTAGAAGATCGTCATCGCGAACTGGTTCCAGATCGCGAACAGCCCGGCCCGCGGCCCGAGCCCGTCGCTCACCCAGCGGTAGACGCCGCCCGACCAGCCCGACGCGAGCTCCGCCGACACGAGCGCGGTCGGCATCAGGAAGACGATCGCCGGGACGATGTAGAGGAAGACGCAGGCGAGGCCGTAGACGGCCATCGTCGGCGCGGCGCGCAGGCTCGCGACGGAGCTGATCGTCAGGAAGACGACCGCGGTCCACGAGATGTACGACGCCCGCGCGGTGGGCGCCGCGCGCTCGGCGATCGCCGGCGCGGGTCCCGCGGCGGCGGCTTCTCCTGTTGGCACTCCCCCTCCTCGGCCGGCTCAGTTTGCAGACGCGAGATTCCGAGAGCGATGGGTGAACATCCCTCGCCCGCTGCGGGTGAGAGCAGGGTTCATCCCGGCCGGGTGACGACCACCACACCCGGTCCGAGGCAACGTTCGGCGATGTTCTTCCTGCTCGCGATCGCGATCGTGATCTTCGTGCCGGACCCGTGGAACTGGATCGGGTTCTTCGTCGCGATCGT
>DATBGG010000062.1:0-7802 GCA_036558065.1 Gaiellaceae bacterium | reverse complement strand
GTGCCGGAGGCGGCTGCGTGGATGGGCGTGCCGTACCCGACCCCGATGTCGATCCCCTCGTGCATGCGGCCCCAGCGCATCCCGAACGGGCTCGTGACCGGCCCGCTCACAGGCCAGATCAGTCCGCTCGACGACGGCGTCGAGTCGTAGCTCGACGACCCTGACGCCTGCAGCGTCGCAGTCACCTGGCTGCTCGAAGCCTGCAGCCCCGCAACTTCGTGCAGGAACTCCGCCTTGCTCTCCTGTACCGATGCGAGCCGCGCCTTCTTGCGGCCCTTGAGCTGGGAGAGGCCCTTCTCGCTGATCAGCAACCGCTCCTTCTCGGACCGCACCTCGGCGGTGCGAACCGCGATCGTCCGCGTCACCGTCTCGGCACGCGCCTTCGTCACCTTCGTCTTTTCACGCACCGAGCGCCAGCGGTCCCGTGCGCCGTGGACCTGCTTCGTGATGATCACGTCCTGGGAGTCGATGTGCCGGACGTAGTCGATCTGGTCGAGAAAGTCGCCGAGGCTCTCACTGGACAGGAGCACGTCGAGCGTCGAAGGATCCTCGGACTCGTACATCTCGATCAGTCGCTCGTTCAGGCGGCCGACCGAGAGGTTGTACTCGTGCTGGAACGCGTCGAGCTGCTCGGACTGGTAGCGGTAGAGCGCCCGGATCCGGTTCAGCTTCTCCTGCTGGAGCCTGAGGTCGCGCTCGAGGGTGTCGAGCTTCGTCGAGACGCCGCCGACCTGGCTCTCGAGCGTCCGGATCTTCGTCTCGATCGAGCCGATGTCCGACTGGAGACGGGCTTCCCGCGCCTGCGCCGCCGCGATCTTCGACTGGAGCGACTCGATCCGGTCCGCACGAGCGGAGGTGGAGAGCGCCGCCGGGAGAGCGATGAGACAGACGAAAAGGGCGAGGGCGAGCCGACGGGGCATCGGTTGAGGGGTTCGGGAAAGGGACAGGCGTCCCTCCCCTGCTCAAAAGCCGCTGGATTTTAGCGAGTTTTCCGGACGTTTCCCAGTTTCGAGCCTATTTTGGGCTCGGCTCCGGGATCTCCGGCGGCTCCGGCCGGTCGGCCTCGTCCGGTGGCGGATACGGCTCCGGAACCTGCGCCGGCCCCGGCTCTGGGACCTCCGCCGGCTCTGGCGGCTGATCCGGCAGCTCCACGCCCTCGGGAATGACCTGAGTCGGCTGCACCTGCAGCTTGGCCCGCTCGATCCGATCAGTTGCGTCCATCGTCACCTGAGCCATCTGACCCTCCTTCGACGCTATCTCGTCGTCAATCTCCTTGATCCGCTCTTTCAAATCCTTCGTCGCCTTCGTGTTCTTCGCGTAGACCGCCTCGCCGAGCTCCCTGGCGCGTTCGCCGCGTTCGCGCGCCAGCCCGGATGTCTCGCGGCGGAGCCGGGCGAGCTCGAGCCGCGCGCTCCCGTGCGCGGCGATCGTCTCCTTGGCCGCTCCGGCGCGCGACCGCACGGACGAGATCGCCCCGAGCGACACGCGCCCGGCCGACCCGGCCTCGTCCGGAAGGCGCCGAGCCTGCGACGCGAAGCCGGTGAAGAGGAAGAGGGAGATCCCGAGCACGATCAGCGCCCACGGCCAGTTTCCTGTCGCGAAAAGCACGATCGCGACGATCAGGCCGACGACTCCGAGGCCGAGCAGCACCGACGAGGGCGGGATGCCGAAAAGCTGCCGCTCGGAGACGTGCTGCTCGACCGGGCCCGGCCCCGTCTCTGTCGCCGGGACCTCCTGGACGACGGTGTCCCCGGACGCGACCGCTGCGCCGCACTCGGGACAGAACCTGCTCTTCGCCGGGAGCTTGGCTCCGCAGGCCGCGCACTTAGCCCGCCGCATGGACACGCTCCTCGGTCGATCCGGCATGCGGCTCCAAGGCCCGCAGCGCCTCCGCCACTCGTGCCCGCAGCGGGCCGATCAGCTCGCGGTAGTCCTCGTCCGAGATCTTCCCCGTGCGGTGGTCGAACTCGAGCTCTTTCAGCGCGGCCAGCGCGCGGTCGCGCTCCTCGGCGAGCTCGAGTGCCCGGCGCTCGAGGACGCCGGGCTCGTCCAGGCGGTCCTCGACTGGATCGGGCTCGCGCAGGAACGGGAGCGCGACGAAGACGACGCACGTGACGGCCAGCACCGCGCCGATCGCCAGGGCGAGGACGGTCATGCTCGGGCGGGCGCGCGCAGCTCGCGGTAGCGCGAGGCGAGGCGCCGCTGCTCCGCCGCGCTCGGCCACAGCGCGACGACCGAGCCGAGCAGGAAGACGACGCCCGAGATCCAGATCAGGTTGACGAGGGGCTTGACGAGGACCTTGAAGGCGATGGTCCCGTTCGGGTTGATGGCGTCGGTGATGACGTACAGGTCCTCTCCGGTCAGCGGATCGGAGCGGATCCCGACCTCGTTCGAGGTCTGGTCCTCGGCGCGGTAGGCGTTCTTGCCCGACTCGAGGGTCCCGACGCTCCGTCCGTCTTTCTTCACGCCCAGGATCGCGCGGAACTCGGTCGCGTTCGGGCCGTCGCGCTTGACGAGCCGGTCGTAGCGCACCGTGTAGTGGCTGACGCCCATCGTCTGTCCCGGCGCCAGCGTCCGTTCGCGAACCGTGTCGTACGCGCTCGAGCCGACGACGCCGATCGCGAGCAAGACGATCGCCGCGTGCACGATGTAGCCGCCGTACCGGCGCCTGTTGCGCCCGACGAGCTCGACGAAGGCGGCCAGCCACGCCCCGCCCGTCAGAGCCTTGCGCGCCCGCGTCCCGCGCACGAACTCATAGCCGATCGACGCGAGCACGAACGCCGAGAACGTGTACGCGACGAGGCCGATCCACGAGGAGCCTGCGCCGAGGAACAGGAGCACGACGCCGACGGCCAGAGCGATCCCGGCCGGCCAGGCGAAGCTGCGGCCCAGCGAACGCAGCGAGGCGCGGCGCCACGCGACGAGCGGGCCGATCGCCATCAGCAGCAGGAGCGGCAGCCCGAAGACTCGCAGGAAGAAGTTGTAGTACGGGCTCGAGACCGTGATGCGCTCGCCGTGCACCGCCTCGGAGAGGATCGGGAACGCGACGCCCCAGAGGATCGTCAGGCAGAGCGCCACGAGCAGCAGGTTGTTGTAGAGGAACGTCGCCTCGCGCGAGACGAGCGACTCCATCCGCGTCTTCGAGCGCAGGAGCGGGAGTCGCGTGAAGATGACGATCAGCGAGCCCGCCGTGATTCCGGCGATGAAGCCGAGGAACCAGCCGCCGAGCGGGCTCACCGAGAACGAGTGGATCGAGCTGACGACCCCGGAGCGGGTCAGGAACGTCCCGAACAGCGCGAGGCAGAACGCGAGCACGACCAGCAGCACGTTCCAGACCTTCAGCATCCCGCGCTTCTCCTGGATCATCACCGAGTGCAGGAACGCGGTCGCGGCGAGCCAGGGCATCAGCGCCGCGTTCTCGACGGGATCCCACGCGTAGTAGCCGCCCCACCCCACTTCGACGTACGCCCAGTGCGAGCCGAGGAGCTGCCCGATCCCGAGCGCGGTCCACGCGAACAGCGTCCAGCGGCGCGTCGCCACGATCCAGAGCTCGTCGGTGCGACGCGCGAGGAGCGCGCCCATCGCGAAGGCGAAGGGAATCGTCAGCCCGACGTAGCCCAGATAGAGGCAGGGCGGGTGGATCATCATGTACGGGTTCTGGAGGCTCGGGTTGAGGCCGGCGCCGTCCGCGGGAGCGAGTTGCGTCGCGAACGGGCTCGAGACGGCGACGAGCATGAACGCGAAGAAGCTCGCGACGAGGCCGAGGATCGGGACCGCCCACGGGAGCAGGTCGGGCGCCGACCGCCGGCTGAGCGCGACCGCCGCCGCCGAGAACCCGGTCAGGATCAGCAGCCAGAGGAGGAGCGACCCTTCCTGGCCGCCCCAGAACGCGGAGATCGTGTACGGGGTCGGCAGCTCGCGGCTCGTGTGCTCCGCGACGTACTTGAACGAGAAGTCGTTACGCAGGAGCGCGGCCAGCAGGACGATCGACGCGGCTCCCGCGGCGCCGAACGCCGCGAGCAGGGCGTTCTGCGCGGAGTGGGCGAGTCGCCTACGCCTCGTCTTCGCCGCATACGCCCCGGCGATCAGCGCGTACAGCGCGAGGCCGAGACAGAGCGCAAGAGCCGCGCGCCCCAGCTCGGGCATCAGCTCTTCTTAGCGACGTACTTCGAGGGGCACTTCGTCCGCAGCGAGTCCTTCTTCGCGACGAAGACGCCGTCTTGCAGCCGGCCCTCGACACGCACTTCCCGCCCGACCTCGAACATGTCCGGCACCGAGCCGCGGTACACGACCGGGATGCCCGCTCCGCTCCCCGAGACGTCGCGCATATGGAAGCGCAGCCCGTCCGCCTGTGCGTCGCCGGCCGGCGTTCCGGTCACCTTGCCGTCGAGTGCGACTACGCCGGTGCGGCCGTGCAGCTGGCTCGGCTGGATCGACGGGGTGCCGCCCGTGACCGAGACGTAGAGCAAGAAGATCGCGAGCACCGCGGCGACGGACAGGGCGACGACCAGCCGGACTGGGCTACCGCGACGGGACACGGCAAAAAGTCTAGCCCCGAGCCGTCTCGTTTCCGACCGGGTAGAGGCTCTCGAGCGCCGTCGCGACCGACGAATCCGCAGCCGCGGTCTCGAGCAGGCAGTCCGCGACGGCCCGTCCGATCGCCTCGGACGTCTCCTCGACGGCCCTCAGCTCGCTCTGCGAGAGCTCCCGCAGGCGCCTTCTTCTGCACTCGAAGCGCTCACGACTCACTTCCCTGGCGTGCCTCCGGAGGGCGTCCGCGTCGATCATCGTGCGAGAGCGGGCCGGCTCACGTGCTCCGGACGGGTCGACCGCGCGGGCTCGACCCTCCGGCCCGCGAACGTGAAGCCGCAGAACATGAGCGCGATGCCGACGAGCTGGCCCAGGTACACGAGCGAGTAGTCGCCGGTCCGGGAGAGCCCCGTAGCGAGCGCGACGACGATCGCGCCCGACGCGATCCAGACGTTGGCGCTCACGCGACGGCGACGAGCGATCGAGTAGAGCGACCCGCCGATGAGCACGAGCGAGCCGAGCGAGTTGAAGGCGACCGCCCAGAGGAACGCGTGCCCTCCGAGCGCGGCGTTGTCGGGCGGTCGACCGGTCACGGTCCCGGCGAGAGCGTGACCGTCGACCGGGGCGAGCGCGATCGCGACCGCCGCCGCGAGCGTTCCGACGAGCAGCGCGCCGAGCATGACGTCGCGGCCCCGGCGCGGGAGGATGAGCCACGCCGAGCCCGCCCCGAGGAAGCCGACGGTCAGGACGCCGCCGGCGAGGTAATACGACCTGAACAGGAGTGGGCTCCAGCCCAGCCGCTGACCGACCGCTTCGCAGACGGTCGCAATCGCGAAGAACGCGAAGCCGGCCGCCCAGAGGGCCTTCTGACCGGCCGGCCGCTGCAGGAACGAACGGGTCAGTAGCAGCACGAAGAGCAAGGCGACGAGCGCGGCCGCCACCGGTAACAGCGAATCCGCGATCTGCGGAACGGAGTCGTCGCTCGACGAGCTGATCGCCGTCACCGTCTGACCCGGCGCGACGACGGTCAGATAGGCGAAGTCGCGACCCCCGAACATGCCCTCGTGCGAGGCGACGTACATGTACCGGCCCGGGCGAAGTCGCCCCTTCGGGACGAGCTCGAGCTGCCGCCCCGTCGCCTCCCGCACCCGAAGCGGGACGCGTGATCTGTGATCGAGGTCGTAGAGGCCGTAGGCGCCGGGATCGTCGACCGCGGCCGCGCGCGCCACCAGTGCGCCCACGTCGGCGGCGTGGATCCTCAAGGCGTCCGGCGGATACGGGCTCTGAGGCTCCTGCCAAGTGAAGAGCTTCACGGGACCGCTGCGCGTGGCGAGGAACTGCCCGACGATGTCGGGCGTCAGTCGGGTCTGGTACGCGTACCGGATCGAGCTCCCACCCACCCCGGCCACCGCGGGGACAAACGGCAGCGAGACGAGCAGGAGCAGGATCGACCCGGCGGCGACGCTGACGCGGGTTCGGTAGCCGCGTCGCTTGCGGGCGTGCCGCGGCGCCCGCGGGGGAGGGGACTCGAGGATCAGGCGGCGGCGGCGCTGCGCCCGATAGAGCAGGGCGGTGGACAGGAGAGCGGTGGCCGGGATCCAGGCGAGCTCGACTTTCCAGCCGACCGTGCTCAGCGGGCCCGCTCCGTACGGGGAGAAGGCAAGCGGGATCACCGCCCACGTAATCGCCGGACCGCTGAGCAGGAGCACCGAAGCGGTGAAGGAGAAGCCCGCGAACAGCCAGCCGACGCCTGGAAAGCCGAGCAGAGCCATCGGCAGCTCGTAGCCCGCGATCGCCGCCGGGCTGCGCCGACGCACACGGCGCGGGATGCGGCCGGTGAAGACCTCCGGCGCCTCGATGATCGTCTTGGCCCCCGCGAGCCGCTGACGTGCCGTCATCTTCCAGGCGCTGACCGCGTACGCGCCGAAGCCGGCCAGCACCGCCAGTGCGGCCGGGACGAGGAGTAGCGCCGCCCAGGGCTCGAGCCGCGCCACGGCCTCGTGGAACGTCGCGCCGCCGGCGACGTCGTGGGCCTCGGCGACCGAGGTCTCGATCCCGGCCCCGTAGTAGGTCGCGACACCGACGGCGATGCACGCGACCGCGACCCGCTCGGCCTTGACGACCGGCTCGCCTCCGAGACGCGCGAGGAGCGCCAACGCCAGGCCGATCAGCATTGCGAGCAGACCGCCGAGCATGTTCAGCTGCGCGTGGAGGTTGACGATCACCGCGCCCGCGTCCCCGCCGCGGTCGAGGAGCTCGTGCACCTCCGGGAACGCCTGGACCGGCCCCTGGAGCGTGCCGACTGCCAGCGCGGCGCAACCCGCCAGGACGAAGCCGCGGGCGGGGCTCGCGGCGCGCCGGAAGGACCACGCGACCAGGCCGAGCAGGAACCAGAAGCCGGCCAGCATTCCAACGCCGGCGGTCATGATCAGGAGCGAGTGCACAGCCGTCGCCTCCTCCGCCTGCTCGGGTGAGAGGCCTTTGCCGACGACGAGCGATCCCTCGTGGAACCCGAGGTACATGGCCGATCCGTAGAAGGCGAGCGAGCCCGCGAGGAGGACGAAGAAGCAGGCATTCGCGGTGCGCCGCGCCGGAGCTCTCCCACCGAGCAGCGGAGCGAAGTAGAAGAGAGCGCCGGCCGTGAGCATCGTCAGCCCGGTGACGAGGTTGATGTGCGCGTGCGCGATCGGGTCGATCCACTCGCCCGCGTGGCCCGCCGTGAAGAGCCAGTTCGCGTTCGCCGGCTGCACCTGGATCACGCCCTGCACCGTGCCGACGGTGAGCCCGAAGGCGCCGGTGGCCAGGAACTTCCAGAGATGGCCGTGCGGCTTCGGCACGTGGACGAGCCGCCCCTGGAAGATGGTCAGGAACACGGTCGCGGCGAAACACCAGTAGCCGATGCCCATCACGCCCGCCCCCATGCCGACGGGGGCGCGGTACCAGTCGCCCATGCTCGCCTTCGCGGCCTGGTACTCCCAGCCGTCGCGGACGCGCATCCCGATCGCGATCCCGTTGGCGACGAACGCGACGTAGAAGACCGTGAGGCCACCCGCCGTGAACCAGAACGCGCCTTGTGCCAGCCCGTCGCTCGCGAGCGGCCGGCCGACGATGCGGGGCAGGACGTACCAGCAGAGGCCGGTCGCGATCAGCGTCCCGCCCCCGACGATCATCAGATGCGTGTTCGCCAGATCGCGGACGAGATGCCCCGCATAGCCCGCGCTCGCCAGCCACTCGGCCGCCCACGGCAGGTTCTTGACGACCATGTGCAGGCT
>DATBGG010000061.1:0-3867 GCA_036558065.1 Gaiellaceae bacterium | reverse complement strand
AGCTTGCCGCGCTTCTGAAGCTCGACGATCAGACTCTGAGGAAGCGGCGCATGGTGAGCGACGACCCGGCCGCGCCGAGCAGAAGCCCGAGCACGAGCACGAGGAGCGCCGTGTACTCGAACGCGATCGCGTTTACGTCCTTGCCCGCGTCCAGCCGGCCGATCGTCGTCGGCAGGACAAGCGCCTTCCCGAGGAAGAGGAGCACGACCGCCGCCGCAGCTCCGAGCAATCCGGTCAGCAAGCCCTCGACCATGAACGGCCCGCGGACGAACCAGTTCGACGCGCCGACGAGCTTCATCACCTCGATCTCACGGCGCCGCGCGAAGATCGAGAGCCTGATCGTGTTCCCGATCAGCACCGTCGCCGCGATCAGCAGGATCGCGATCGCGAGCACGGACAGCACTTCGAAGATGTGCGCGACACGCAGGATCCGCGTCGCCGTCTTCTTGCCGAAGTTGACCTTCTCCACCCCGGCCGGCGGCGGGTCGAGGCTGTTCGCGATCGCGACCACGTCCTCGCCGTGGCGCGGCTTGACCTTGAACGCGTCCGGAAGCGGATTGGCGAGGACCCCGGCGACAAGGTCCGGCGCCGTCTTCTTGAGGTCCTGGAGCGCCTGCTCCTTCGAGATGTACGTGACGTTCTCCGGCCCGATGCGCGGATCGTTCTGGAGCTTCACGCGGACCGCGTTCTTCTCCGCGATCGTCACCTCGTGGTCGCAGGTCGTTCGCGTGCAGAGATAGACGTTGACGTCGAGCTGGCCCTTCGCGTGCTCGGCCCACGAGCGCGCCCAGGTGCCGAGCCCGATCAGGAGGCCGACGAGGAACATTCCGATCAGCACCGTGAGCGCGGCGGCGAGGGTCGTGGACAGGCTCGCCGTCAGCGAGCGCCAGGCCTCGGCGACGACGACGCGGAGCTTCACTCGGCGTAGCCTCCACGGCGCTCGTCGCGCGCGAGGCGCCCTTCTTCGAGCGCGATCACGCGGCGGCGCATCTTGTCGACCATCTCGCGGTCGTGCGTGACCATGAGCACGGTCGTCCCGGAGCGGTTGATCCGGTACAGGAGCTGCATGATCCCGACAGACGTGTCGGGGTCGAGATTCCCGGTCGGCTCGTCGCAGACGAGGAGCGGCGGATGGTTGACGAACGCGCGCGCGATCGAGACTCGTTGCTGCTCACCGCCCGACAGCTCGTCGGGATACGAGCTCATCTTGTGCGCGAGCCCGACGAGGTTGAGCACCTCGGGCACCTTGCGCCGGATCGAGTCGGTGTTCTCGCCCTGCACCTTGAGCGCATAGGCGACGTTCTCGGCCGCAGTGCGGTTCGGGAGCAGCTTGAAGTCCTGGAAGACGCAGGCGACGTTCCGGCGGAGCTGGGAGACCTTGCGACGCGGAAGGCGGCCGAGATCGCGACCGGCGACGATGATCCGGCCCGAAGTCGGCTCGAGCTCCTTCAGGAGGAGCCGGATGATCGTCGACTTGCCGGAGCCGGACGCGCCGACGACGAAGACGAACTCGCCCTTGTCGATCACGAACGAGACGTCGGAGAGCGCGTGCACGTTCGGCTCGTAGACCTTCGTCACGCCGTCGAAGACGATCATCGAGCGCGCGGTCGCAGCCTGCGGCGGAGCCTGACCGTTCTGCTCTGCGGGCGCTTCCGCCGGGGTCTCCGGCGCTTCTATCTGGACGATTTCTTCCTGCACGGGGGTCGAAAGGCGCGGCAGTTACGGACCGCTCCCGGCTCTTGAACAGCCCCGGAGTCTAGCGAAAGCACCTGCTATTCCCTAAACGACCCGGCCCGCAGCCCTTGCCAACAGGTACGCGTGGACGAAACCGTCGAGGTCGCCGTCGAGCACGCCTTGCGTGTTCCCGACCTCGTGCTCGGTGCGGTGGTCTTTTACGAGTTGATACGGATGCAGCACATAGCTGCGAATCGCATTTCCGCCGAAGCCCATGTTCACATCGCCACGTTCCTTGGCCAGCTCGGCCTCGCGTTCCTCCTCGGCCTGCTCGGCCAGCCGTGAGCGCAGGATCTTGAGCGCGGTCGCCTTGTTCGAGGACTGGGAGCGCTCGTTCTGGACGCTGACGACGATCCCGGTCGGCTCATGCGTGATGCGCACCGCCGAGTCGGTCTTGTTCACATGCTGGCCGCCGGCGCCGCTCGCGCGGTAGGTGTCTACTCGGATGTCGGCGTCGTCGACCTCGATCTCGCCGTCGTCCGAAAGGAGTGGGCTCGGGATGACCTGCGCGAAGCTCGTGTGGCGGCGGTGCGCCTGGTCGAACGGGGACAGGCGGACGAGGCGGTGCTTGCCGCGCTCTGCTCGGAGGATCCCGTACGCGTTCTCGCCCTCGATCGTGAACGTCGCGGACTTGAGGCCGGCTTCTTCGCCGGGGCTCGCCTCGAGCACCTCGGTCTTGAAGCCGCGGTCCTGCGCCCAGCGCAGGTACATGCGGAGGAGCATCTCCGTGAAGTCCTGCGCGTCGGTGCCGCCCGCGTCGGACTGGATCGTGACGACCGCGTCGCCGGCGTCGTACTCGCCCGAGAAGAGCGCGTCTTCCTGGAGGCGTTCGAGCTCGCCCTCGAGCGGCCGGAGCGAGGTCTCGATCTCTTCGGCCATGTCGCCGTCCATGGCGAGAAGCTCACGCGCGTCGTCGTATTCGCGGCGCAGGCGCTCGTAGCGCTCGAGGCGCTTCTGGACGCGGGCGTGCTCGGAGGAGATCTGTGCCGCTGACTGCTGGTCGTTCCAGAAGCCGGGCTCGCCCATCTTCGCCTCGAGCTCGGCGGAGCGCTGCTCTAGGGCGTCCGGGTCAAAGGTAATCACGGACCCAGTCGAGCTGGGCCCCGATCTGCTCCAGGCGCTCGTCGAGAGAGGCGGCGTCTGCCATCAGCCCGATGCTACGCGCCGTGGCACTTCTTGAACTTCTTGCCGCTCCCGCACCAGCAGGGATCGTTCCGGCCGATCTTGTCGCGGTCCGCAGTCACGCGCTGCTGCGTGGCGACCGCGCCGCCACCTCCGCCGAT
This sequence comes from Gaiellaceae bacterium, assembly GCA_036558065.1. Taxonomy (GTDB): domain Bacteria; phylum Actinomycetota; class Thermoleophilia; order Gaiellales; family Gaiellaceae; genus VAXT01. Next base: position 850 of record DATBGG010000061.1, on the reverse strand, counting down.
CCCGGTGCTGATCACGGCCCCGCCGTCACCGCCGAGCCCGGCCGCCGCGATCGCGTCCGCGCCTGCCAGCGACTCGTGCTCGTACGCGAACCCGCCGCCGTCAAGATCGTCTGAGCGTACGAGCTCCTCGGCCTCGCGCGGCTCGATCTGCGCGTGAAAGAGGAGCATCAGCACCTCCTCACGGATCAGCAGCCCGAGCTCCTCGAACATCACGTGGCCCTCGGAGCGGTACTCGACGAGCGGATCCTTCTGCGCGAACGCGCGCAGGTGGACGCCCTCGCGGAGGTAGTCCATGTTCTCGAGGTGCTCGCGCCAGCGAGTGTCGACGACCTCGAGCACGATGTACCGCTCGACCTCGCGCGCGACCTCGTCGCCCCAGAGCTTCTCCTTCTCGGCGTAGAGCTCGTGAGCCTCCTCGCGGAAGTCCTCGACCAGCGCCTCGCGGCTGATCTGGTCCATGTCCTCGCGCAGCTCCTCGACGGTCATGTCCGCGTCGGTCAGCGCGTTGAACGCCTGGACGAGCCCGTCGAGATCCCAGTCCTCCTCGTACTCGCTCTCGGTGTGCAGCAGGACGAGCCGTTCGATGATGTCGTCGGCCCACGACTGGATCTCCTCCGAGAGGTCGGCCCCGTCGAGCACCTGCCGCCGCTGCGCGTAGATCACCTCGCGCTGCGTGTTCAGGACGTCGTCGTACTTGAGGACGTTCTTCCGCGAGACGAAGTTCTGCTCCTCGACCTTCTTCTGCGCGTTCTCGACCTGCTTCGAGAGGAGGCCGGACTCCATCGGCTGGTCGTCCGGCACCTTGAACCGCTCCATGATCCCGTGGATCCGGTCGCCGGCGAACAGGCGC
>DATBGG010000060.1:0-2660 GCA_036558065.1 Gaiellaceae bacterium | reverse complement strand
GCGTCGTGCAGGTCGGTCGCGGGCGGGTCACCGTCATCGAGCCGGAGCGGCTCGACGCGTACATCTTTTGACCTTCCGCCGCGACCCCGACTTCGCGGAGCAGAGAGCCTGGATGGTGGAGCGCCAGCTGCATCGGCGCGGTATCTCGGACCAGCGGGTCCTCGCGGCGATGGCGGAGGTGCCTCGCGAGCACTTCATCCCGGAGAACGTGCGCCGCAGCGCGTACAACGACTCGGCGTTGCCGATCGGCCACGACCAGACGATCTCCCAGCCGTGGGTCGTCGCGGCGATCTGTCAGGCGCTGCGGCTGGACGGCGACGAGCAGGTGCTCGAGATCGGCACCGGCTCCGGCTACTCGGCCGCGGTGCTCTCACAATTGGCGGACCACGTGGTGAGCATCGAGCGCGTACCCGAGCTCGGAGACTGGGCCCGTGAGCGCCTCGACGAGCTGGGCGTCGGGAACGTCGATGTCATCGTCGGCGACGGCAGCCGTGGCCATCCCGAGGGCGCGCCGTACGACGCGATTGCGGTTCACGCCGCCTCGCCGGAGGCGCCGCACAGCATGCTCACGGAGCTTGCCCCCGACGGCCGGCTCGTCGTTCCGATCGCGACCGGCTCGGCCGACCTGCTCACCGCCTTCATCCGGGAGAACGGCGATCTGCGCCAGGAGACGATCGGGCCCTGCCGCTTTGTCCCCCTGATCGGCGCCGAGGGCTTCACTCCGCCGGACTGAAGTAGGCTCGCGCCGTGAACTCCGCCCTCTACGTCCTCAACTTCTACTCCCCGGTCTTCGTCGATCAGCTGCGCAGCGGCCGCAAGACGGCGACGATCCGGCTCGGGGACAAGTCGCGCAAGTACAAGCGCGGCCAGGTCGTCTGGATCACGATCGGCTATCGCCACCAGCCGCGGGAGAAGATCTTCGCCGCCGTGATCGACGACGTCGAGGTCAAGAAGGTCCAGGAGCTGTCGCCCCGCGACATCGAGCATGACAACCCGGAGTTCCGCCGTAGCGACGAGACCGTGGACTTCCTGCAGAAGATCTACACCCGGCAGATCGAGGACGACGACACCGTGACGGTGATCCGCTTCTCGCAGATCGTCGAACGACCCTCCACACAGTTCGGGAACGGCGAGCCACCCTCTCGCAACTGACGCTGGACCGTCGCTGGTCGCATGGCTGAATATCGGTTCCTCACAACCTGGCTGCTCGAAGCCGACCGCGAGCGGGTCTGGGACGCGATCTATGACTCCGAGCGCTGGCCGGAATGGTGGAAGGGCGTGCTCGAAGCCGAGAAGCTCGAGGAGGGCGACGAGGACGGCGTCGGCCAGTACGGCCGCTACATCTGGAAGTCGAAGCTCCCGTACAAGCTGGAGTTCTTCGTGCGCACGACCAAGGTCGAGAAGCCCAGCCTGCTGGAGGGGAACGCCTCGGGAGAGCTCGCCGGGGTCGGGCGCTGGCACCTGTTCGAGCAGGACGGGGTCACCGCCGCCCTCTATGAGTGGAACGTCCGCACGACGCGCTCCTGGATGAACCTGCTCGCCCCGATCGCCCGCCCGGTCTTCGCGGTCAACCACGACTACGTGATGCGAAACGGCGGCGAGGGGATCGCGAGGCTGCTCGGCACGCGGCTCCTGGCACTCGACTAGCGGGAGCGCCACGCTGCTTTGCCCGAGAGCGCTCTCTGGCTACAATCACCTGGCGCTGGCACTCTCCCATCGAGAGTGCCAAATGTACGGCAAGCTTGAGATCCATCCACCCCAGCTAGGAGGAACGCCGATGAAGTTGAAGCCGCTAGGCGATCGCCTGATCGTTCAGGCGGTCGAGGAGGAGGAGACGACCGCAAGCGGGATCGTCCTCCCCGACACAGCCAAGGAGAAGCCGCAGAAGGGCAAGGTCCTCGCTGTCGGCGACGGAGAGGTCAAGGAGGACGGCTCGCGCCGCCCCCTCGACGTGAGCGAGGGCGACGAGGTCCTCTACTCCAAGTACGGAGGCACCGAGATCACCGTCGACGGCGACGAGCTGCTGGTCCTGCGCGAGTCGGACGTACTCGCGAAGGTCGGCTAGCCCCAACGGAACTTAGGAAGGAGGAAGCAAACACATGGCTCACAAGGAGCTGAAGTACGACGAGGAGGCGCGTGCCGCACTGCAGGCGGGCGTCGACTCGGTGGCCGATGCGGTCAAGGTGACCCTCGGTCCGAAGGGCCGGTACGTCGTGCTCGACAAGAAGTTCGGCGCGCCCACCATCACCAACGACGGCGTCACGATCGCTCGAGAGATCGAGGTCGAGGACGTCTTCCAGAACCAGGGTGCCCAGCTGGTGCGTGAGGTCGCGACCGCGACCAACGACGTCGCCGGCGACGGCACGACCACGGCGACCCTGCTCGCGCAGACCATCGTCCGCCACGGCCTCAAGAACGTGGCCGCCGGCGCCAACCCTCTCGGGCTGCGTCGCGGCATCGAGAAGGCGGTCGACACCGTGGTCGAGAACCTGCGTGAGAAGCAGTCGACCGACGTCGGTGGCAAGGAGCAGATCGCCCGCGTGGCGGCCATCTCCGCGGCCGACGACGAGATCGGCAACATCATCGCCGACGCAATCGACAAGGTCGGCAAGGACGGCGTGGTGAACGTCGAAGAGGGCCAGACCTTCGGGATGGAGCTC
>DATBGG010000059.1:0-21905 GCA_036558065.1 Gaiellaceae bacterium | reverse complement strand
CGCCGGAGCAGCTCTCGGGCCCGGGGCGCGACGCCTCGCAGCCCGTGGTCGCGACCGACGGCGACGGCAATGCGCTCGTGGGCTGGATCCGCGGGAACGGGATCTGGACCGCGGCCCAGACCGCAGCAAGGCCCGCGGGCGGCGACTGGGGACCGCCCCGAAACGTGTCCCGCCGTGGACGCAACGCCGGGTCGGTCCGGCTCGCGATGAACCGGCGCGGCGACGCGATGATTTCCTGGGTGCAGGGCAGCGGCCTGATGACCGCCTTCCGGCCAAAGGGTGAGCAGAGCTGGAAGCGCGCAGCCGTCACCGGGTACTGGTTCGCGCTCCGCTCCGAGATCGCACTCGACGAGGCGGGGAACGCGACCGCCGTGTGGGGTGGCGACTACGCGGTCTCGGCGTCGTACAAGCCGCAAGGCCAGGCGTGGCAGGACGACTACTTGCTGGCCGGCTACGACGGCACCGGCGCTTCGTCCGTGACGCCCGCGGTGACCGCACAGTCGCCGGACAACGCGACGGCGATCTGGGTCCGGGAGGACGAAGCGGACGACCACATCCAGGTCGTCGGCTACGACAAGGACACCTCCGCCCGAGAGCACGAGGACGAGGGCGGCGACGACGAATGCGGCGACGACGACTGCGGCGGAGACGACTGCGAAGACGACGACTGTGACGAAGAGTCCGTTCAGGGCACCGCGCACGCCGACGTCCTCGTGGGCACGCCCGGCAACGACGTGTTCTACGCCCGGGGCGGCGACGACGTCATCGTCGGCCGCGGCGGCAGGGACATCGTCTACGGCGGCCCCGGGAACGACCTGATCGTCGGCGGCGCCGGCCGCGACCGGCTCTTCGGCGGCCCGGGGCGCGACCGCCTTCTCGGCGGCCACGGCAACGACCTCCTGCAAGGCAATGCCGGACGCGACGTCCTCAGAGGCAACTCGGGCGACGACACCCTCCGGACGCACGATCGCAACCGCGACCGCGCCTTCGGAGGAACGGGGCTCGACCAATACGACCTCGATCGTCGGCTCGACCGCGTCCGGTCGGTCGAGTCGAGGCTCGGGCGATAGGAGCCCGCGGTGATGGTCGTGTCCGAACTGTTACGTGCCCGTGACCGGGCTGTTTCGCGGCGAGAGCACCATCGAGTGCATCGAACTCGACAGGAGGCACTCATGAAGACGCTACTCGCACTCGCAAGCTCTTTCGTCCTGATCTCGGCTGCCGGCGGCACGGCGGCGGCTCCCGGCTCCGCGCAACCATCGACGTCGCGCGTCAGCGTCTCGAGCAGCGGCGAGCAGGGCGACTACTCCAGCTTCGCAACCGGAATCAGCGCCCGCGGGCGTTACGTTGCCTTCAGCTCGGATGCGACGACCCTCGTCGAAGGCGATACGAACGGGAAGCGCGACGCGTTCGTCCACGATCGCAACACGGGGGAGACGACAAGGGTCAGCGTCAGCAGCTCTGGGGAAGAGTCCCACTGCCGCGATCCGTTCGGCTGCTCGAGCGCCGCGGGAATCAGCGCGGACGGCCGTTACGTCGCCATCGTCTCCGATGCCCCCGACCTCGTCCCAGGCGACACGAACCTGGCCTCGGACGTCTTCGTCCACGACCGCCGGACCGGAGTCACGAGCCGCGTCAGCGTCAGCAGCGCCGGTTCCCAGGGCAACGGTTCCAGCGGCTTTGCGGCAATCAGCAGCGACGGCCGCTACGTCGCCTTCACCTCTGGCGCGTCGAACCTCGTCGCCGGTGACACGAACGACGCAGCCGACGTCTTCGTCCGCGACCGCCGAACGGGACGGACGACTCGGGTCAGCCTGGACAGCCGGGGCAGACAGACCAATAGCGCGAGCGAGAGCAGCGGCCCCGCCATCAGCGCACACGCCCGATTCGTCGCCTTCACGTCCAACGCGTCGAATCTGGTTCCTCACGACACCAACGAGCTCCCGGACGTCTTCGTCCGCGATCTCCGCACCGGTCGGACGACGAGGGTAAGCGTGAACAGCCGCGGCCGGCAGGCCGCCGGAGATCGGACCGGCAACGGCAGCAACGCGCCGTCGATCAGTGCCAACGGCCGGTTCGTCGCCTTCCACTCGGCGGCCTCGAACCTCGTCCGTGGCGACACGAATCGCGTCTTCGACATCTTCGTACGCGATCGCAAGACGAAGCGGACGCGGCGCGTGAGCGTGAGCAGCCGCGGCCGGCAGGCGAACGCCGAGAGCTTCGGCCCGCCGAGCATTAGCCCCGACGGCCGCTTCGTTGCCTTCGGCTCGCTGGCCTCGAACCTCGTCGCGGGCGATGCGAACGACATCACGGACGTCTTCGTCTACGACCGCCGGACCCAAAGGGTGACGGTCGGAAGCCTCAACACAGAAGGGGCGCAAGGCGACGATGGCAGCTCGAATGCGGTCGGGGCGTTCAGTGCCGACGATCGCTCTCTCGCCTTCTCGTCCTGGTCGTCGAACCTCGTCGACGGCGACACGAACGGCGGCCCCGACGCATTCGTCAGGATGGTGAACCGATGAGGATCAGGACGGCAATCGCAATCGCAGCTCTCACAGGGCTCGGCGTCGCGCTCGGGATCTTCTTCGCCTCCCGCGGATCCGGCGACGCGGTCTCGCTAGGGCCGGCGCCGAACGTGGTCACAGGGTCGGAGATCTCGAGCACGCTCCCTGCGCAGCCGTCGGTCGAGGTCTGGCTCGCGCGCGGGGAGCAGATCATCCCGGTCGCACGGCCGCGCGGTTCGTCGCCCGGCGTGGCAACGGCCGCCGTCCGCGCGCTGCTCGCCGGCCCGACCAAGGCCGAGCGTCGGGCCGGCGCGACGACGGCCGTTCCACCCGACACGGGGCTGCTCGGGATCTCGATCGAGAACGGCGTCGCGACGGTCGACCTCACCTCCGAATTCCAGTCCGGCGGCGGGTCGCTCTCGATGCAACTCCGCCTCGCGCAGGTCGTCTTCACGCTCACGCAGTTCCCGACGGTCAAGAAGGTCCGCTTCCAGCTCGACGGCGAGGCGGTGGACGTCTTCTCCGACGAGGGAATCATCCTCGACCACCCGGTCGGCCGAAGCGACTACAAGGACCTCGCGCCGACATCGCCGCCGCTGACGGGCACCTGGGGCATGCTCCCCGCGGCTCCGATCCCAGCACCTGACCTCGTCCGGAGCGTTTGGACGGGCGACGAGATGATCGTCTTCGGGCGCGTCGACAAGCGCGGGTCGCACGGCGAGATCCTCAGCTCGACGAACGTCGCCGCCGCCTACGACCCCAAGGCCAACTCGTGGCGCCGGCTGGCGGCGCCCTTCTCCGCGCCGGGCTATCCGGGGAACTGGAATGCCGTCTGGAGCGGTAAGGAGATGATCGTCCTCGGCGACGTCGACCAGGCGTTCGACCCAGAGCAGAATCGTTGGCGGCGCCTGCCGCCCGCACCAGCGGGTCGTGCCGGGATCGCCGTCTGGACGGGCAAAGAGCTGGTCGAATGGGGCGGAGGCTGCTGCGGCGACGCCAGCGACGACGGCGCGGCGTACGACCCGTCCTCGAACACGTGGCGGAAGCTCCCCGCGGCGCCCGTCGGCGGCCGGCAGTCTCCCGTCGGCGCGTGGACCGGCAAGGAGCTCGTGATCTTCCCCGGGCGCGACCCTGATGGGAAGTCGGTCGGCGGAGCCGCCTACGACCCGGCGAAGAACAGCTGGCGCCCCATCGGCCGCAACCCCGAGCCCGCGCCCGGCGCGACCGCGATCTGGGACGGGCACGAGGTGGTCGTGGTCGAGGGCTGGCGTGCGTCCGGCCCGTCGACAGCAACCCTCGCCTACGATCCCGCGACGAACGTCTGGCGCCGGCTCGCTGCGACCTCCGGACGCGTCGGGGCGGCCATCGTCTGGACCGGAAGCCGATTCGTGGTCTGGGGCGGCAAGACTGGCCCCGGCGCGACGCTCGCCTTGCGGCACGGACAGAGCTACGAGCCGATCGGCAACCGCTGGTCGCCGCTACCGCGCTCGCCGCTTCCCGGACGTGTCGACCAGACTGCCGTGTGGACCGGGCGAGAGCTGATCGTCTGGGGCGGCAGCACGAACTCGTGCCTGCTGAACAAGCCGTGCCACATTCGCTTCCACGCCGACGGAGCGGCCTTCCGGCCGACCGCGCCGTGACCGGGCGGATCGTCGGCCTCGCCGTCACCGCAGCCCTGCTCGCGGGCTGCGGCGGCGACGGCGGGCATTCGGCGAGCTCGGTCTGCTCGAACGGGGACGGCGCGCTCGACAAGGCGGCGTTCGTCTTCGTCGAGTCTCCCCGCAGCGGGGAGCGCGTCCTCAGCGACTTCCGTGTAACCGGCTGTTCGAGCACGTTCGAGGCGAACCTCAACTGGCGCCTTCGTGGGCGAAACGGCGGCATCCTCGCCAGCGGGCTCACGCAGGGCGGGAGCCTCTCTCCGGGCCCGTTCGCCTTCAACGTCCGCTATCCGATCGGCGAGCGCCAGGTCGGCCAGCTCGAGGTCTACGAGCCGCGGGTCACGGACGAGGGCTTTCCGCCGGTGAAGAACGTGCTGCCGCTCGTGCTCGAGCCCTGACGGGCGTCCCGGCTAGAGAGTCGAGATCGTGAGCAGCGCCATCCCGTAGCCCGGGAAGTGCAGCGCGATCTGCGAGGTCGGCGGCAGCGTGACCGGCGTCGGGCCGGTCACCGGCGGCGTCGTGGCGTCGATCTGCGTCAGTGTTACCGCGGTCGGCGTGATCCCCTGCAGCACGACGTTCACGTCCTGCGGAAGCCCGTGCCCGGCACGCGGGTGCGCGCTGTCGACCGCGCGTGCGGCGACGAGGACGGTGATCTGGCCGTTCGGCTTGCGCGCCGCCGTCACCTCGAGCAGGTGCGTGTCGGGCGAGGTGGCCGTCAGGCGTGTGCTGTTCGTCGGGAACGCGCCGTTCAAGTTCTTGACGATCCAGTACGGAAGGAACGGATTGCCGGTGTCGTAGTCGAGAAGGCCAAACTGGGGGCTCTCGACGATGTTGTAGTGGTCGAGCATCGCGACGTTGACCGGCGCCAGTTCGGTGTAGGCGGCCGACCACCACGCGGCGGCGAACTCGTTCCACGGCCGGTGATGCGTGTCCTCGCCCCAGTCCGCGTTGACGTTGATCTCGGTGATCCAGATCGGGCGTGCGGGATAGAGGTCGTGGATGCGCTGCGCCGAGCCCCTGATGTCCGGGATGCCGCCGGCCCCGTCCGGGGAGCCGTCGCCGTCGAAGATCGTCTTGTCGGTGACCGTGTTGTCCCAGTAGCCGTACCCGTGGAACGCGATCGCGTAGGGGAGGACGGTCGCGCCTTCCATCAACGTGTCGATGTACTCGTTGCCCGAGTCCCCCGAGCCGAACTGGCCGCCGGCGGTGGCGGGGCCGACGAACTTCAGCGTCGGGTCGACGGCGAGCATCGCCGGCACGACGGCGTTCCACATCGTCAGGTACTGCTGAGGTGTGATCGCGACGCCGTTGCTGGGGACGCACGGGGTCTCGTTGGACAGGTCCGGCTCGTTCCACGGCTCCCAGTAGTCGATCCGGTTCGACGTGCCGGCCGGATTGTTGATCACCTGGCCGGTCTCGGTCGTCATGTGGCCGAGGTTGTAGTACGAGACGAGGCGCGCCATGTACTGCGCGTAGGTCTGGAAGGTCAGGTCCTGGACGTGGCCCGGATCCTGGTAGTGCGTGCACGTCCACATCCAGTCCGGCGCGAACTTGATGTTCATCACCGGGCGCTCGCCGGTGATCGTGACGTCGTTGACGAGGACGTCGAGGTTGGCGAACGACCAGTCGTTGTAGTGGATCTCCGGCATCGCCGGGAACTCGCTGTCGTCGCCCACGTGGATGCGCACGAGCGGCAGGTGGAGCGCGTTGAAGTTGGCCTTCGTGTTCGGGTTGTCGTCGATCAGGCCGGTGAAGACGTTGTTCGACGTGATCTGGGTCGAAAGGTCACCCAGGGTCGTGTTCGTGACGGTCACGGTGCCAGGCGGAGGTGGTGGCGGCGGGGGAGGTGGCGGTGGTGGCGGTGGTGGCGGCGGTGGTGGTGGAGGCGGTGGAGGCGGAGGCGGCGGCGGCGGTGGCGGTGGCGGTGGCGGAGGTGGCGGTGGAGGCGGCGGCGGTGGAGGAGGCGGAGGAGGCGGAGGTGCCGGTGGCGGCGGGGGAGGGGGAGGCGGAGGCGGAGGAGTTGGAGGTGGAGGTGGCGGCGGAGGTGGCGGCGGTGGAACGGGCGGCGGTGGCGGAGGTGGCGGGGGAGGCTGAGGCGGGGCCGGCGGCGGCGGTGAGTTCGGCGCCGTCACCTTGCCCACGGAGCGGGTCGCCGAGGACATCGCCTCGGTCGCGCCCGCGCGGTTCGAGGCCCGGACGACGACCCGAACGCGATGCGCGTAGGCACGCATTCCGAGCCGGTAGGTGGAGCCGTTGCCGGCGACCTTCTTGCACTTCTTGCCCGCCGCGTTGCAGACGAGCCAGCGATAGCGGAAGCGCGTGGGCTTGTTCGTCCAGCGCCCGCGCGAGGCCTTGACCGTCACGCCCATCATCGGGGCTCCGGTGATGCGCGGCAGCGACCGGTTCCGCGGCACGTGCTTCGAGCGCGCGGACGTCGCGCCGGCAAGCAGCAGCTGCGCCAGCAGTGCGAGCGCGATGAGGATGGGGGCGGCGGTGCGGCGTCGGTTCACGGGGGGTTCCGACCTGGGCGGCTGGGCTGGGACGCGAGCGTCCAGGAGGGTAATCGACCGGCCTGACGCACGCAGGCATGACCCGAAAGAGGGAACGCAGGCACCGAGGAAGCCTCTTCCCCGCAGATGCGGTGCTCAATCGACACTCGAGGCGGCTCTAGCCTACAACGCCTCGCCGTTTTTTCCTGCATCCGCACACCTTTTGAGCGCGCAGAGAAATGGGGGAGAGAGGATTCGAACCTCTGAAGGCTGAGCCAACGGGTTTACAGCCCGTCCCCTTTGGCCACTCGGGAACTCCCCCTGGAGGGTCAGCCATTGTAGCCTCGGCCCGATGGAGCGCTTCGACGTCCTCGTCGTCGGCGCCGGCCCCGCCGGCTCCACAGCCGCCTATCGGCTGGCCGAAGGTGGCGCGTCCGTCCTCCTGGCCGACAAGGCCACGTTTCCGCGGGATAAGCCCTGCGGGGGCGGGCTCACGATGCGCGCAGCCCGGCTGCTGCCGTTCTCCGTCGATCCCGTCGTCGAGGACCGGACGACCCGCGTCCGCTTCGGGCTCGACTTCACGCGGCGCTTCGAGCGGCGACTCGACGAGCCGCTCGTGCTGATGACGCAGCGGACACGCCTCGACGCGTTCCTCTTCGAGCAGGCGGCGAACGCGGGGGCCGACGTCCGCGACGGCACGCGGGTGGCAGACCTCGTCGTACGCGAGGACGGAGTCGAGGCGACGGTGAACGGCTCTAAAGTCGCTGCAAATCACGCATTCTTGGCCGACGGCGCGAACGGCACGTCGACACGCGCCGCCGGCCTCGACGACGGCCGCGACTACGGCGTCGCGCTCGAGGCGAACGTTCCGTACGGCATCGTCTCCGAGGCGGAGTACCGCGGGCTGCTCTGCCTCGAGCTCGCGAACGTGCCCGGCGGCTACGGCTGGGTCTTCCCCAAGGGCGACCATGTCAACGTCGGCGTCGGCGGCTGGGAGCGTGAGGGCCCGCGCCTCCGGCAGCACCTCGCCCGCTTCTGCCGCGAGTACGGGATCCCGGAGTCGAGCCTCGAGAACATCCGCGGCTACCGCCTTCCTCTTATTCACGCGCGCGCGCGCGTGGCGAGCGGGAGAGTCGCCTTGCTCGGAGATGCGGCCGGCCTCGTCGATCCGCTCTCCGGCGACGGGATCTACGAGGCGTTCCTCTCCGCCAAGCTCGCGACCGAGGCGCTCCTCGCCGGGGACCTCGAGGGCTACGACGCCGAGCTCCGGCGGCGCCTCACGTCGCAGCTCTCCGCCGCGTGGGGGGCGAAAGTCGCCCTCGACCGCTTCCCGCGGCTCACATACGCCGTCGTCCGCACGCCGTTCCTCTGGAACGCGGTCGTGTCGCTGATCGGCGGAGACGTCCCGAGCCCGAGCGCGATGAGGGGCCTGCGCCGCGCGGCGATGCGGGCGGTCGATGGAATCGCGCGCGCTTCGGGCAATCCCGGCCGCGCATACAAAGCCGCCGGAATCTAAAGAAGACTCCACAACCTGCCGATGGTCACGACGGCCTGGCCATGGACCTCAACGCGCTCCTCAAAGCTGCCGTCGACACGGGTGCGACCGACATGCACCTGAAGCTCGCCCTTCCGCCCGTCCTCCGCCGCGACGGCTCACTCGGCGCGCTCGAGGGGTGGGAGCCGTTGACCGAGGCCGACCTGGAGACGGTCCTCGTCAGCGTCACGGAGCGGACGCCGAACCGCCTCGAGAACTTCCGCACGACCGGCGAGCTCGACACGTCCTACATGGCGCCCGATCTCGCGCGCTTCCGCGTCAACGGCTTCAAGCAGCGCGGCTCGACGTCGTTCGCCTTCCGGATGATCCCGACGGAGGTTCCGGGCTTCGAGCAGCTCAGCCTGCCGAAGGGCGTCCAGCGGCTCGCCGAAGAGCACCGCGGGCTCGTCCTCGTCACCGGCGCGACGGGCTCGGGCAAGTCGACGACGCTCGCGGCCGTGATCGGCCACATCAACCGAACGCGCCGCCAGCACATCGTGACGATCGAGGACCCGATCGAGTTCCTGCACACCGACCACGGCTGCATCGTCAACCAGCGCGAGGTCGGCCTCGACACGGACTCGTTCCAGCAGGCGCTGCGCCGCGCGCTGCGCCAGGACCCCGACGTGATCCTGATCGGAGAGCTCCGCGACGCCGAGTCGGCCGAGACCGCGCTCCAAGCGGCGGAGTCCGGCCACCTCGTGCTTTCGACGATGCACACCGTCGACGCCTCCGAGACGATCGGTCGAATGATCGAGTTCTTCCCCGGGATCAAGCAGCAGCAGATCCGCTCGATCATCGCCGGCGTGCTGCGGGGCGTCGTCAGCCAGCGGCTCCTGCCGCGCGTCGGCGGCGGCCGGGTCGGCGCATTCGAGGTGATGATCAACAACGCGCGGGTCGGTGAGCTGATCCGTGAGAACAAGTCCGACGAGATCCACGACGCAATCGACGAGGGCGAGTTCTTCGACATGCAGACGTTCCAGCAGTCGCTGATCAGGCTCGTCGTCTCCGGCGACGTCGACCAGGAGGTCGCCGCCAACGCCTCCACGAACCGCCATGACTTCCTCGTCGCTCTCGAGCACGCGATCAAGCACAAGGACGCGGTCGAGCGCGAAGCCGTCGAGGCGGAAGCGGTGCAGGACGAGCCCGAGCTGCGGGTCGTCGGCCAGGGCTGATGAAGAAGCTCTTCTGCCTGGCCGCCGTCCTCGCGGTGCTCGGGACAGCAGGCGCTGCGGGCGCGACCGGGCCGGTCTTCACGATTGTCCCCTCGGCGCAGCCGATGACGACGTTTGCGAGCGCGGAGATCCCGAACTCGGGGATCGTGCTCCCGCCCTCGTATCTCTCGCGCCGCTCGTCGCAAGGGCTTCCGTTCCCCGTGCTCCAGGGCTACTGGCAGCGCGCCGGGTCGACCTACGGGATCCCCTGGCAGGTGCTGGCCGCGATCAACAAGGTCGAGTCGAACTTCGGCCGCAACATGGGGCCGAGCTCGGCCGGGGCGATCGGCTGGATGCAGTTCATGCCCTCGACGTGGCAGCGCTGGGGCATGGACGCGGACGGCGACGGGATCGCCGACCCGTGGGACCCGCAGGACGCGATCTTCGCGGCGGCCCGGTACCTGGCCGCCGCGGGAGGCAGGACGGACATCTCGCGCGGCGTGTTCGCCTACAACCACGCGCAGTGGTACGTGGACGAGGTGCTCGGCCTCGCGCGCCTGTACGGGCAGAACGGGACCGAGGTGCCGTTCGTGTACGACCGCCTGCAGGTGCAGCTCCAGGCCGCGGAGCGCACGGTCGCCCGGCAGAACCGAGTGCTCGTCAGGGCGAAGCTCGCCGAGCGCAGGCTCGCCCGCAGGGCACGCGCCCTCGACGCGCGCGCCGACTCCGCGAAGCTGCTCTCCGACCGCCTCGACCTGCAGAAGGCCGCGTTCGAGATGGACGCCCGGCGCGCCGGGGCAGCCCAGGCGATGCGTGCCGCCCGCAAGAAGCTGAAGGCGGCGGAGGCGAAGCTGGCCCAGGCGCGGTCGAGCTCGTGGACGACCTCGTTCGCTCCGGGCACGGCGATGGCTCTCGGCGGCCCGTCCTACCAGGGGAACTACGTGTTCCCGGTCGGCGGCGGCCCGAACGTCGTCTCCGTCGGCCACCATCACCACGACTACCCGGCCGCGGACATCGCCGCACCGGAGGGCTCACCGGTCTACGCACTCAGCGCCGGCACGATCGTCGATTCCTGGCAGCTGCCCGATGGGGCGTGCGGAATCGGGTTCACGATGCGCTCGGCGCTCGACGGGCGCGAGTGGACGTACTGCCACCTCTCGTACGAGGACCCGACGATCGGCGCCGGAGCGACTGTCTCGGCGGGCCAGCCGGTCGGGCTCGTCGGGCACACCGGGCATGCGACCGGCCCCCACCTGCACCTCCAGCTGCAGCCGGCGGTCTCGTACCCACAGGTGGAGCCGTGGTTCGAGGGCTTTGCAGGTAGCGCATTCACCTGGCAGGACGCGCCGACGATGGACAGTGTGGGGCCTGTGTTCGAGGTCGTCGGGGGCGCGCAGCCTTCCGCTGCGGACGGCCCGGTGATCCTGTTCACGAGCGAAAGCCCTTAACCCGACGGCGATTCGTGCCGAAGAGCGATCTATGAGTTTGCGGCTCAGCTCGCTGCTGCCCAGGGTTTTCGTCGTCGTCATCGTGGCGCTCCTCGCGACCGCGACGATCACGTTTGCCGCGGAGACGCGCAGCACGCCGACGACGAACCCACCCGCGCAGGCGACGGCGCCGAAGGTCCTGCTCGTTCCCGACGTGCGCGGGCAGGCGTACGTCTTCGCCAAGAGCACGCTCGAGGAAGCCGGCTTCGCCTGGCGCGTGACCGGAGCCCAGGGCTACGCCGCGAACACCGTGCGGGGTCAGTCACCCGCGCCCGGAAGCCGTGTCTACGACACCGGCGCGCCGACGATCTCGCTCGCCCTGAGCGTCAACTCGAAGTACCCGCAGGCGGGTGACCCCGAGAGCGGCTCTCCGTTCGCCGGGACTCCCGTCAAGTTCGTCGGCGTCGTCGCCAAGACCAAGCCCGCTGCCAAGGCGAGGCCGAAGAAGCACGCGGCCAAGCCGAAGAAGCACGCCGCGAAGCCGAAAAAGCATGCCGCGAAGCCAAAGGCGAAGCCGGCACCCAAGCCGAAGCCCGCGCCGAAGGCGGCCGCCGCGTCTGCCCGCCCACCGGCGTTCGTCGTCCCCGGCGCGAAGCCGGAGCCGCAGAACGAGATCCCGCTGACCGCGAGGGCGAAGAACCTCGACCACTGGCTCTCCTCGCATCGCAAGCCGACGAACGACAACGTCAGCCACTGGCTCTACCAGCACTCCTGGATCGTCACCGGCGCGAAGCTCGGCTGGTGGCACGGAGCCGAAGCGCTCGAGACGCTGATCGCCGTCGACCAGAGGGCAGAGCGCCTCTGGGGGATCGGCGACAGGAGCGAACGGGTCGCGCGAGCCGCCCTCGCGGAGGTCCGTTCGAAGTCGAAATGAGGATCCTGCGCAGGCTGCGCGAGCAGCGCGGCTACACGATGCTGGAGCTGCTCATCGCGATGGCGATCCTCGGCACGATCGTGGGCGCGATCACGACGCTCTTCATCCAGGCGTCGAACGCGGAGTTCGACATGAACCGCCGCTTCCAGGCGCAGCAGGCCGCCCGCGTCGCGATCGACCGGATGCGCCGTGAGATCCACTGCGCGAGCGCGATCACGCCGACCGGGGCGTCGTCGTCGATCACGGTCACGCTGCCGGCCGGCTGCCCGACCGCCGGAGGCGTCCAGACGAACATCACGTACGACACGAGCCTCGTGTCGGCGGGCCGCTACAAGCTCCGCCGCAACAGCGTCATGCTCGCCGACTACAGCACGCAGCAGAACGCGTTCAGCTACACCGCGCCCGTGACCGGCGTGAGCCTCGGCAAGCTCACGGTCACTCTGCCGATCAACACGAAGCCGAGCGACACGGGCAAGCAGTGGAAGCTCGTGGCGGACATCGTGCTTCGTAACACCTCGCGCTAGGCGCGCCCTCGCACTCGAGCGTAGTGATTCCCCCCAAGGGGGGAGGTTCGCCTGCCGCGAGCCGAGTACGTTGCGAATCGATTTAGATCGTATGACGATGTATTTCTTGCGGCAGCTGCAGAACGAACGGGGCACGGCACTCGTGCTCGTGCTCGGCATGCTCGTCGTGCTCTCGATCACGAGCGCGACGCTGACCTACTACGCCACGGCGAACACCCAGTCCGCGGCGCTGTCGAAGTCAGAGGAGACCTCGTACTCGCTGGCCGAAGCCGGGATGGCCGAGGCGTTGTCGAAGCTCGGCGCCGCGGACGAGCCGACCGACGGCGCGCTCCTCCCATCGACCACGGTCTCGTACGAAACCGGCACTGCGACCTACGCCGGGGCTCTTTCCGGATCGACCTGGACGCTCACGTCGACGGGCAAGGCCACGAATCCCACCGGCTCGAGCGGGCCGGCGCAGCGCACGGTCACCCGGACGGTGGAGATCAACGGGCCGAACGTCGGCTCGCTGTCGCCGTACTGGACGCGCCTCTTCAACGCGAGCATTCTCGGCTGCTTCGACGTGCCGGTGAACATCCCGGTCACCGTCGCCTCCTACCTGTGCATCGACGTGGAGCCGACAGGCTCGATCACCGGGGCAAACAGCACCGTCTCGACCGGTTGGTGGATTCGTCAGCGGGGCACCGGAGGACTGACGGCGCAAGGCTCCCCGGGCTCAGCCGTCGACAACGGGACCGGCACGGTGTGGGCGAACCCGGGCAACGTCGTGACCAGCGACAACAACAAGGCGACGGTCACGGTCAGCGGATCGGCGACCACCCACAACATCGACGCCACCGCCTTCGGCCTCTCGATTCCGGCCGGCTCGCAGATCGACGGCGTGACGGTTCACGTCGAGCGGATGGCCAGCTCGTCGAGCTCGATCCGAGACTACGACGTGTACCTCGTGAAGGGCGGGGCCACGATCGGAAGCGACAGGTCGTCGAGCTCCTACTGGCCCACCTTCGACGGGAACGCCACCTACGGCGGCTCCTCGGATGACTGGAACACGTCGCTGACGGCGGCCGACGTGAACGCGTCCGACTTCGGCGTGCGCCTGAAGGCGCGGAACTACAGCAGCTCGAGCCGGACGGCTTCAGTCGACCACATCGACCTCACGGTCACGTACACGGGCCCGCCCCACGGCATCGGCACGCCCGGGACGCCCGTCGCGCAGGTCAACGCTCCCGGAGGCTGCTACGTGAACGGCGGCGGCAACAGCGACCCGTGCACGTCCTCCGACTTCGTGTTCTCGAACTCGATCAACGAGAACTGGGCGGTCGGCATCAAGCCGTGGACGAGCTTCAACTTCTGGTGGCGGAACACGAAGCCGGGCCCGAAGAACGCCTGCACCAATACGAGCGGGACACCGCGCGTCTTCGACAACGACGCGGTGAGCACGACCCACCCGAACGACAGCAACCCCACCCAGGAGATCACGCCCGAGACCGTCGACTACACGTGCCAGTACCGCGACTCGCAGGACAACGTCGTCGGTGAGCTGTCGTGGGACCGCGCGACGCGCGTGCTCACCGTGAAGGGGACGATCTTCTTCGACGGCAGCATCACCTTCGGGGACGCGGGCGCCGGGCCGGTCCACTACCACGGGCGCGGCACGATCTGGACGTCCGGGGACGTCACGATCTCCGAGCCCGTCTGCGCCGGCGGGTCGGGGTCGGACAACTGCCGAACGAACATCTCATCGTGGGACCCCGAGTCGAACCTGCTGATCCTGATCGCGGGCGGGGAGCAGTCCTGGTTCAGCACGGACATCACCGTCAACCAGTCGACATCGGCCTTCCAGGGCGCGCTCTACGCGCGGAACGACTGCGACTTCAACAACGCGCCGATGATCAGCGCCCCGATCCTCTGCACGCGCATCGACATCAACTCGACGTCGGTCTCGATCAATCCGTGGCCGGCGTTCCCGACCGCGAAGGGAGGACAGCTCTACGCCGACGGCACCGAAGGCGACATGCAACTCGTGATCGGCCCGCAGGCCAGCTGACTCACTCGTTCGAGTGAACTTCCCCGGGTGACCCGGAAAGGGGGAGGCGACACCCGCCGATCCCGACGATCCTGGGCAAGACCCGAGCGGCGGGATCACTTTGTTGCGGCGACTTCTTCGTAAACAGGACGGTATGGCGCTCACGATGATCGTGGGCATCCTCGCCGTGCTCACCGTGGCCGGAACGTCGGTCATGGTCTACACGAGCGAGAACGTGAGAAACGCGGGACGGAGCGCCAACGACGGCGATGCCTATTCGCTGGCCGAGGCGGGCATGAGCTACGCGCTCTCGGTCCTCGAGAACGCAAGCGACCCGAAGGTTTCGACGCTCCTGCCGGGCACGACCGTCAATCTCGGCAACGGGACGGCGACGTACTCGGGAACGATCAACGCCAGCTACGTCTGGACGCTGACGTCGGTGGGATCGATCCCGAACCCTGCGGGCGCCCCGATCAAGCGGACGCTCCACCGCACGGTGAACGTGGTCGGCCTCAACTCGGGCGCGGACGGAGCGTCCTGGAGTCGCTTCTACCAGGACAGCACCTCGAGTTGTCTGACGATCGACTCGAACACGTTCGTGACGAACGTCGCGACCCGGGGAGACCTCTGTCTCCGAAACGGCGGCGCGATCACCGGCGCGAACACGACGGTCGACGTCGGAGGCAACGTGTCGATCATCGGTCCCGACACGACGACTACGAAGTCCGCGGGTAGCGGGGCGGGCTGGACGAGCTCGGGGAACATCGTCTCCAGCAACAACTCCGACGCGTCGACGAGCATCGCCGGCGCGGCGACGAGCGCCAACCTCGACGGCACGAACTTCTCGATGGGGATTCCGAGCACCGCCATCGTCAGGGGCGTCTCGGCCAGGATCGAGCGTGCTTCGAGCGTCGGCAACGCGCTCAAGGACGCAGACGTCCGACTGCTGAAGAACGGCTCGCCGGCCGGAAACGACAAGGCCGTGACCAGCAGCTACTGGCCGACCAGCGACACGTACCGCACCTACGGCAGCGGCAGCGACCTGTGGGGCACGACGTGGACGGCGTCGGACATCAACGCGTCCAACTTCGGGCTGCGGCTCACCGCCACGAACACGGGCATCTTCTCGTCCAGCAACATCCAGGACCCGGCGACCGGCACCGGCTCGACCTGGACGTCTCCCGGCAACGTCCTGACGAACAACAGCTCGTATGCGACCAAGTCGCTGAGCGCCGGCGTGTCGTCCGGCACCCTGGACGCCACGTCCTACTCGATGGCCCTTCCGGCCGGCGCCACTGTGACCGGCATCCAGGCCCGGATCGACCGCAAGACGAGCGTGTCGAGCACGATCAGGGACTTCACGGTTCAGCTCTTGAAGGCCGGTTCTGCGGTCGGGAACAACAAGGCGGCAACGGGCACGAACTGGGGCACGTCCGATGCGTACGCCACGTACGGGGCGGACGGCGACCTCTGGGGAACGACCTGGACGCAGTCGGACGTGAACGCGTCGAACTTCGGCCTGCGCCTCGTCGCGAAGAACAACAGCGGGAGCAGCTCGGCGACCGCGTCGATCGACCACATGGAGCTGACCGTCTACTACGACTACTACCAGACGTCGACGGCCACGGTCGACCACGCGGAGATCACGGTCACCCACACGGCCGACACGAACGGGATCGGCACGTCCGGCACGAACATCCAGGAGGCGAACATCGGCGGCACGTGCACCTACAACGGCGGCGGGGCCCACGACCCATGCACCTCGGCCGACCACGTGTACTCGACCGCGATCAACAAGGTCGCGGCGGCCGCGAACCCCGCGCTGACGATGCCGTCGGTCGATTTCAACTACTGGTGGGCGAATGCAAAGCCCGGCCCGAAGCACTTCTGCACGAACCCGAATCCGGGAATCTCGACGAGCTTCTTCGACAACGACGCCGGCTCGACCAGCGTGTCCAACCACAGCCTCCCGGGGAACGGCGAGATGACGCCGACCAACAGCGACTACACGTGCCAGGTCGTCGAGAACGGCACGCTCGTGGGCGAGCTCTCCTGGAACCACACCACCCACGTCATGACGATCCTGGGCACCGTCTTCATCGACGGCGACTTCCGCTTCGACGACGACGGGCAGGTCGTCCACTACCAGGGCCGCGCCACGTTGATGAGCGGTGGGCACGACGAGATCGACGAGGTCGTCTGCGCCGGCGGGAGCGGCACGACACTGGCCACGAGCTGTCTCTCGGACATGTCGAACTGGGATCTGAGCCAGAACTACATGGTCTTGATGTCGAAGGAGGACAACGAGTACGACCAGGGCGGCACGAGCTGCGGTGGTAGCCCTCCCTCGTGCTACGGCGGATACCTACCCGCCGGCTTCCAGGGCGTCATGTACTCGACTGCAGAGTGCGCGATCCACCAGAACTTCCAGGACAGCGGGCCCGTCATCTGCAACACGATCGACCTTCCTGAAGAGAGCGGCGACAACCCGACGTTCTACACGTTCCCGTTCACGGGCAACCTCACCGACGGGCAGAAGTACGCCAACACCGCGACTGCCACGAGCTTCGAGCTCGACGTCGGCCCGCAGGACGGCTAGCACCCGCGCTTAGCGCGAAACGGGGAGCGCCTCGCCTGAAGGGGTGAGCCTCATGCCTGGATTCAGGGATAGACAGGGGCCTTTTCGGCACCCATGGTGCGTCTGGAACGCCGCAACCTCTCTCCACGGAGGGTTCCAATCCGCATCCGCCGCAAAGTCGCTTCTCTGATCACGCCGCTCCGACGCCTGCGCAGCCAGGCCGGTTTCGCGCTGCCGATGGTGATCGGCGCCTCGGTCGTCCTCGGCCTCACGGCGACGACGGCGATGGTCTACACGACGGAGAACGTCCGCGGCGCCTCCACCTCGAAGGCCGACGAGCGCGCCTTCGCGCTGGCCGAGGCGGGGCTCAACTACGCGTACTCCACGCTCTACAACGCGCAGGATCCGACGATGCCCGGCGCCGTGCCCGAGCGCAGCGAGACGGTCGAGAACGGCACCGTCACGTGGTGGGGCACGCTCGACACCGACACGAACACGTGGACGCTGACCGGCCGCGGCAGCCTGCCGAACCCGACGGGCGGGATGGACGTGATCCGCACCGTGCGGGGCCGCGCCAGCCTGCAGACGGTCGAGGTCGGCGCCGCGAACAACGCGATCTGGAACTACATCTACGCCGAGGCGCCGACGAGCTGCACGACGCTCTCCAACTCGGTCAACGTCACTGTCCCGATCTACATCAAGGGCAACCTCTGCCTCCAGAACTCCGCGCAGATCAGCGGGATCAACACCGTTCTGCAGGTCGGCGGGACGGTCACGCTCCAGAATTCGTCGCACATCGGAAACGCGCTCGCGAAGCTCGCCGAGGTGCACGTCGCCGGTGGTTGCAAGAACGGGAGCAACCCGCTCCACAACCCCTGCACCACCGCGGATCAGGTCTTCTCGACGATGCCTCCCGACTCGACGACGACCGGCCTCGAGAAGCCTCCCGTCGACCTCGCGTACTGGTACGAGAACTCGAAGCCGGGGCCGAAGCAGACGTGCACGACACAGTCCGGCCTCCCGCCCGCGTTCGACAACGACTCGGTCATGAACCGCAGCCTCACCACGGCGGTCAACATCACGCCCTCGTACGCGTACGACTGCCAAGTGCGTGACGCTCAGGGCAGCCTGATCGGGCGCCTTGCCTGGACCCCGGGCAGCCCGGGAACGCTCCTCGTCTCCGGCACGATCTTCTTCGACGGGAACATCGTCTTCCAGAACCTCGTGAACGCCGTCTACACCGGCCGCGCGACGATCTACGCCTCGGGGACGATCACGCTGCAGAACTCGGTTCGGCTGTGCGGCTCCTACGCGTGCGACACGAGCTGGAACGCCGCGCAGAACCTCCTCGCGTTCGTCGCCGGCAGCTCGACCGACACCGTCGGCTTCCAGGTCTCGAACAGCTCGATCTTCCAGGGCGCGATCTACGCGGTCAACGACTATGCGGAGCAGAACAGCGCCAACGTCTGGGGGCCGATCATCGCCCGCCAGGTGAGTCTCCAGAACAGCGTGACCAACCACTACGTCCCACTCGGCACGCTGCTCTCCGGGATGCCGCAGAGCTCGAACGAGGCGGTTTCGATCGTCAACGAAGCCGGCTCCTGGGGCTAACTCAACTAAGCGGCCGCGCACGCCGATAGAACGGGCGGGATGGATGCTGCTCTCGCTGCGCTTGCACTCGCGCCCGGGCTCGCGCTCGGGAGCTTCCTGAACGTCGTCGCCGCACGCGTGCCGCTCAAGCGGTCGCTCGTGCATCCCGGCTCGGCTTGCATGTCGTGCTCGGCGCCGATCGCCTGGTACGACAACGTCCCGCTCGTCTCGTACATCGTGCTGCGCGGAAAGTGCCGGAGCTGCGGCGCGAAGATCGGCTGGATCTACCCGGCCGTCGAGGCCGTCTCGGCGCTCCTCGTGGCCGCGTGCGTGCTCGACTTCGGGTTGACGCTCGAGGCGGCGATCGCCGCGTTCTTCTGCTGCGTCCTCGTCGCGATCTCGGCCGTGGACCTCGAGCACAGGATCGTCCCGGACCGGATCGTGCTCCCGGCGACGCTCGTCGTGCTGACGGCCCAGACGATCCGCGACCCGAGCCCCGAGTGGTTCCTGGCCGCCTTCGGGGCCGCGCTCTTCCTCTTCCTCGCCGTGCTCGCGTATCCCGCGGGCATGGGCATGGGCGACGTCAAGCTCGCGCTGCTGATGGGCGCCGCGCTCGGAAAGCTGGTTGCGGTCGCGATGATGATCGGGATGTTCGCGGCGCTCGTGCCCGGGATCGTCCTGCTCGCGCGGCACGGACAGGAGGCGCGCAAGATGGGGATTCCGTTCGCGCCCTTCCTCGCTCTCGGCTCGATCGTGGCGCTGTTCGCAGGCGATTACCTGTTCGAGTGGTACTTCGCCCTTCTTGGTGCTTAAGCGAATCCTGCCGCTGCCGATACCTCATTTGAGGTATGGACGCGGAGCGGTCACCGAAGCTGCGAACGGTCACGGATGCTGATTCCGCTGCTCAGTCGAGCGCGGAGCCGCTGCAGCCTGCATTCGACGTAAACCCGCTCGCGGAGCTGGTCGCGGACGTGATCGAGGCGACCGACCTCCTGGCTCCGGACAAGCTCGCGTTCGTCCGTGAGCGCGCACGCTCCGGCTCGTTCGCTCAGGCGCTCGTCGAGGAAGGGCTGGCCGAAGGGGCGAGCGTGGCCCGCACCCTCGCCACCCGCCACAACATGGAGGTCGTCGACATCGTCGAGCGCGGCGTCCAGCAGGAGGCGGCGGAGCAGATTCCGCTCCACGTCCTCGAGCGGATCAAGGCGATCCCGTACGCGATCGAGGGCGACAAGCTCCTGATCGCGATCGCCGACCCGCAGAACGTGCACGCGATCGACGAGCTTCGTCTCGCCACGCGCTACCAGCTCGAGCTCGCCGTGGCCGCGCCCGAGGACATCGAGGGCGAGGTGCGCCGGCTCGTGCGCGCGGCCGAGGCCTTCGGCTCTCGCGCAGTGCTCGAAGAGGACGAGGAGCTCGAGGAGGTCTCCGAGGAGGGAGAGGACGACCTCGAGGCAGACGACGGCATCTCCGAAGCGCCGCTCGTCCGGCTCGTCAATTCGCTCATCTTCCAGGCCGCCGAGGACGGGGCCAGCGACATGCACTTCGAGCCGCAGAAGGACGGCATCGTCGTTCGTTTCCGCATCGACGGCGTCATGCACGAGATCCAGCGGGTCCCGAAGCGGATGGTCGCCGGAGTGACGACGCGCCTGAAGGTGCTTGCGAAGCTCGACATCGCCGAGCGCCGCAAGCCTCAGGACGGACGCATCTCCCTCAACGCCAAGACGGCCGGCCGCATGCTGGACATCCGCGTCGCGACCCTGCCGACGGTCGACGGCGAGAAGGTGACGATGAGACTTCTCGACAAGTCGAAGAAAGCTCCGACGCTCGAGGAGCTCGGCCTGCCCGAGGACATGCGCCAGAGGCTGAGCGAGATCATCGTCCGCCCGACCGGCGCGCTCCTCGTGACCGGGCCGACGGGCTCCGGTAAGTCGACGTCGCTCTACGCGTCGATGGCCGAGATCAATCGGCCGGAGATCAACATCGTGACGATCGAGGACCCGGTCGAGTACAGGCTTCCGGGGATCAACCAGATGCAGATCAACGTCAAGGCGGGCTTCACGTTCGCCTCGGCGCTGCGCTCGATCCTGCGTTCCGACCCCGACGTGGTGATGGTCGGCGAGATCCGCGACGCCGAGACGGCGAAGATCTCGATCGAGGCCGCCCTCACGGGCCACCTCGTGCTCTCCACGATGCACACGAACGACGCGCCGGGCGCGATCACCCGCCTGAACGAAATGGGCGTCGAGCCGTTTCTCACCGGCTCCGCCGTCACCGCCGTGCTCGCGCAGCGCCTCGCGCGCAAGCTGTGCGCGCACTGCTGCGAGATGTACAACCCGTCGTCGGACGAGCTGCTCCGCAACCGCGTCTCGCCCGAGGTGATGGCGGCATCCGACGGCATGGCCTTCTACCGCAAGAAGGGCTGTCCACGCTGCGGGCAGACCGGCTACAAGGGCCGAATCGGGATCTACCAGCTGCTCGTCATGTCCGAGGAGATCGAGTCGCTCGCCGTCCGGCGCGCGACCAGGGAGGAGCTCGAAGCGAAGGCGACCGAACAGGGGATGCGTTCCCTGTGGGACGACGGCCTGGCGAAGGTCGTCTCCGGGATCACCTCGCTCGAGGAACTGGGCCGTGTTCTCGTCTAGCGGCTCTCCCAACGCGGTACCCCGTTCGAGTGATGCCGGGCGCCCAGTGGCGGCCGATACGAACACTCAGCGAACAAAGGAAGCGAATTGACGACCGCGCTGCTCACACCCGAGCTCGTGCTCGTCGATCCGGAGCTCGCACAGGCGCAGCGGCAAACGACTTACGGAAAGGCGGCCATGTCCTCTACCGAACCAGCGAACGGAATGTTCTTCGTCGACCAGGCGCAGCCTGAGCCCGACCCGGAGCCACAGCTTGCTCCGCTGGCGCCCCCAGCCCCGGCCGAGCCGCCGGCCGCCGTCGAGCCGGTTCCCGCGCCGGAGCCCGAGCCCGTTCCCGAGGCAGAGCCCGCTCCGCCCGCCCCCGCTGTCGATCCTGCTCCGTCCGCGCCCCCGCCCGCCGCCGCCGAGGCGTCGGTTCCCCTGACGACTCCGATGGTCGACGTGCCGCTCGGGACGCTCATCTTCCGCGCAGGCCTCCTCGCCGAGGAGCAGCTCGAGGACGCACTCCAGGAGGGCATGCGCACAGGCAAGCGCCTCGGAGAGGTTCTGATCGAGCGCGGCTGGATCGCCGAGAAGGATCTCGGCCGCATGCTCGCGGGCCAGAAGGGCCTGCCGTACATCGAGGTCACGGCCTCCGATGCCGAGCCGGATGCGCTGAAGGCGCTTCCCGAGCAGAACGCCCGCCTCCAGGTGGCGCTTCCCCTTCACTACGAGGACGGAGAGCTCGTTGTCGCGGTCGCCGACCCGTCGAACGAGCTAGTCATCGAGAATCTGCGCCGCGCGCTCGGCTCCGAGCCGAAGCTCGTCGTCGCACCGCACGGAGAGTTGCTGCGGGCGATCGACGA
>DATBGG010000058.1:0-2825 GCA_036558065.1 Gaiellaceae bacterium | reverse complement strand
GAGCTCGCGCACCGGCTCGCCCACCCGCGCTACGAGGTCGAGAAGGTCTACGAAGCCGAGGTCGAGGGCGAGCCTTCCAACGAAGCGCTGGCGCAACTCGAGGACGGAGTCGAGCTCGACGACGGCCCAACGGCGCCGGCCCGCGTCGGCCGACTCGCCCCTTCCCTCGTCGAGCTCACGATCCACGAGGGACGCAAGCACCAGGTCAAGCGCATGCTCGAAGCCGTCGGCCATCCGGTCACGCGCCTGCACCGAAGCCGCTACGCCGGGCTCACGGCCGATGGCCTCGAGCCGGGCCAGTGGCGCGAGCTGACGGACGATGAGATCGTCTCTCTCGTCGAGCTCACTCGTAGAAGGTGAGCACGGCGATCACGACGTAGGTCGCTACGAGCGCGCAGCCTTCGAAGGCGACCGCCTTGCCGTCGCCGGTGATCTGCCAGACGGCGATCGCCGTCGCGGCGAGTGCGCCGACGTAGACGGGCGTCAGCACGAACGTCAGCCGGTGCTCGAAGAAGAACGAGAGCAGGACGAGGGCTGGAAACAGGAAGGCCGCGATCTGCGCGACCGAGTTCTTGATGACCGAGATCGCCAGATCCGCATGCCCCTTGGCCGCGAGCGTGATCCCGACGATGTTCTCGACCGCGTTCCCTGCGATCCCGACGATGACGATCCCGGTGAACGCCTTCGAGATCCCGAGAGACTTCACCGCCGGGTCGAGCGCGTTGACGAACCAGTCGGAGACGAAGGCCGCGGCCACACCGGCAACCGCGAGCACGCCGATCGCGACGCCGAACGCGAACGGAGGACGACCCTGGACGGCCGGCTCCTCGTCGCCGCGCAGATACCCGCGCAGCCAGACGCCGTACACGACGAGCAGGCAGACCGCCCCGACGAACGAGATCGTCTCCGCGTGCGCGCTCGCCCGATCGCCGACCGTGTTCGAGAGCCCGAGCAGGACGATCACGAACGAGGCCAGGATCAGTAGCGTCGCCGTGTCGTTCGGAAGGCCCGAGCGGAAGCGCATGACGCCGTCCTCGGCCCGCAGCGACCCCGCGACGATCGACAGCCCCAGCACGAGCAGCGCGTTCGCGAACAGCGAGCCCAGGATCGACGTCTGCGCGACTACCACCTCGCCCGCCCCCAGCGCGAAGAGGACGACGAACAACTCCGGGAGGTTCCCGAGCGTCGACTGCAGGAGCCCGGTCAGCGCCGGGCCGAAGCGCGCTCCGACCGCTTCCGTCGCCACGCCGATCACCCACGCGAGCCCAGCCAGCGCGGCTGCGGCCACGAGAAAGACGACGACCGGCTCCGCGTCCGCGAAATGGAGGACGCCGGTGACGACGCAGAGCGCTGAGATTCCTGCGAGAACGGCCGCGTTACGGCCGGACAAAGCCCATTCGCTCGTAGATCGCCTCGAGCGTGGGCGCGCTCGCCTCGCGCGCCTTGTCCGCGCCCTGCGCGAGCATCCGCATCAGCTCGCCCTCGTCGGCGCGCAACGCGTTGTAGCGCTCCTGGATCGGCGCGAGCAGCTCGACGACGGCCTCCGCGACGCCTTCTTTGAACGCGCCGTAACCCTGCCCGTCGAACTGCGCCTCGACCTCCGAGATCGAGCCTCCGGTGGCGACGGCCATGATCTCGATCAAGTTCGACACGCCCGGTTTCTCGCCGGGATCGTGCCGCACTTCGGTTCCCGAGTCGGTGACCGCGGTCTTGAACTTCTTCCGAACCTCGTCGGGCGGGTCGATCATCCGCACGACCCCGGCCGGCGCGCCGCGCGACGTCGACATCAGCCGCTCGGGCTCCTGGAGGTTCTTGACGCGCGCGCCCTCCTCCGGGTAGACGCCGTCGGGCACCTTGAACGTGTCGCCGAAGCGCGCGTTGAAGCGCTCCGCGATGTTCCGGGACAGCTCGAGATGCTGCCGCTGGTCGTCGCCGATCGGGACGATGTCGGCCTGGTAGAGCAGGATGTCGCCGGCCATCAGCACCGGGTAGTTGAAGAGCCCGGCCGAGACGAACTCCTGCTCCTCGGCCTTCTCCTTGAACTGCGTCATGCGCCGGAGCTCGCCCCAGCTCGTGACCGCGCTCAGCAGCCAGGCGGCCTCGGCATGCGCCTGCACGTGGCTCTGGACGAAGACCGTCGATCGGTTGGGGTCGAGGCCGGTCGCGAACAGCCACGCGGCGACCGACAGCGTCGACTCGCGCAGCACGTCCGGCTCGAACGGCGTCGTGATCGAGTGCAGGTCGACGACGCAGAAGAAGGCGTCGCCCTGCTCCTGGGTCGCGACGTACTGGCGGAAGCCGCCGCTGTAGTTGCCCAGCGTCTTGTCGCCGGACGCCCGGATCCCGGAGAAGATGCGCATCTAGTCGATTATCGCCGGGACGGCGGTATCGATCGCGGCGCGCAGTCCGAGGGCGTAGTAGCGCAGCGCGTCGGGGCCTTCTTCGGCGACCTCGATCGCCCGCGACCCGACGACGACGCCGTCCGCCAGCTCGGCCGCCTCCTGCGCCTGGTGCGGCGTCGAGATTCCGAAGCCGGCATAGAGCGGAACGTCCGTGAGCGCTCTGGCCCGGGAGACGAGGCCCGCGAGCATAGGGGAGAGGTTGTCGCGGGCCCCGGTCGTCCCGGTTCGAGTGACGAGGTACAGCCAGCCGTCTGTCTGGTGGCCGGCCAGCTGTAGCCGCTCGTCTGTGGAGGTCGGTGCAATAAGTTGGACGCGCTTCAGCTCGGGGTGTTGGTCGACAGGGAGGTCGGCGACGATCAGGCTCGTCGCTCCGGCGGCCTCCGCGTCGGCTGCGAAGCGTTCGTAGCCGTAGGCCTCGAGCAG
>DATBGG010000057.1:0-29500 GCA_036558065.1 Gaiellaceae bacterium | reverse complement strand
GCGTCGCCCCAGAAGCCGTCGACCACGTCGTACTCCATCTCGCCCTTCTCCACGAACCAGTTGTTGACGTCCGTGATCTCGAGCTCGCCGCGCGCGGACGGCGACAGCGTCGGCAGGAACTCGAACACCGACGAGTCGTAGAAGTAGAGCCCGGTGACGGCGTACTCGCTCGGTGGGCTCTCCGGCTTCTCGACGATCCGAATCACCTTGTCGCCGTCGAGCTCCGCGACACCGAGGTGCCGCAGGTGCTCCGCCTCCTCGACCTTCGAGAGCACGATCCGCGCGCCCCGCTCCTGGCGCTCGAAGTTCTCGATCGCCGGCTTGATCGAGCGCTCGAAGATGTTGTCCGCGAGCATCACGAGCACCCGGTCGTCGCCCGCGAAGCGCTGCGCGAGCCCGAGCGCGTCGGCGATCCCGGCCTCGCGCTCCTGATAGGCGTACTGGAGCAGGCCGATCCCGTGCCCGTGGCCGTCGCCGAGCAGCCGGAAGAACTCTCCTGCGTGCGTCCCGCCGGTGACGAGCAGGATCTCCTTGACCCCGGCCGAGACGAGCGCCTCGATCGCATACGTGACCATCGGGCGGTCGTAGATCGGCAGCAGATGCTTGTTCGTGATCCGCGTCAGCGGATGCAGACGACTGCCCGTACCCCCGGCGAGGATGACTCCCTTCATTGCGCGGGGATCGTACGGGAGCCGGAGCGCCGCAAGCCGTCAGACAACCCTCCGGCGGTACCATCGGCCCATGCCTCGTGACCCCATCGACCGGCTCCGCGTCGAGATGGAGGAGCTCTTCGCCGACCTCTGGCAGATGCCGCGCTTCGCGCGCCGGCACGGTGGATTTCGCCCGCAGATCGACTGCTACCGCACCGAGCGCCCGGCCGCGTTCCACGTGGTCGTCGAGCTGGCGGGAATCGATCCGGAGTGCATTCAGCTCTTCGCCGACGAGGGCACGCTGATCCTCGCCGGCGAGCGCCGCCGGCCGCGCAGCTCGGGCCGCGTCTACCAGCAGATGGAGATCGACTACGGCCGCTTCGTGCGCCAGGTCGTCCTCGGCGCCGAGATCGACGTCGACGGGGCGAAGGCCACGTACAAGCGAGGGATCCTGGCGATCGTGCTGCCGCTGGCGAAGAAGCCGGCCGCCGCCGAGCGCGTCGAGATCCCGGTGAGGATCGCGCGATGAGCGAGCTGATCGAAGAGCAGGTCGACGTCGAGGAGCTCGAGCTCCCGTCGGAGCTCCCGGTCCTGCCGCTCAAGGACACGGTCGTCTTCCCGGACTCGGTGCTCCCGCTGGCGATCGGCCAGGAGCGCTCTATCAGGCTGGTCGACGCCGCCGTCGCCGGGAACCGGCTCCTTGCACTCGTCGCCGCGAAGGACGCGGAGATCGAACAACCGGGCTGGGACGACCTGTACGAGGTCGGGACGGCCGCGGTCGTACAGAAGATGATCCGCGTCCCCGACGGGTCGCTCCGGATCCTCGTCCAGGGCATCCGGCGCATTCGGCTGATCGACCGGATCCAGGAGGACCCGTACCTCCTCGGACGGTTCATCGAGGTCGAAGACGTCTACGAGGAGACGCCCGAGACGCAGGCCCTTCTGCAGAACGTGCAGACGCTCTTCGCGCGGCTGATCGGCCTCGTGCCGTACCTCCCCGAGGAGCTCGCCCTGGCCGCGGCGAACGTCGATGACCCGAGCGCCCTCTGCCACCTGGTGGCCTCGACCCTGCGCCTGAAGACCGAGGAGAAGCAGCAGCTGCTCGAGCAGGACGACGTCGAGAGCCGCCTCCGCGCGGTGCTCGTCATCCTCAACCGCGAGCTCGAAGTCGCCGAGCTCGGCTCGAAGATCCAGAACCAGGTCGTCTCCGAGATGGAGTCCTCGCAGCGCGAGTACTTCCTGCGCCAGCAGCTGAAGGCGATCCAGGAGGAGCTCGGCGAGGGCGACCCCGAGCAGGCGGAGATCAAGGAGCTGCGCGACCGTGTGAACGAGGTGACACTTACGGAGGAGGCCCGGAAGGCGGTCGACCGCGAGCTCGCCCGACTCGAGAAGCTGCCCGCCGCCTCGGCCGAGTACGGCGTCATCCGCACCTACCTCGAGTGGATCCTCAGCCTCCCGTGGGGCAAGGAGACCGACGACAACCTCGACCTCGAGCAGGCGCGGAAGGTGCTCGACGCCGACCACTTCGACCTGGACAAGGTCAAGGAGCGGATCATCGAGCACCTCGCCGTCTCGAAGCTGAAGGAGGGCGACCTCTCCGGGCCGATCCTCTGCTTCGTCGGCCCGCCGGGCGTCGGGAAGACGTCGCTGGGCCAATCGATCGCGAAGACGCTCGGGCGCAAGTTCGTGCGCATCTCGGTCGGCGGTGTGCGCGACGAGGCGGAGATCCGCGGCCACCGCCGGACGTACATCGGCGCGATGCCCGGCACGGTCATCCGCGCGCTGCGCGACGCCGAGACGATGAACCCCGTCTTCCTGATCGACGAGATCGACAAGATGGGCGCCGACTGGCGGGGCGACCCCGCGAGCGCGATGCTCGAGGTGCTCGACCCCGAGCAGCACTCGACGTTCCGCGACCACTACCTCGACCTTCCGTTCGACCTCTCGAAGATCCTCTTCATCTGCACGGCGAACCAGCTGGAGACGATCCCGCCGCCGCTCCTCGACCGGATGGACGTGATCCAGCTCTCGGGCTACACCGAGGAAGAGAAGCTCGGGATCGCCAAGAAGTACCTCGTTCCGAAGCAGCTGAAGGAGCACGGCCTCAAGCGCTCGCAGCTCACGTTCACGGACAAGGGGCTGCGGACGATCATCCGCGAGTACACCCGCGAGGCCGGCGTGCGCCAGCTCGAGCGCCAGATCGCGGCCGGGTGCCGCAAGGCGGCGCGCCGGATCGCCGAAGGTGAGACCGAGAAGATGAGCGCGGACGAGAAGCTCGTCCACGAGTGGCTCGGGCCGCGGCGCTTCGTCGCGGACGTCCGCAAGCGCACCTCGGAGCCGGGCGTGGCGACCGGGCTCGCGGTGACGGCGGTCGGCGGAGACGTGCTCTTCATCGAGGCCACGGCGTATCCGGGCAACGGGCAGCTGAAGGTCACCGGGCAGCTCGGCGAGGTGATGCAGGAGTCGGCGCAGGCTGCGCACTCGTGGGTGCGGACGCACGCACCGGCGCTCGGAATCGACCCACTCTGGTTCGGCGAGAACGACGTCCACGTCCACATCCCGGCCGGCGCGGTGCCGAAGGACGGGCCCTCCGCCGGGATCACGATGGCGACGGCGATCGCGTCGATCGCCACCGGCAAGGCCGTCTCCGACCAGGTCGCGATGACCGGCGAGATCACGCTCTCCGGTCAGGTGCTGCCGATCGGCGGCCTGCGCGAGAAGGTGCTCGCCGCATCTCGGGCGGACATCCCGAAGGTGATCTTCCCGCGCGAGAACGAGCCCGACCTGGAAGAGCTCCCGGAGGAGATCCGCGAGGAGCTCGAGTTCGTCCCGGTCGACTGGGTCGAGGAAGTGCTCGAGGTCGCGTTCGAGGGCTCACTGCCGAAGGTGGCGCCCGCGCGGCCGCTCACGCGAGAGCGCAAAGCCGCCGCCTCCCGCTAGAGCCGTTTGCGGCCCAGCGAGGCCGGGTAGAGTCGCTTGGACACACGACTCGAAAGGACTTCTGATGGCCAAGCTCCAGGACCGCGCATTGGATCGGGCCAACGACGTCAGGCCCTACATCGAGCGCGCGTTCAAGGACGAGCGCGTGCGAGAGGACGTCAAGAGCGCCATCGCGACGGCGCGTGAGATCTACGACCAGCTGATCGGCGGACGCCAGCTGACGGCCGCGGCCGCACGCGTCGCCACGGACAAGGAGATCCAGGAGAGCCTGCGCGACGCGATCGACGATCTGCGCGACGCCGCCGACCGGATCCAGGGCAAGAGCTCGCACGCCACTCGCAACGCGACGCTCCTGATGACCGGGATCGCGCTCGGGATCCTCTTCAACCCGGTGACGGGCCCCGGAACGCGCCGCTGGCTCCAGGAGAAGATCTTCGGCGAAGGCGAAGAATTCGAATACCGGCAGGAAAACTCGAAGTAGCTTGCGGCGCTAGCCGCGGTTCGACTGCTTCGCGGCCTGCTTGAGCGTTCGCTGGAGCGAGCCCGGGTCGAGGCCGTCCGCGGTCGAGATGTCCGTCTGCGAGAGCAGGATCGCGCCCGGCTTGGGCGCGGTCGACGTCGGTGAGATCGGCGGCGCCCAGCCGGCGACCTGGGCGAACTCGACGTCCTGAAGGTGCTGCCATGCCGTGAGGTACGAGGTCGGGTTGACCGCGCCGTCGTAGCCGAGGTAGAGCAGCCCGACCGGGTGGATCTCGAAATGCAGGTGGTACGGCGTCGTGACCGCGTCGCCCGTGTTGCCCATGAAACCGAGCACGGTGCCCGCCTTCACCTGGTTGCCGTTGACCGCGAACGGCGAGTAGGCCGAGAGGTGCGCGTAGTAGAACTCGTTGCCGGCCTTGTCGCGCAACCAGAGGCGGTAGCCGCCGATGTCGTTCCAGCCGACGGAGAACACCGTTCCGTCCGCCACGGCCAGGAGAGGCTCGCCGATCTGGCCGAAGATGTCGTCGCCGTGGTGCCAACCCGACACGATGTCACCGCGCACGGCGCCGAAGGTGTCCGAGAACGACGACGGTCCGTAGACCGGAAAGACGTACCCGCCGGCGGTCAGGCGCGGGGTCACGTCCGGCGGCGGGCGAACGGTCAGGCTCGGCTTC
Source organism: Gaiellaceae bacterium (assembly GCA_036558065.1). GTDB lineage: Bacteria > Actinomycetota > Thermoleophilia > Gaiellales > Gaiellaceae > VAXT01. The sequence continues at coordinate 24,756 of DATBGG010000057.1, read as the reverse complement.
TCGGGCGCGACCGGCGGAGCAGCCTTCGGTTTCTTCGCATGCTTCTTCGACTTCCGCGCCGGCGCCTTCGCGCGGCGGTTGTGGTTCGGCGCGGGCTTCTGCGCGATCACGGCCTTGGCTCCGGCCTCCGCGTAGCCGATCATCACCGAGGTCCCGGCCGGGTAGCCGTAGTGGTCGACCGTGAGCGTCACCTGGACACCGGTGACGAACGACCGATTTCCGGGCGATCCCTTCGTGTCGAGCGAGGTCAGCCCCTGCTGGAGCGTGACGACCGTGCCCCAGCCACCGAGCGGGAAGGAGGTACCCACTCCGGGCGTCACGGCCTGGCCCTGCACGACGAGCCCCGTCACGCCGGACCCGCTCGAGTCCGCAGCCGACTTCTTCGTCGTCGCCGAGGCGTTCGCCTTCGCGACCACCGTCGACACCGTCACGTCGCCGCCGAAGATCGACACCGTCGCCACCTCGGCCGAGGCGCTCGAGGTCGCGGACGATCCGGGATTCGCGAACGCGCCGGACGTGACCGAGCCCGCGTTCACGACCGAGCCGTCGGTCGGATAGGCGAACGAGCCGCCGACCCCCACGGCGTCGGGCGGCGCGGACACGGGGGCCGCGGACGCGCCGGGCTGCCCGGGCACAGCGACTTGCACGGCGAACGCGCGCGCCGTCGTCAGGTCGGGCGCGGCAGCGCGCGTGCGCGTCGCCGACGCCGGGCCGACGGCCAGGGCGACGATCGCGGCCAGGGCGACCGCAACTGGGGCCAGGCGAGCCACGGCGATCATTATGGGCGATCCGAGCGACGGCGAGCTGATTCTCATGGGCTTCTTCCTACTTCGTCGCGACCGCCGAGCGCGTCTAGTCGCCCAGCTCGCGGCGGGCGAACTCGCGAAATCGCTCCCGCGTCGCCTCGTCGGGCCCGAGGGTGTCCGTGGTCTCGGACTCCGCCAGCTGCTCGGCAACCGCCCTGACCTCGGCCGCGATCGCGTCGCGATGCGCGGGATTCCGGAGCAGCGCCTGCACCCAGGTCTCGGAGCCGTCGTAGGCGTCGACCTCCTCGTCCATCAGCAGGCGGCCCAGGACGATCCCGACCCTGATGTTGGCGAAGGTGCGGAACGCGAGGAGCCTGTCCGGAGCCGCGACGAGCTTCCGCAGCTCGGGATCTTCGGCCTCGAGCTCGCTGACGATCGCGCCGATCGGCTCGTCGACGAGGGGGAGCCAGAGGTCGTTCTGCTCGGACACCGGCTCAGCGTAAACGGTGCGCGCGCCACGCGAGTTGCGCGGCCACGAGCAGCACGAGCGCGGCGAAGAGCCTGCGCAGGGTCGCCTCGGGGAGAGCTTTCGCGGCCAGGACGCCCAGCTCGACCCCGATGACGGCGGCCAGCCCGATCACGCCGGCGGCTCGCCAGCGCACGTTCCCGTAGAGGTGCTGCCGCCAGGTTCCGACCGCGACGACAGGGAGGATGGCGAGCAGCGACGTCGCCTCGGCGTCGACCTGACCGAGATCGAGGAGCAGGACAAGGGTCGGCACGAAGATGATCCCGCCCCCGACGCCGAACAGGCCTCCAAGCGCTCCGGCGAGCAGTCCGATCGCGAGCGCTGCGACGATCTCCATCAGACGAGGAGCCAGATCCCGACCGCGGCGAGCAGCGCGGCGAACCCGTAGGTGAGAGCCGGCCCCCCGACTCGTTGCTGAAGAGCCGTTCCCCCGAACGCGCCGACGGCGGCCGGCAAGCCGAGGAGAAGGCCATATCCCCAATGGACGTCCCCGCGCGCCGCGTACGAGATCGTGCCGACGACCGCGATCACGCCGATCGAGGCGAGCGACGTCGCCATCGCCGGCCGCTCGGTGAACCGGGCGAGCAGGATCAGCATCGGCACGACCACGATCCCGCCGCCGACCCCGAACAGCGCACTGAAGAAGCCGGCGACGAAGCCGATCAGAACGAGCACGGCCGTATCGTACGAGCCGTGCCTGCCCTCGCCCTGCTCGCGGAGGCTCCGGACCGTGCCGCAATCGTCCTCGACGTCGACGGGACGCTTGCCCCGATCGTCCGCCGTCCCGAGGAAGCGGCCGTGCCGGAGGAGACGCGTCGTGAGCTCGAGCGGCTCGTCGGTCGCTACGCGCTCGTCGCGTGCGTCAGCGGGCGCACAGGGGGCGATGCGAGGCGGCTCGTGGGCGTCGACGGCATGCGCTACGTGGGCTCGCACGGGCTCGAGCTCGCGCCCGATGCGGCTCGCTGGAGCGACGAGCTCCACCGTTTCGCGGCCGGAGTCGACTGGCCGGTCGAGGACAAGGGCCTGACCGTCTCCTTCCACTATCGCGACGCCGAGGACGAGGACGCGGCACTCGAGTACCTGGAGGAGGTCGCCGAGCGTGCGCGCGCCGCCGGCCTCGTTCCGCGGTTCGGCCGCAAGGTGCTCGAGATCCGTCCGCCTGTGCAGGCGGACAAGGGGACGGCCGTTGCGGCGCTGCTCGAGGAGGCGGGGCTGCGGCGGGCGCTGTACGCGGGCGACGACACCACCGACCTGGACGGCTTCCGCGCGCTCGACGGGCTCGAGCTCGGGATCCGAGTCGCAGTCTCGTCCGACGAGGCGCCACAGGAGCTCGTCGGCGCAGCGGACATCGTCGTCTCGTCGCCGGCCGAGCTCCTCGAGCTGCTCAGGCGCCTGTGACTACGGCGTGATTCTCGAGACCGAGTCGCTCGACTGGTTCGCGACCCAGATCGCTCCGCCCGCCTCGGCGAGCCCGCGCGGCTGCTTTCCGACGCGGTAGGTCCTGACGAACCGGCCGCGCGCGACGTCGAAGCGCGAGACGGCTCCCCGGTCGTAGCTCGACACCCAGACCGAGTCTCCACTCGCGAGCACGCCCGACGCCTGACCGGGCGTGCGCACGCGTGTCACGACTCCGCCGGTCGCAGGATCGATGCGGACGAGCACCTGCCCGTAGAGCGCAACCGCCCACACGGAGTCGGCCGTGATCGAGATCCCGTCGGCGTCGGAACCGACCTGGATCGGCGAGCCGACGACGGCGCCGGTCGCCGGGTCGAGCGTCGTCACCGTGCCGTTCGCGTTCGTCACCCAGACCCGTCCGAACCCGACCCCGACCGCCTCGGCCCGACCCGGCAGGCTGGTGCGCCCGAGCACCCCGTTCGTCGAGGCGTCGATCCTCCAGAGGCCCCCGGTGTAGTCGGCGACGTACGCAACCGTCCCGCCGATCGCCACTCCGGCCGACTGTCCGCCGAGCGCGATCTTCGCCTGGACACGGCCGGCCGGATCGAGGCGCGTGACCGAGCCGTCGCCGAAGTCCGTGACCCAGACCGAGCCCGCGCCGTACGCGATGCCGCCGGGCGTCCCGCCCACCTGGACACGGGTCACTTGGCGCGTGGCCGAGTCGACGATCGACGCCGTCCCGTCGCCGTAGTTCTCGGTCCAGACGTCGTCTCCGACCGCGAGCGCGTCGAGCGGCGCGGCGCCGACCCGCACCTCGGGCGCCTTCGGCTCGAGGATGCGGATGCGGACAGTCGCCACCCGGCCGGTCAGTCCCTGTCGCACCCGGAGCGTGTGCAGCCCCACGCTCAACCTGAGCCGGTAGGGCGACCGGCAGCGTCGAAACGGCCGACGATCGAGCGAGCAGCGAAAGCGGGCGTGGGCGCGGCTTGCTCGGAAGCGATACGTGACGAGCGTCTTCTCCGACACCCGCGGGCCGATCACCTGCGGCGCGGGCGGACGCGAGAGAAGGGCGAGGAGAAGCAGCGTCGTCATCGTTCCCTATAGTCCAGACTAGACTATGACGACCGACCCTGGCAAGGCCGCGCTGACGACCACCGAGGCGGCGCTCCTCGGCGTCCTCACGATCGGGGCGATGTCCGGCTACGACCTGAAGAAGACGATCGACGCAAGCGTCGGCTACTTCTGGGGACCTGCGAAGAGCGGGATCTACGCACTCCTCCCGCGACTGGTCGCCTCCGGTCTCGCGACGAGCAGGGAGGTCGCCCAGTCAGGCCGGCCCGACAAGCGGATCTACCGCATCACAGCCCGGGGTCGCAGCGCGCTGCGCTCCTGGATCGAGGAGACGCCGGCGCCTCCCGATCCCGATCGCAACCCACTGCTGCTCAAGCTCTTCTTCGGCTCACTCACGTCGCCGGACGTGCTCGTCGAGCAGATCCGGGAGCGCCGCGAGCAAGCCGAGCTGCTCGACCGCGCGCTCGACCAGTTCGACCGCGAAGCCGACCCGGACGACGTGTACGGCGCGCTCACGCGGGACTGGGGGCACGAATACGCGCGGGCCGTCCGACGCTGGGCGAGCAAGGCCGAGGACGCGCTGGCTAGAGAGGGAGCTCGAGCAGCTCGGACAGGTGCTCGACGGAGCGACCGGTCCACGCTTCGCCGTCGGAGGTGAGCCGCTCGCCCGGAGCTCGCAACTGGATCGCGTCCATGCCGGCGCGCTCGGCACCGGGCAGCTCGTCGTTTGCGCCGTCACCCACGAACAGGCACTCACCCGCCTCGACCTCGAGCTGCTCGCACGCGATCTCGTAGATCCGAGGCTCGGGCTTCGAGACGCCGACGTCGCAGGAGAACACCGTCGCGTCGAACTTCCCGCCGAGCGGGGTGTCGTCCCAGACCTCCGGCACGTCCTGCGTGCAGACGCTGATCATCCCCAGCAGATGGCCGCGGCTGCGGAGCTCGTCGAGCGTCGATAGAGCGTCGGGGCGCGGGACGAGCGTTCGCCTCGCTCGCTCGCGGCGCATCTCCAGGACCGGCTCGACGTCGGCGTCGACGCCCAGCTCTCCGAAGAGCGCGTGGAAGTGATCCGCCGCCGGCCCGTTGTTCCGACTCGGCAGATGGTGGCCGGTAAGCCAGACCTCCAGATACCGCTCGGGATCGACGCCGATCGACCGCGCCACCTCCGTGTTGAAGCGAGTCGACTCCTCCTGGTCCCACGGGACGAGCGTCTGCCAGAGATCGAAGATGACCGCGCGGTACTTCACTTCTTGAGTAGCTTCTTGACCTCGCCCCACGGACGCGTGTTCAGGATCTGGTCCGGGCCGAGCCACGCGCGGCGAGCCTGCGCCACGCCGAACTCGAGGTTCGAGAGCGCAGCGAGCTCGTGCGAGTCCGACGAGATGACGATCTTCACGCCCGCCTCCCCGGCCATGCGCGCGTGGGCGTCGCGGAGGTCGAGCCGGTCGGGCTGCGCGTTGATCTCGAGGAACGTCCCGGTCTCGAGCGCCTTCTCGACGACCCGGTCGAAGTCGACGTCGGCCGGGCCGCGGCGGTTCAGCTTGCGGCCGGTGAGGTGGCCGATGCAGTCGACGTGCGGGTTGTCCATCGCGGCCAGCACGCGCTCGGTCAGATCCTTGTCGAACCCCGAATGCACAGAAGCCATCACCCAGTCGCGCTGCGCGAGCACCTCGTCGGCGACGTCGATCTCGCCGTTCGCCCTGATGTTCGCCTCGACGCCCTTGAGCAGCTTGAAGCGGCCGAGCTTGTCCTGGAGCTTGTCGAGCTCGCGGCTCTGGGCGTCCATCCGGCCCTCGCGCAGGTAGTGCGAATGGTCCGTTACGGCCAGGTACGTGCGGCCCAGGCGCTTCGCCTCGCGGGCCATCTCCTCGATCGTGTTCTTCCCGTCGGAGGACCAGGTCGAGTGCGTGTGCAGGTCGCCGCGGATGTCGCCGAGCTCGACGAGCTTGGGCAGCCGACCCTCGCGCGCGGCCTCGAGCTCGCCGTTGTTCTCGCGGAGCTCGGGTGGGATCCACGGGTAGCCGAGCCGCTTGTACATGGCCTTCTCGGTCTTGTCCGTGAAGACCTCGCCGCTCTCGGTGTCCTGGATCCCGTACTCGGAGATCGAGAGCTTGCGACGGACGGCCTCCTCGCGCAGCGCCACGTTGTGCTGCTTCGACCCGGTGAAGTGCTGGAGGAGGTTGCCGTACGACTCGGGCGGGACGACGCGGAGGTCGAATCGGAGGCCGTCGTTGGCGACGACCGTCGCCTTCGTGTTGCCCTTGGCCACGATCTCGTCCACCCAGGGCAGCTGCGTGAAGTGCTCGATCAGCGCCTTCGGGTCGCTCGCGGTGGCGATGATGTCGAGGTCGCGCACCTGCTCCTTGAGGCGACGGACGCTGCCCGCCTCGCTGACCTGGTCCGCAGCCGGATGCTCGCGCAGGACCTCGACGACGGCACGAACGGCCGGAAGCGCCTGCCCGAGGAGCGGCTTCTTCTCGATCTTCTTGCGCGGCGTGGCGAGCGCCTTGAGGACGTTCTCCTCGGTCTTCGGGCCGAGCCCGGTGAGCGTGCGGAGCTGCTCGGACTCGGCCGCCTGCTTCAGGCCGTCGAGCGTCTCGACGCCGAGCTCCTTCCAGATGCGGCGCGCGGTCTTCGGGCCGAGACCCGGCAGGTGCATGAACTGGACGACGTCCGGCGGGGTTTGCTTCTCACGTTTGGCGAGCGCCTCGATCCGCCCGTCCTCGACGATCTGGACGATCTTCTCCTCGATCGTCTTGCCGATCCCGGAGAGCTCCTTCGCCTTACCGTCGACCGCGAGCTGCGCGATCGAGCCGCCCGTCTCGCGCATGCGCTGCGCTGCGCGGCGGTAGGCGAGCGGGCGGAACTGGTCGCTGCCCTCGAGCTCGAGAAAGTCCGCCAGCAGGTCGAACTGGTCGGCCACATCCGCGTTGCGGGGAAGCGTCTTCGCCACCAACGCGATGATATGGACCGTGCGCCGCCTCATCTGCCTGCCCACCTACAACGAGCACGAGAACCTCGAGCCGATGGTGCGTGCACTCGGCGGGCTCGGGCTCGAGGGGCTCGACGTGCTGGTCATCGACGACTCGTCGCCGGACGGAACCGGGGAGATCGCCGACCGGCTGGCTGCGGAGCTGCCCTGGGTGCACGTCCTGCACCGCGAGCGGAAGGAGGGGCTCGGGCCTGCGTACCTCGCCGGGTTCCGGCGGGCGCTCGAGCTCGGCGCCGATCTCGTCTTCGAGATGGACTGCGACTTCTCGCACGATCCGAAGGACGTCCCGCGCCTGGCCGAGGCGACGGAGCGCGCGGATCTCGTCCTCGGCTCGCGCTACGTGCCGGGCGGCGGGATCCGGAACTGGGGCTTCGTGCGCCGCTTCATCTCCCGCGGCGGCTCGCTCTACGCGCAGGTGCTGCTCCAGCTCGGGATCCGCGACCTGACCGGCGGCTTCAAGTGCTATCGGCGGCGGGTGCTGGAGACGATCGACCTCGACGCGATCGACTCGCGTGGCTACGCGTTCCAGATCGAGACGACGTACCGCGCGCTCCGCGCCGGCTTCTCGGTGGTCGAGGTCCCGATTCAGTTCTCGGACCGTGAGGTCGGCGGGTCGAAGATGAGCAAGGCGATCGTCCTCGAGGCGATCTGGAAGGTGCCTGCCCTCCGCCTCCGCGCTCTGGTCGGCCGTCTCTAAGCTTGCAGCGATGCGCGAGATCACGGACGAGACGTTCGAGTCCGCCGTCACCCGGGCCGAGCGGCCGGTCGTGATCGACTTCTGGGCGCCCTGGTGCGGTCCGTGCAAGGCCGTCGAATCGGTCCTCCTGGAGCTCGCCGACAAGCACGAGGGCCGCGTCGAGTTCGCGAAGCTGAACATCGACGAGAACCCGGTCGTCGCTTCCCGCTTCGGAGTCCTCGCGATTCCGACCGCGATCCTCTTCGAGGACGGCGAGGCGAAGGAGACCGTCGTCGGCGCCCGCTCCCGCTCTCACTACGAGGAAGCGTGGGCGCCCTGGCTCAGCCGAAGTGAGCCCAGCCGGTGAGAGCCACCGGTTCGCCATGGTGGCGAATCTCCACGCCCTCGCCCTCGTCGCAGCGCCCGATCACCGCGAACGGCCCCGGGTCGGTCACCGCCGCCAGGAGCTCGTAGTCCTCGCCGAATGCGACGTCCTCGACGAGGGCGCCTGCTCCAAGCGGAACACGTTCGAGCTCGATCACGCACCGAACACCGGAGCGCCGGGCGATGTGGCCCGCGTCGATCGCGATCCCGTCCGAGACGTCGATCAGGGCGTGCGCGTCCTTCGCGAGCTCCTTCCCTTCTGCAAGACGAAGCGGCGGACGCGCAAGGCGACCCGCTCGGAACGCTGCGCTCATGCCCCCGAGCGGGCCGGTCACGACGAGGAAATCCCCCGGCCTGGCGCCGCCCCGGCCCGGAACACGCTCCGATCGGCCGAGGGCGGTGACGCTCAGCAGCACCGTGCCGGCGCCGCTCGTGTCCCCGCCGACGATCGGGACGCCCGGCTCGTTCAGCCCCTCGTAGAGGGCGAGCAGGTCGTCGAGCTCGGTGTCGGCCGGGACCGCGAGGGTCAGGACGAGGGCCTCGGGATCGGCCCCGGAAGCCGCGAGGTCGCTGAGATTGACCGCGGCGGCGCGGAAGCCCAGCTCACGCCAATCGAGCAGGTCGAAGCGGAAGTGGACGCCCTCGACGAGCGCGTCCTGGGTGACGACGAGACCGTCGCGAAGCTGGGCAGCGTCGTTCTCGATCCGCCGCGCGAGGCCCCGCCTCTCGAGCTCGGCGAGCAGGCCGAGCTCACCGAGCTCCGAGAGCCTCACTGAGCGCTCGCAGGTCGGAGGCGGCCCGCACGACGGCGACGCCGGAAGCGCCGGCGGCGATGCATTGGACCGCGTTGCTGACGTCGATTCCGCCGATCGCGATGACCGGTACGGACACCGCCTCGGAGATCTCCCGCAAGCCGTCGAGACCGATCGGCGCGTCGGCGTCCGGCTTCGTCGGGGTCGGCCAGATCGGGCCGGCGCCCACGTAGGCGGCGCCGAGCTGCTCTCCCGCTACGGCCTCCTCGACGCTCGAGGCCGACGTGCCGAGCATCAACCCGTGCTCGAGTGCGCGCTCCGCTCCCGGATCCGTCCGCCCGAGGTGGACGCCGTCGGCCCGCAACTCGAGCGCGGCGTCGACGTCGTCGTTCACGACGAACACGATGGGCAGGCCCCGGAAGGGACGACCGGCCTCGACGACCTGCTCGGTCGGCGCTCCCTTCAGTCGCAGCTGCACGACCGTCGCGCCCCCCTCGACGGCGATCACGGCGGCCTGGAAGTCGTCGACGATCGCGTGCAGCTTCATCCTTCGACCTTCGCCCGCGAGTCGAGCGTGCCCGGATCGAGGTTGTAGAGCGCGTCGTACAGCGCAACGTGGAACGTTCCCGGGCCACTCGAGCCCGCGGCCGCGTCCTCGCCCGCGACACCGAAGGCGACGAGAGCCTCGGCGGCGGCCTCCAGTGGCCGATCGCGCGCCACGGCCAGATAGCAGCCGGTGATCGCGGTCGACATGCAGCCGGTGCCGGTGACCGTGGCGAGCAGCTCGTGCCCGTTCTCGACCGCGATCGTCCGCTCCCCGTCGGAGACATGGTCGACAGGCCCGGTCACCGAGGCGACGCAGCCGAGCTCGGCCGCGGCAGCCTGCGCGAGCTCGCCGCCCGGTTCCGCCGAGATCGACTCGACCCCTCGAATCTCCGCCGACCGGCCGGCCAGCGTCGCGACTTCGGCTGCGTTCCCCCGCACGACGGCGACGTCGACCTGGTCGAGGATGCGCTTCGCCGTCTCCGTCCTCAGACGTGTCGCCCCCGCGCCGACCGGGTCGAGGACGACAGGCGCGCCTGCCTGGTTCGCGGCCTTGCCCGCGAGCAGCATCGCCTCGATCCAGTGCCCCGAGAGCGTCCCGATGTTGAGCACGAGCGCCCCAGTGACCGAGGCCATCTCCTCGACCTCCTCGACCGCGTGCGCCATCACGGGAAGGGCACCGAGCGCAAGCGTCGCGTTCGCCGTCTCGTTCATGACGACGTAGTTCGTGATCTGGTGTACGAGCGGCTTCCGCTCGCGGATCGCAGCGAGATCGGCGCCGGCTCTCATGGGAGGACGTTCACCGGGCCTTCTCCCGCCCCGATCTCGACCAGCCCGTTGCGGACGGCCTCGGATGCCGCGTGAGCGGCCGTCCGCGCCGCTTCCTCGAGGGAGAGACCCTTGGCGAGCACCGCGGCAAGCGTGGCCGAATGCGTGCAGCCCGCACCGTGCGTCGCCGCGACGTCGTGGCGTTCGACCTCGATCTCGACGTGATGCTCTCCGTCGAACAGATAGTCGACAGCGTCCTCGCCGTGGCCGCCGGTGACGACCACAGCCGGAGCGCCGAGCTCGTGGATCCGCTCCGCAAGCTCCCGCCGCGAGCCCTCGCCCGCGAGCGCCCGCGCCTCGATCAGGTTCGGCGTGACGACCGTGGCAAGCGGAAACAGCCGCTCGACGAGCGCATCCGCCGCGTCGTCTTGGAGCAGCTTCGCTCCCGAGCTCGCGACCATCACGGGATCGACGACAAGCGGAACCGGGTGGCTCGCGAGGAAGTCCGCGACCGTGTCGATCAGCTCACGCGAGAAGAGCATGCCCGTCTTGGCCGCGTCCACGCCGATGTCCGAGAACACGGCGTCGAGCTGGGCCTCGACGAAGCCCGGCGGAAGCTCCTGAACGGCGCTGACGCCGAGCGTGTTCTGCGCGGTCAGCGCGACGATCGCGCTCGTCCCGAAGCAGCCGGCGGCGGCGAACGCCTTCAGGTCGGCCTGGATCCCGGCTCCGCCCCCGGAATCGGAGCCCGCGATCGTGAGACATCTCGGAACGCTCATGCACTCCCTTCGCCGGTACTAACCGGATCAGGTTCAGCGGGTGTGTTCTCAGCCTCGGCGACGAGGCACCCCGGTAGGCCAAGGCTACCATCGCCTCCGTGGCCGTCGAAGTCGCTCGGTGGGACGATTTGCTGCAAGGCGACGAGCTCGCGTACCTCGGTTTGGAGCCGGCGCGGGCCCCGGTCACGGCTCCGCTTCCGGACGATCTGCCGGTGTCGCTGCGTGAGCGGCTCGCAGCCGGCGGCGTCACGGAGCTCTACTCGCACCAGGCCGCCGTCTGGGAGGCAACGCGCCGCGGAGAGCACGCCGCGATCACGACCGGCACCGCGAGCGGCAAGACCCTCGCCTTCAACCTCCCGGTGCTCGCCGCGCTGACGGAGGAGCCGAAGCACCGAGCGCTCTACCTCTACCCGACGAAGGCCCTGTCCCAGGACCAGGTGCGGGCGCTCGGCGAGCTGAAGGTGAAGAACGTGCGTGCCGCGATCTACGACGGCGACACCGAGAGCGAGCGCCGCTGGCAGATCCGCAAGTGGGCGAACCTGATCCTGACCAACCCGGACATGCTCCACGTAGGCGTGCTCCCGCACCACGACCGCTGGGGTGACGTCCTCTCCAACCTCCGCTTCGTCGTCGTCGACGAGGCGCACGTCTACCGCGGCGTCTTCGGCTCGCACGTCGGGAACGTCCTTCGGCGCCTGCGTAGGCTCGCGCGCGTCTACGGCGCCGAGCCGCAGTTCTTGCTCGCCTCGGCGACGATCGCGAACCCCGGTGAGCTCGCGCGAGCACTGACCGGGCTCGAATTCACGGTGGTCGGCGAGGACGGCGCGCCGAAGGCCGAGCGGACGATCGCGCTCTGGAACCCGGAGCTGATCGACGAGGAGCTCGGCCGGCGGGCGAGCGCGCTCGCGGAGGCGTCGAAGCTGATGGCCGATCTCGTCGAACGCGGCCTGCGCACGCTCGTCTTCGCGAAGAGCCGTCGCTCGGCGGAGCTGATCCACAAGTTCACGGCCGACCGGCTCGGAGACGCGTCTCGCCTGTCGCCCTACCGCGCCGGCTACACACCCGCGCAGCGCCGCGAGATCGAGCAGCGCCTCTTTGCCGGAGAGCTGCTCGGAGTGAGCGCGACGAACGCGCTCGAGCTCGGGATCGACGTCGGGATGCTCGACGCCGTGATCTCCGTCGGCTTCCCCGGGACCGTCGCGAGCCTGCGCCAACAGTGGGGGCGCGCGGGCCGGCGCGGACACGGGCTCGCCGTGCTCGTCGCGAGCGAGGACGCGCTCGACCAGTACTTCATGCGCGAGCCGCCCACGCTCCTCGGCCGCCGCGTCGAGGCGGCCATCCTCGACCACGAAAACCCGCGAGTCCTCGACGGTCACGTCGCCTGCGCCGCGTTCGAGGCGCCCCTCGACGCTGCCGACGCCGAGATCCTGGGCCCCGAAGCACTGCGCCGGGCCGCTGAGCATCCCGACCTCAAGAAGACCGCGGCGGGTTACGTCTGGGCGGGCCGCGACTACCCGGCCGGGCGCTTCGGCCTGCGTTCTGCGAGCCCGGACGTGTTCACGGTCGTCGAGACCCTGGACGGATCGGTGATCGGCACGATGGAGCGGGAGCGCGCCTACTCGACCGTCCACGAAGGCGCGATCTACCTCCACCTCGGCGAGAGCTATCGCGTCGTCGCCCTCGACCTCGTCGCCCGAAGCGCCCTCGTCGAGCCGTTCACCGGCGACTACTACACGCAGGCGAAGAAGGAGACGATGACCTCGATCGAGGAGACCCTCCGCACGGACCGGCGCCTCGGGCTCGACCTCTGCTTCGGCCGGGTCAGCGTCACCGAACAGGTCGTCGGCTACCAGCGGAAGTCGATCCGCGACCAGTCAACGCTCGAGCTCGTCGCCCTCGACCTTCCCGAGACGACGTTCGAGACCGAGGCCGTCTGGTACGTCCCCGAGCCGGAGCAGCTCGACGGCCTGACCGAGATGCCGACGCTCCTCGGCACGCTCCACGCCGCCGAGCACGCGATGATCGCCATCCTGCCGCTCTGGGCGATGTGCGACCGCTGGGACATCGGCGGCCTTTCGACGAACGTCCACCACCAGACCGGCCGTCCGACGGTCTTCGTCTACGACGGGCATTCCGGCGGCGTCGGGATCACCGAGCGCGGCTTCGACCAGTTCGAGGGCTGGGTCGGAGACACGGCGAAGCTGCTCGAGGGCTGCCCGTGTGAGAGCGGCTGCCCGTCGTGCGTCCAGTCGCCGAAGTGCGGGAACCTGAACGAGCCGCTCGACAAGCTCGGAGCGCTCGAGCTGCTAGGCCGGATGCTGCAGTCGCGTTAGAACGAGCTCGACCGCATCTTCCGGCGTCGCCGCTCGCTCGACGCCGTCGACCTCGAGGCCCGGTTCGAGGATCACGACCGGGCGACCCAGGATCTTCGCGAGCGCGATCTCGGAGAGCGTCCCCCACGCGCCGCCGACCGCGATCACAGCGTCCCCGGACGCGGCGACGGCGAAGTTCCGCATGTGCCCGAGACCAGTGGCGACGGCGTGGTCGATCCACTGACTCGCGTCCTCGCGGCTCGTGCCGGGGAGAATGCCGATCGTGACGCCTCCCGCCTCTTTCGCTCCCCGTGCCGCAGCGGCCATCACCTCCCCGAGGCCGCCTGTGACGACCACACAGCCGCGCTCGGCGAGCAGCCGGCCGACCTCCTCTGCGCGCGCCTCGTGCTCCGCGCCGCTTCCGATCACCGAGACCTGCACGGGCCGATGGTAGAAGCCCGGCACGCGCGAGGCGGGACGCTCGTCCTCGGCGGCGGGTTCGCCGGCTCGTACGTCGCGCGCCTGCTGGGAAGGCGCAGCGCGACGGTGGTCAGCCTCGAGAACTTCGTGCTCTACACGCCGATGCTCCCGGAGGCCGCCTCGGGGACGCTCGAGCCGCGGCACATCGTCGTCCCGCTGCGGGTCATGTGCCCGCACGCCGAGCTCCTGCTCGCCCGCCTGACCGCGCTCGACACCGAGCAGAAGGTCGCGAGGGTCGTGGCCGGAACGAACACGTACGCGGTGCACTACGAGAACGCCGTGCTCGCGCTCGGCTCGTTCTCGCGTTCGCTCCCGATTCCCGGGCTCGCCGAGCACGGCCTGGGCTTCAAGGACCTCGCGGACGCGATCCACCTGCGCAACCACGTGCTCCGCCGGCTCGAGGCGGCCGCGGCGGAACGGGACCGCCAGCGGGCGGAGGCGCACCTGACGTTCGTCTTCGTCGGAGCGGGCTACGCGGGCGTGGAGGCGCTCGCGGAGCTCTCGGACCTTGTCCGCGACGCGCTGCGCTACTACCCCGAGTTCCAGCGTCCGCGCACGCGCTGGGTACTCGTCGACGCGGCGCCGAAGATCCTCCCCGAGATCCCCTCGCGGCTGGGCGACTACGCCGCGAGGCAGCTCGCCGGCCGCGGCGTCGAGATCCACACCTCGACCACGCTCGACTCGGCCGGGCCGGGCACGGTCGCGCTCTCCGGCGGCCTGCGCATCGCCACTCACACGCTCGTGTGGACGGCCGGCGTCAAGCCGAACCCGGTCCTGCGCGAGCTCGGCCTCCCGACGGACGAGCGCGGAGCGGTTCCGGTCGACTCCACGCTCAAGGTCGAGGGCCACGACGGCCTCTGGGCCCTCGGTGACTGCGCAAGCGTCCCCAACGAGCGCACGCCCGGCCAACCGGATCCACCGACCTCGCAGCACGCCCTGCGACAGGCCCGCCGGCTCGCGAAGAATCTGCGAGGAGACGTGAAGCCGTACGCCTATCGAACGCTGGGCCAGGTCGCCACGCTCGGCCGCTACAAGGGCATCGCCCTCGTGTTCGGCCTTCCACTGAGAGGCTTCCTCGGGTGGTTCGTGACCCGGACGTACCACCTGTACCAGCTGCCGCTCGTCTCGCGAAAGCTGCGCGTCGTCGCGGACTGGACTGTCGCGCTCCTCTTTCGAAGGGACATCGCCGAGCTGGGCATGCTCGGGCATCCGCGGAGGCTCGGCGATGACTGAGCTCGAGCGCTGTCTCGAGTTCGTGGCGCGCATGGCGGACCGCGCCGCTGCACAGAAAGTCCGGTCCGAGCACGGGGTCGCGCTCCTCGCTCCCGACTTCCCCGACGTCTGGAGCCGGAACTACCTCTTCGTCGAGCGGTCCGACGACGTCTCTGCCGCGGAGCTGGCCGCGGAGGTCGACGCGATCTTCGAGCCCTTGCATCTCCGCCATCGCAAGGTCGAGCTCTTCGACGCAGGCGCCGGCGACCGCCTCGAGCCCGGCTTCCGGGAGCTCGGCTGGAAGGGCGAATGCGACGTGATCATGACCTGGAAGCGCCCGCCGGACCGAGCCGCCGACACGGCGCTCGTGGACGAGGCGTCCGTCGAGGACCTCGTGCCGGCGTGGGCCGAGAGCTGGCAGAGGGACGCGAACGTGCCCGACGAGGACGTTGCGCGTCAGCTCGTCGAGAACAAGCGCACGCTCGCGACCGCCGTCGAGACGCGGTTCTTCGCTGCGCGGGTCGAGGGGACGGTTGCCAGCTACTGCGAGCTCTATTCGGACGGACAGGTGGCCCAGATCGAGAACGTCCTGACGCTCGAACGGTTCCGCAACCGCGGCCTGGCCCGCGCAACCGTCTCGAGGGCTCTGACCGAGGCGCGAGACGCTGACCACGAGCTGATCTTCCTCATCGCCGACCGTGACGACTGGCCCAAGGAGCTTTATCGGAAGCTCGGGTTCGACGAGGTGGGGCGAATCTGGGAGTTCCTCCGGTCTCCCACCAGGTGACAGGCCGGGCAACTCACCCGTCAGAGGGATGCGTCACCGGCCGAACGCGCTGATCGTGCGAGCATGCGGCGAAGTACGACCTCACAGGTCGTCCTACCCCTGGCGTTGGGGCTTACGGCGGCCTTGGTTCCGTTCGTCGCCATCCACACGCTAGGGCACCGGCACGTGATGCCCGGGATGTACGTCCACTTCATCGGCGTGGGCGTGAGCGCCCTCGTGGCCGCGCTCGCCTCGCTGACGCTGACCATCGTCGGCGCACGCCGCAACGACGGCCGAACGGTGATCGTGGGCACGGCCTTCTCCACGATGGCGGCTCTGCTGGCGATCCACGGCCTCGCCACTCCCGGCGTGCTCGTCGGCATGAACGGCGTGATCGCCTTCACGGGCGGCGCGACGCTCCCGGTGGGCGCTGCCGTGCTGGCGCTGTCCGCGCTTCCCGGCCTGCGCCGGCCGAACAGCGTTCGTCCGCTCCTCGCGCTGCAGGCGGTGCTGCTCGTGGGTGTGATCACCCTCGGCACCGTTGGCATCCTCGTGCCGAGCATCGTGCCGGCGGTCCCGGCGACGGGCAGTCGCGAGGCCCTGAGCGCGATGCTGATCGGTTTCGCCCTCTTCCTCTTGCTCGCCGCGCGCGCGGTGAAGACGTACCTGCTCACGCGGCGGGGCACCGACCTCGTCGTCGCGGTCGGGATCGCCTGGCTGGCCTCGGCGCTCGCACCCGCGATGCTGATGAGCTTCATGGAGCTCGGCTGGTGGATGGGGCACGTCTTCGAGCTGCTCGGGATCGTCGTCGTGACGATCCCCGTTGCGCTCGACCTGATGCGGTCGTCACAGGCTCAGTCGAGGCCGCTCGTCGGAGATGTCTCGGGCTGCGACCTCGTCACCTCCGAGGAGGCGTTCCTCGGCTCTCACGTGCGCGCGCTCACGCTCTCGCTCGCGCGCAAGGACGGGTACACGGAAGAGCACACACGCCGAGTCGCTCTCCGCGCCGTCCAGGTCGGCGAAGAGCTCGGCCTCGCCGGCAGTCGCCTCCGCGCGCTCGCCACCGGAGCGCTCGTGCACGACATCGGCAAGCTTTCTGTTCCGGACCACATCCTCCAGAAGCCCGGTCCTCTGACCGACGAGGAGTTCGAGATCATCAAGCTCCACCCGGAGTGGGGCGACAAGATGCTCGTCGAGCTCGGCTTCGGGGAGGAGATCAGACATCTTGTGCGGAGCCATCACGAACGGCTCGACGGCTCGGGGTATCCGCACGGGAGCGAGGGGTCGCTCATTCCGTTGGACGTCAGGATCTTGGCCGTCTGCGACGTGTACGACGCGCTGATCTCGACCAGGGTCTACCGCGACGCGTGGTCGCACGAGCGTGCGGTCAAGCTCCTGCGCGAGGAGAGCGGGACGTCCTTCGACGCGAAGTGCGTCACGGCGCTCGAGCGCGTGCTGGCCGCCGACCTCGAGCCGATCGCAGTCGCGGTCTAGCAGCCGAGCCGGGATCGAACCGGCCGGACCAGCACCCGCTCCATGGTTTTCGGCTCGACGAGGTACAGGCCGGGCCGGTAGCCCCTCTCCGAGCCGAAACCCGGTTCGGCCAGGAAGACGCGAGCGCGGCCGTCCTTGGTCCACCCTCGCGCGCGGGACTCGGAGACGAAGACGCTCTTCGGCCCGCCGTTGCCGATCGCGACGAGGTAGGTCGACTGCCCCTCGCACTCGCCAGACCATTGCCCCAGTACGGTCCGCCTGTCCGGCGAGAGGAAGACCCGTTGAGGGACCCAGAAACCGAGGTACTCGAGCCGCCTCGGTGGGTTTCCAGCCTTGACGATCCTCGCCGGGCCCGTGATTCGCACCCGACCACCAGCCGAGTCGAGCCAGATGGTGGACTCCTCGGCGTTGCGCGTCGTATCTAGTGGATAGCCGCACACCCGCAGTTCTGGGGACCGGGCCGCCTGACATCGGGACTTCGGTGCCTTGGCGCTCGAATGAGTCACCGCGGGCGCGGAATGTCCACAACCAGACGCGCCCAGTACGAGAAGGAAGAGGGCCACTCCCGAACGCATCGCTGAATCCTCGCATCGAAATGTGCGATTTTGTGTACAGGCTTAGCGAAGGGCTTTCAACGCAGCCGTCAGGGACTGCTTCCCCTTCAGGACGCCCGCGAAGAGATCGCCGTGTTTCTCGACCCGGCGCAGCACCTCTTCCATCGTGAACGCCGACGGGTCGAGTCGCTCGTTCACCTCGTCCCACGCCAGCGGCGTCGACACCGGCGCGCCGGCCTTCGGGCGCACGGAGTAGACCGACGCGATCGTCTTCCCCTCGCCGTTCTGGTTCGAGTCGATCAGGACGCCGCGGCGCTTCGACTTCGTCCACTCGGTCGTGACGAGCCCGCGGTGCGTGCGCGCGAGCGCGTTCGCCACGATCGCCGAGAACTCGCGCGTGTCCGCGTACGTGTGCCTCCGCGCAATCGGGACGAGGATGTGGATGCCCTCGGAGCCGCTCGTCTTCACGAAGCTCTCGAGCTCGAACGCGTCGAGCGCCTGCTTCACGAGCAGCGCGACCTGGATCGTCTCGGCGAACCCCACGTCCGGTGAGGGATCGAGGTCGAAGAGCACCCAGTCGGGCCGGTCGGGCTTGTCGATCCGCGAGTACCAGGTGTTCAGGTCGATGCAGCCCATGTTCACCATCCAGAGCAGCGCGAGCTCGTCGTTCACGAGCGGCGCGTCGATCCGCCTCCGCTGCCGCGGCTTGTCGCGCGTGGAGACGACGATCGACGCTGTCGCGATCCAGTCCGGCATCCCCTTCGGCGCGTCCTTCTGGAAGAAGAACTTGCCCTGCCAGCCGTCGGGGTAGCGCTTCAGCGTGAACGGACGGTTCTTGAGGTGCGGGACGAGCGCGGGCGCGACCCGCTGGTAGTACGAGAGCAAGTCGCCCTTCGTGATCCCCTCGTCGGGCCAGAAAAGCTTGTCCACGTTGGACGGCTTGAAGACGCGCTTGCCCTTGCGAATCTCGGCCGGGAACGGCTCGGGCTCCTCGCGGCGCACCTCGGCCGCCTCCTTGTCCTCGCGCAGGCCCTTGTACGCAGGCGCGCGCAGGTGGCCGTCGTGCGTCCACTCGACGAACTCGACCTCGGCCACGAGCTTCGGCTCGACCCAGACGACGTCGCCCTTCCGGATGCGCGGCATCTTCGGCACGCTCGGAAACGGCGACGTGTCCCGCGCGAGCGGCTTCAGCTTCTTCAACAGCCGGTCGATCTCGCGGTCGTTGAACCCGGTGCCGACGTTCCCGACGTAGACGAGCTCACGGCCTTCGTACGTTGCGAGCACGAGCGCGCCGAGTGTTCCTTGCCGCCTGCCCTTGCCGCGCGTGTAGCCCGCGATCACGAACTCCTGGCGCCCGTGGCCCTTGATCTTCAGCCATTCGCCCGAGCGCCGGCCCGGGAGGTACTTGGAGCCGAGGCGCTTGGCCATGATCCCCTCGAGCCCCTGCTGGTTCGCGGCCTCGAGCAGCGCGTCGCCGTCGTCGAACGTCTCCGAGAAGCGGACTGTCCGGTTCCGTTTGTCGAGGAGCTTCTCGAGGCGCTTGCGCCGCTCCTCGAGCGGGAGGTCGACGACCGGCTCGCCCTCGACCTCGAGCAGGTCGAACACGTAGTAGACGATCGGCGTCCCGGGCTTGCCCTGCTGCATCGCGGAGAAGCTCGGACGTCCTTCCTCGTCGAGCGCGCAGACCTCGCCGTCGACGACGCAGTCGGGTGTCTTCAGCGCCTTGACCAGCTCCTTGGCGACGTTCTCGAAGCGCTTCGTGTAGTCCTGGTCCTTGCGCGTCCGCAGCTCGGGCTCGCCGCCGGCGACCGTGGCCACGATCCGGTACCCGTCCCACTTGATCTCGTAGATCCAGTCGCCGTGCGGGACGTTCTCGGCCAGCGTCGCGAGCATCGGCCGGTAGCGACGGGCGCTACGCGGCGCAGTGGCGCCGTCGTCCTTCTTGCGAAGGATCAGCCAGTTCTTCTCGTCGCCGGACAGGTGCGCGGGGACCAGCGCGTACGTGCCCTTGAGCCGCTTGCCGTGGAGGAGGACCGTGAGCCCGCCGTCGCGTTTCTCCTCGATGAGGTCATAGGTGCCCTTGTCCCAGAGCTCGACTGTGCCGGCGCCGTACTGGCCCTTCGGGATCTCTCCTTCGAAGGTGGCGTACTCGAGCGGATGGTCCTCGACGTGAACCGCGAGGTGCTGCTGGCCTGGCTCGAGCGGCGGGCCCTTCGGGACGGCCCAGCTGGCCAGCGCGCCGTTCCGCTCCAGGCGAAAGTCGTAGTGGAGCCGCCGCGCGTCGTGGCGCTGGACGACGAAGATCGGCTTCTTCCCGCGCTTCGACGAGCCGAACGGCTCGGGAGTCTTCTTCGGGTCCCGCTTGCGCTTGTAGTCGGCGAGCCCGGCCTTGGCCTTCGCCACCTAAGGCACCGCTTGCGGTGCCGTCGTCAGGACGTTCGGGCTCAGCCCGTGCGTCCGTCTGAACTGACCGGTCGACACGACCGAATCAATAGCGGAACGCCCGAACCTCAGCTTGCCTTCTTTGACCGCCTACGGGTCTTCTTCTTCGTCTGGCCGACCGACTCGCGAAGCGCCGCCATCAGATCGACGACCTCGGCCTCCTCTTGCTCCTGCGGCTCCGGCAGCTCCTTGCCCTTGTCCTTGGCTCGGATCAGGCTGAGCAGCTCCTTGCGGTACGTGTCGTCGTATTTCTCCGGCTTGAACGACGCGCTCAGGTTCTCGACGAGCGTCTTCGCCATGTCCACCTCGGCCTTCTGCACTCGCGCGCTCCCGTTCACCTTCTCCGGCTTCCGCACCTCGTCCGCGTAGTACATGGTCTCGAGGACGAGCACCCCGTCATGGGCGCGAAGCGCCGCCAGGTGCTGCTTGTTGCGGATCACGACCTTCGCGATTCCGACCTTCTCGGTCTCTTCGAGCGCCTTCACGAGCAGGCGGTACGGCTTCTCGGCGCCGTCCTGCGGGAGCAGGTAGTAGGCCTTGCGGTAGTAGATCGGGTCGATCTCCTCGAGGTCGACGAAGTCGAGGATGTCGATCGAGTGGGTCAGCTCGATGTCGAGCCGGTCGAGATCCTCGTCCTCGATCGGGACGTACCGGCCTTTCGCGATCTCGAAGCCGCGCACGACGTCGTCGGGGTCCACGTGCCTGCCTGTGTCCTTGCGCACCTTGTCGTACCCGATCGGCTGCAGGTCCTTCTTGTGCAGGAAGTGGAAGCGAAGCTCCTTCGACTCCGTCGCCGAGTACATCTGCACGGGCACGCTGACGAGCCCGAACGAGATCGTGCCGCTCCAGATGGATCGCATGGTCCTCGTGTACCCGGAGGCCTCGAGAGGAAATCCCACAATGGAGGTTTCAAGATTGAAGAGGCGGCAAAGTAAGTCCCATAAGCGGGACTTGCGAGTCCCCAAAACTCATCCCTGAACACCAGGGGGTCAGCGTGTGGGGCCGGTTTCTTGCCGGCCTCCTCGCTGTCTGGAGGCAGGGGAAAAGGTTGTGGACGATGTGGATACGTCTCCCCCGTCCGCTGTGGAAAAGCCTCAGAAACCGCGTTGCAGAGCGGGTTCCGTGCCGAGGGCGCTATAGACGCCGACGCGGCGGTAGCGCTCGCGACGTTGTGCACGAAGCTCCTCGCCGGACAGCGTCGAGAGCTGCTCGAGCGTATGGCCCAGCGACTCGCCGAGCATCCGCGCCGCCTCGTCGGGGTTGAGGTGCGCGCCGCCTTTCGGCTCCGGGACGATGTCGTCGATCACCCCAAGGTTGAGGCAGTGCAACGCGTCAGGCTGGAGCGCGACCGCGGCCTTCACCTTCTCGGCGCCGTCGCGCCAGAGGATCGCCGCGCACCCTTCCGGCGAGATCACGCTGTAGATCGCGTTCTCCTGCATCAGCACACGGTCGACGAGGCCGATCGCGATCGCGCCGCCGGAGTTGCCTTCACCGATGATGCAGGCGACAACCGGAATCGTCAGCCGCGCCATCAGGGCCTGCGAGCGGGCGATCGCTCCGCCCTGGCCGTGCTGCTCCGCAGCCACGCCGGGGTACGCGCCCGGGGAGTCGAGGAACGTGACGAGCGGAAAGCCGTGCCGCTGCGCGATCTCCATCAGGCGCATGCCCTTGCGGTAGCCCTCCGGGTGTGGCATCCCGAAGTTGCGCTTCTGGCGCTCGTTCAGGTCGCGCCCCTTCTGCTGCCCGATGATCGCGATCGTCCGTCCGCCGAAGCGGGCCAGGCCGGTCACGAGCGCGGGATCCTCGGCGCGCGCCCGGTCGCCGTGGAGCTCGACGTAGTCCTCGAACAACCTGTCGACATAGTCCAGCGTGTACGGCCGCTGCGAGTGCCTGGCGAGCTCGACGAGCCGCCACGTCTCCTCCGACGGCTGTGCCTCGATCTCGTCGAGCTGCTTCTTGAACTTCGCGACGTCGCCCGTGAGGCGCGCGCCGCGCAGGAGCGGCAGCCCGCGCAGCCGGCTCAGCCGCTCACGAAGATGTCTTTCGTCCTCACCGGCCATTGCGGAAGAGCCGCAGCGTGCGCGCGACGAAGGCTCGCAGCTCGGGACGGGGGACGATGGCGTCGAGGTGGCCGAAACGGAGGTTCGACTCGGCCAGACCGAAGTCCTCGGGCAGCTTCTCGCGGGTCGTCTGCTGGACGACGCGCGGACCGGTGAAGGCGAGCAGGGCGCCCGGCTCAGCAACGATGACGTCGCCGAGGCTCGCGAAGCTCGCGAGGACGCCGGCCGTGGTCGGATGGGACATGACGCTGATGAATCCGCAGCGCGCGTCGCGCAGGTCCTCGACGGCGCAGACCGTCTTCGGCAGCTGCATCAGCGACAGGATCCCCTCCTGCATGCGGGCGCCACCCGACGCGGTGACCGAGACGAGCGGCACCTTGCGCTCGATCGCGCTGTCCGCCGCACGCGCGAGCTTCTCGCCGACGACGCTGCCCATCGAGCCGCCCATGAACGAGAAGTCCATGACCGCCAGCTCACACGCCTCGCTCTCGATCGCGGCGGAGCCGATCATCATCGCGTCGCCGAGGCCGGTCGAGACCTCGGCCTCGGCCAGGCGCTCCGGATACGGCCGTAGATCGAAGAACCCGAGCGGGTCCTCCGAGCGGAGCTCGGACGCCTCCTCCTGGAAGGTGCCCGTGTCGACGAGCTGGGCGATCCGCTCGCGCGCACCGACGGGGAAGTGATGGCCGCACTGCGCGCAGACGCCGAGGTTCTCTTTGAGCTCGTCGTCGCGGTAGTGCGAACCGCAGGACGGGCACGTATTCGGATGCTTGCGGTCCCCGTCCGACGATTCCGGCCGGTTCTTGTGCTCGATGGAGACGTCGATTCGGGGCTCGGCCACTGCGCCTCGATTATCGCTGTTCTTTCTCGAACAGCAGGTTCGTCCGCTCGACGCGCATGCCCGCCCGCTCGTAGACCCGAACCGCTCCGGTCGGATTCTCGGCGTCGACGCCCAGCCCGACCGCATTCGCGCCCCTCCGGGCGAACTCACCGAACGAGTGGCGGAGAAGCGCTTGGCCGAGCCCTCGCCGGCGGTACTCCGGAAGCACTCCGAGGATGCGGATCCAGCCGAGCCCCGGCTCGTGATCGGCCAGGCGCGCGATCACGATCCCGGCGGGCTCCTCTCCTGACTCGGCGACGAACCAGAGCGAGGGATCGAAGGCGGGATCCTCGACGAACCAGTGGCGCCAGATCTCGTACGGATCGAGGTGGAACATCCACGTGCCGGCGAACGAGGCGTTGTGTGCGTCGTAGAACAGCTGCTCCTCGCCGTCGCGCATCGTGCGGACCGAGATGCCCTCGGGCCACTCGGGCTCGGGCGGAGCTTGGTCGAGATCGATGCGCATGCGGAACGAGTGACGAACGCGGGAGTAGCTCCGATCGAAGAGCTCCGCCAGCGGCCCGTCGTCGGCCGAGGCGTAGCCCATCAGCTTCGCGTCCGGCCTCACCTCGCGTGCACGGCGCTCGATCGCCTCGAGCAGCGCAGGCAGGGCTCCTGGGTCGATGCCCCTCACGTCGAGCCAGACGTGGTCGCCGTGCTCGCCGACGTCCGCGTAGCCGACGATGCCTCGCTCGTTCTCGGCCACCAGCACGTCCTGCCCGAGCGCCACGTCCGGCGATTCCCAGTACAGCAGCAGGTCCGCCGCCGTCATGTCGTCCACGCCGTGGAGTCGCCGCGAGTGCTCGTTGAGCATCGCCGCGGTCGCGTCGAGGTCGTCCCTCTGCGCAGGGCGGATCGTGCTCACGGCTCGACCAGCTCGTCGAGCGTGTCCGGCAGGTTCGTGAGGTCGGTCAGCTCGCGGTCCGGCTCGGGATCGGCTTGCTCGCCGAGACGGTTGATCCAGACGCTCTTCAGCCCGAGCTCCCGTGCCGGCGCGATGTCGTGGAAGAGGCTCGCGGCGACGTGGACGTGCGAGTCGCGGTCCGCCGTCGTCGTCTCGAAGAAGCGCTCCCAGTGGCCGTGCGCGGGTTTGTAGGAGCCGACGTCCTCGGCCACGATCGCGAGGTCGACGGGAACGCCGAGTTGCTTCTGCGAGGCGGCGATCAGGTCTCGGTCGGTGTTCGAGAGCAGCGCGAGCTTCCAGCCTCGGTCGCGCAGCTCGGCCAGCGCCGGCGGCACGTCGGGGAACGGCGGCCAGCCGGGCAGCGACTTGGCGAGCGCGCCGGCTTCGCCTTCGGGTAGCTGGACGGACTCCTCCCGGGCAAGCCGCTCGAGCGCGAGCGTCAGGACTTCGTGATAGGTGTGGAAGGGCTCCGACTCGATCTCCGGCTCGAGCTCGTGGTAGCGCTCGAGCAGGCGCGGAGCTTCCTGCACGCCGAACAGCCGCTCGAGCTGCGTCCGGATCCCGAGGTTCCAGTCGATCAAGGTGCCGTAGCAGTCGAAGGTTGCCCAGCGCGTAGCCATGAATCTCGGCACCGTACCTTCAGCGAAGCTCGAAGCTCAGTCGTCGAGCTCGCGCAGAACGATGCAGGCGTTGTGGCCGCCGAAGCCGAACGAGTTCGAGACCGCGACCTTGACCTCGGCCTTACGCGCCTCGTTCGGGATGTAGTCGAGGTCGCACTCCGGATCGGGCGTGTCGTAGTTGATCGTCGGCGGCAGCGTGTCGGTGCTCACGGCGAGCGTCGTGAAGACGGCCTCGACTGCACCCGCGGCGCCAAGGCAGTGGCCGGTCGCGCCCTTCGTCGAGGAGACCGGCGTCCTGGCCGCGTTCTCCTCGCCGAGCGCGAGCTTGATCACCTTCGTCTCGCTCGCGTCGCCGAGCGGCGTGGACGTCCCGTGCGCGTTGATGTAGTCGACCTCGCCC
>DATBGG010000056.1:0-19098 GCA_036558065.1 Gaiellaceae bacterium | reverse complement strand
TCCGACTGCTCCAGGAGGCGCGCCTTGGCCTCATTGACGGTCATCCCGGCGACGCGCTCGAGCTCCTCGAGCTCGCGCTGCTTCGCCTGCTTCAGGTCTTCCTGGAGCTCCTTGACGTGGATCTCGCGGTCGGCCAGGCCCTGCTCACGGCGCTCGATGTCGCGCTGGCGCCGCTCGACCTCGTCTTCTCGCGCCAGGACGCGCTCCTCGATCTTCGTCATCCGCCCGCGCTGCTCCCCCACCTCGCGCTCGACGTCCTGCCGGAGCCGGACCGCCTCCTCGCGCGCCGCGACCTTCGCCTCACGGCGGATCGTCTCGGCCTCGCGCCGCGCCTCAGCGAGGTTCGAGCCTCCGAGCATGCGCAGGACGACCATGACGAGCACCGCCGTGACCAGGACGCTGATCAGAACTGCCGCAATGACGAGCATGGATGCTCCTCGGGTCCGGGCCCGCGCGGCTCAATCTCCGAATGGTGCGGCCTGCGAGGACCGCGTCGAACTGGGCTCAGCCGGTCCCGGCGGAGCCCCTCTCAGCAGCGTCTGTACGGGCGATCAAGGTGCTTTTCTCGTGGTCGTACTGGGTCGAACGATTCGGAAACTGCGCTTATGCAGGCAAAACGTCTTGTCTTCTACAACTCAGAATACAGCGGGAGGGGCGTCTTCTGCAACGGCTTCGCCGCAGGCCGACTCGATCGTGTCCTCGGAAAAGCCCTTCCCCGCCAAGTAGCGCGCGGTTTTCGGCCCCGCCCCTCGACGCTCGACCACCCGCTCTGCCCGCGCCCGTTCCGGCTCGAGGCTCTCGAGCGCCGCCGCGACGCTCTCGGGCGAGATCCCTCGCGCAGAGAGGTCGTGCCGGATGAGCGAGTCGCCCGAGCTCCGCTCCGCCAGTCCTCGAGCCCGGTTCCGTGCGACGCGGGTGTCGTCGATCGCGCCCGACTCGCTGAGGCGCGTGACGACCTCCGCACGCGTCGCCGCATCGACCTGCGCGCGCTCGAGCCGCTCGTCGAGCTCCGATGTCGAGACGTCCCGTCTTCGGATGACGCCGACGGCCCTCCTCATCGCTTCATGCCGCCGAAGCTCCCTCCGCAAGCGGCGTGCGCGCTCACGGTCGAGCTCCACGCCCACGTCGAGCCCTGCCCTCAGCACCACCTCGGCCGGCAGGGTGCGCCACACCTCGCCGTCGAGCTCGACCTCGACCCGTTCCCGCGGCCGAGCTTTCAGCGAGCTAACCCTTCGCGGCAACCTCTTCGACTGCAGCCTTCGCCTCCTCCTTGCCGGTGGCGCCGTTCTCGGCGGGCGCCGCCGGCAGCAGGCGCGCCGAGGCGATCCCGCCCTCGGCCAGCTCGCTCTGGATGCGGTGCACGATCTTCTCGGACACGTCCGGATGCTCCCGGAGGAAGGCGGCCGCGTTCTGGCGCCCCTGCCCGAGCCGCTCGTCGTCGAAGCTGAAGTACGAGCCCGACTTCTGGACGACCTTCCGCTCGAGCCCGGCCTCCAGGACCGTGCCCTCCCAGGAGATCCCGGAGCCGTAGATGATGTCGAACTCGGCCTGCTTGAACGGCGGCGCGACCTTGTTCTTCACGACCTTGACCCGCACGCGGTTGCCGATCGCCTCGACGCCTTCCTTCAGCGTCTCGATGCGGCGGATGTCGAGCCGGACCGAGGAGTAGAACTTCAGCGCCCGCCCGCCCGGAGTCGTCTCTGGCGAGCCGAACATGACCCCGATCTTCTCGCGCAGCTGATTCGTGAAGAGGCAGATCGTGTCGGTGCGGTTGAGCGTTCCGGCGAGCTTGCGCAGCGCCTGGCTCATCAGCCGCGCCTGGAGGCCGACGTGGGTGTCGCCCATCTCACCCTCGATCTCCGCCTTCGGGGTCAGGGCCGCGACCGAGTCGACCGCGACGACGTCGAGCGCGCCCGAGCGGATCAGCAGCTCGGCGATCTCGAGCGCCTGCTCCCCGTGGTCGGGCTGGGAGACGAGCAGCTCGTCGATGTTGACGCCGATGCGGCGCGCGTACTGCGGGTCCATCGCGTGCTCGGCGTCGATGAAGGCACAGATGCCGCCGCGGCGCTGGGCCTCTGCGATCACGTGGTAGACGAGGGTCGTCTTCCCCGACGACTCGGGGCCGAAGACCTCGACGATGCGGCCACGCGGCAGCCCGCCCACTCCGAGGGCGAGATCGAGCGAGAGCGATCCCGTCGAGACCGCGCCCGTCGCCACCTGCGCGGCGTCGTTCATGCGCATGACCGAGCCCTTGCCGAACTGGCGCTCGATCTGTCCGAGGGCGTTGTCGAGTGATTGCTCCCGATCCAACCTCATCCACCTCCTAGTGGAACTGATTCCACGACTTCGTACTGCGCCCCGGTCGGGCGCAGTCGGGACATGTAAACAGCAGCGTCGGACGTCGTCATCGGGCCCACATCGGGGATCGTCGGCCGGAGCCGCGGACGCTCGCGAAAGCGGACGAGCGTGAGGTGCGGAAGCCACGGACGCTTCTCCGGCTCGTAGACGCCGAGCCCGGCCAGCCTGCGCTGCGCCTCCTCGGCGATCCGCGTCGCGCGGCCGTCCTCGTCGTCCAGGACGAGCATCCCGACCGAGCGCGTCTCGCGGTACCGCATCGGCGTGAGCACGGGCTCGGGAACACCTCGAGCGGACTCGCGCAGGGCAGCGGAGATCGCAGGGACCTCCCCGCCCGGCCGTGAGCCGAGAAACGCGATCGTGACGTGCAGGTTCTCGACCGGGACGATGCGGACGCCCTCGGCGACGAGCTGCTCGTGCTGCCAGGCAGCGATCTGCGCGGCGGCTGCAGCGGGCAGGCCGAAGCCGAGAAAGAGCCGTAGACGCTCATCGTCCTCGACGCTACCCGAGGAATTCATGCCGAGGTGTGACGGCTCTGTGCCAGAAGTGCCCGCAGCAAATGCAGCGCCGCGGCCGTCGCCCGTCCTCGCACCGCTTCCCGGTCGCCGGGCAGCTGCAGCTCCCTGTGCAGCTCACCTTCCGGGCCGGACGCATGGAGGTGGACGAGCCCGACCGGTTTCTCCGGCGTCCCGCCGCCGGGCCCGGCGATGCCCGTGTCCGAGACGGCGACGTCGGCGCCGAGCGCCTCCCGCGCGCCCCGCGCCATCGCGGCGGCCGTCTCGGCCGACACCGCTCCATGCATCTCGAGCGTCTCCGCTGGGACTCCGAGACGGGCCGTCTTCACGGCGTTGTCGTACGCCACGATCCCTCCGAGAAAGACGTCGCTCGAACCGGGGACCGAGGTCAGTCGCGCGGCCACGAGCCCCCCGGTACACGACTCTGCAGTCCCAAGCAGCAGACCGCGCGCACGCGCCTCGTCGAGCACGATCTCCTCCACCGCCCGGTCGTCGTCGCTGAAGACCGCCTCGCCGAGCGCATCCCCCAGCTCGGCCGCCAGGCCCTCGCCCGGCCCGAACAGCTCGACCCAGATCTCGCCCGCGTGCGCACAGATCGTGACCTGCACGCCGTCCGGCTCTCCCCCGGCCTCCGCCAGCGTCCGCGCAATCGCCGACTCGCTGAGGCCGTACACGCGCAGGATGCGGTACTCGGGCGGCTGCGCCTGCTCGAGCACGGCTTGCACGGCCACGTCCTCGAGCGCCGCCCTCCAGAGACGCTGCAGCTCGGGCGGCGGACCGGGTAGGACGACCGCGACGGCGCGTCCGGTCTCCACGACGAGCCCCGGCGCGGTCCCGGCGATCCCGATCACGCGCCCGCCTTCGGGCACCGTCGCCTGCTTGCGGACGCCCTCCTCGAATTCCGCGTACGGCCTGCCCAGACGCTCCGCGATGCGCCGGGAGATGCCCTCGATCTCCGTGACGAGCTCCTCGTCGACCCGCAGCTCGAGGCCGGCCGCGCGCGCGAGGAGCTCGACCGTCCGGTCGTCGTGCGTCGGGCCGAGGCCGCCCGAGAGGACGAGCAGGTCGGCCCCGAGCCTCTCGCGGATCGCCGGCTCGAGCGCCGCGGGGTCGTCCCCGACGATCGTGATCCCGCCCGGCTCGAGACCGCGCCGCGTCAGCTCCTGGGCCAGGAACGGCCCGTTTGCGTCGCGGCGGCCGCCGCGGATCAGCTCGCTGCCCGTGACGAGAACCGACGCGGTGAGCGTCAAGCGGGCGGAGCGAGCTTGATGCCCGTCGGCGTCACCTCGAGCCAGCGGCGCGACCCTGTTCCCGCGCCCGGCACCGGACGCACGGTCCCGTTCAGCTTGAGCCGGAGGTTCGCCGGCGCGAAGACGTACACCCAGAGGTGCCGGTCGAAGGTGAAGCGCTTCCTGCGCCCGTTCTCCAGCGTTCCTTCGTAGATCGCACGCCCCGTCCGGGGACCGCGATACACGGCGAGGTACGCGCCGCCGTTGACGCCTCCCGCGACGAGCCTCGAGACCGGCTTCTTGGCCGCCTTTTTCGTGGCCTGCGGCTTGTTCGGAGGAAGGACGCCGCTCTGGTCGCCCGGCCCGCCCCACCGGAAAGCGGCGAAGACGAAGATCGTGAGACCGACGATCGCGGCGACGGTCAGCAGCACGGCCTTGTTCTGCAAAGCCCCGCCGCGGCTCGGGCTCGACACTCTCGGCCTGTACGGCGTTTGCTCCTCCTCGTCCTCGAGCTCGCCGCGGACGTAACGCGAGTTGAACTCGTCGACGTAGAGCTGTCCGTCGAGGCCGAGATAGTCCGCGTACGAGCGCAGGAAGCCCTTGACGTACGTCTGCGCGGGCAGGACGTCGAATTGCTCCTCTTCCAGGGCGCGCAGGTACTTGCCACGAATCTTCGTGGACTGCTCGATCTCCGGGAACTCGAGCCCCTGCCGCAGACGAGCCTCGCGGAGGCTGTTGCCGATCTCGAACACGGGGAGACGCGGAGTCTACGCCAAGAGCTGGTACTCGACGTAGTACACCGCGAGCGAGATGCCGCCGATCAGGGCGAGGTAGACGCCGAGCCACCCGAAGATCCGGCCCAGCCGCGCGGGGACCTGGCCCCCTGCGCGGCCGAGCGTCCGCTCGAGCCGGATCCGAGCCCGCCTGGCGAGCCTGATCGCGGCGAATCCGAGGACGAACGCGACGGGCACCACGACGCCCGCATGGATCAGGCGCAGGTCGTTTCGCCGGTCGGTGACGTAGACCGCGACCGGGATCGCGAGCACGGCCAGCACGCCCAGCACGAGCGCCACGACGGCGACGCGGTTCCGCGGCCGCTGCCCGTTACTGCTTGACGTAGGGGCGGCCATCCGCGGCGGGCGGAATCGAGCGGCCGATCAGCCCGGCCACGGCGACGAGGGTCAGGATGTACGGGAAGGTCGAGACGAGGTTCTCCGAGATGCCCGCCTCGCGCTGGAGCGGGATCGCGAGCGCGAACCCAAAGCCGAAGAGGAGCGTCGCGAGGAACGCCAGCCCCGGCCGCCACTTGCCGAAGATGACGGCTGCCAGCGCGATGAAGCCGCGCCCGCTCGTCATGTTCTCGGAGAAGGTGCCGACGAACCCGATCGAGAGGAACGCGCCGCCGAGCGCGGCGAGCACGCCCGAGGTCGTGACGGCCAGGTAGCGGATCGCGTAGACCGAGATGCCGACGGTGTCCGCCGCCCGCGGATGCTCACCGACGGAGCGGATGCGCAGCCCGAGCGGCGTCCGGAACAACACGACGTACGTGAGCCCGACCGCGAGGAACATGAGCCAGACGAGGAGGCTCAGGCCTCCGAAGACGTCGTGCAGGAACGCTCCGATCCCCGGGATGTCGTCGAGGAAGTCGAGAGACAGCGTCGGCACACGGGAGACGTCGTTCGTCTCGATGCCGCTCGAGTAGAGGTCGCTGAACAGGTAGCCCGTGACTCCGAGCGCGAGGAAGTTGACGGCGAACCCGCTCACGATCTGGTCGGCCCTCAGGTGGATCGAGAAGAACGCGTGGATCAGGGCGAGGAGCGCGCCGAAGACCATCGCCATCAGCAGTCCGACGACCCAGCTCCCGCTCCAGATCGAGCCCCAGACGGCGAAGAACGCGCCGGTCAGCATCATCCCTTCGAGCCCGATGTTCACGACGCCCGAGCGCTCGGAGAAGATCCCGCCCATCGCGGCGAAGGCGAGGGGCGTCGCGAAGCGCAGCGTCGAGGCGAGGAGCCCGGCGGTCAGGACGTCCTTGAGCGTCGCCTCGTCGACGCCCTGCGCCCACAGGCCGCCGAGCATGCCGATGAAGCCGAAGCCGAGAGCGAACGATCCAAGCCGGCGCTCGCCCTGCACGAGCGCGGCGGCCCCGAGGCCGAGCGCCGCGAGCCCGAGGACGACCGGAATGCCGAAGAAGCGCGTCGTGAAGGGCGGCACGGTCACCCAGAACGCGAAGATCCCGAGGGCGATGCCGGCGATCCCGACGCTGCGCGGGGTGCGGGCTCTGTCGATCACGTCTTCGCCGGCTCCTCTTTCAGCGGCCGGCCCACCTTCAGGTGCCTGCGCAGCCGCCAGATGTAGATGATCAGGACGTCGGCGGCGACGAAGAAGATGACGAGCGCCTGGATCATCGTCGAGAGGTCCGTGGCCAGCTCGGGCGGGAAGATCGCCGGGTCGAGGTTGCGCGACGACGTGCCCACCTGCAGGCCGGCGAACAGGAGCGCGGCGAAGAAGATGCCCACCGGCTTGTTCCGGCCGAGCAGGGCGACCGCGATCCCGGTGAACGCGATGCCGCTCCCGAAGTCGCTGGTGTCGATCGAGTACTTGAATCCGAGCACGTCGATCGCGCCGGCGATGCCGGCGAAGCCACCCGCGATGGCGAGCGCGAGGAAGTAGTTCCGGCGGACCGGGATCCCGCTGTACGCGGCGGCGTCGGGGTTGAAGCCGACGGCGCGGATCCCGAAGCCGAGGGTCGTGCGGTTCAGGATCAGCGTGTAGACGACGAGCGCCGCGACGGCGATGAAGATCCCGACGTGCAGCCCCGGAAAGGTGCCCCACCAGACCCAGAGCTTCGCGGACGCGTCGATCACGTCCGAGCGCGGAAGCGACGCGTTCGTGCCCTGTAACGGTCCGCCGAGCTCGTATAAGTACTGCCCGCCGAAGATCGCGATCCAGTTGAGCATGATCGTCGTGATCACCTCGTGGGCGCCCGAGGTCGCCCGCAGGAACCCGGCGATGCCGCCCCACAGCATCCCGCCGACGATCCCGGCGCCGAGCCCGACGATGACGTGCAGCGGCCGCGGGAGGCTGTGGAGATGCGTGCCGACGAACAGCGCCGCCATGAAGCCCACCCAGTACTGCCCCTGGCCCCCGATGTTGAAGAGCCCGGCGCGGAAGGCGAACGCGACCGCCAGCGCGGTCAGGATCAGCGGCGTCGTCACGCGGAGCGTTTCCTGGAGGTCCTTGGCCGCGATCCGCCGCTCGTCGCCCGTGAC
Organism: Gaiellaceae bacterium; assembly: GCA_036558065.1. Taxonomy (GTDB): domain Bacteria; phylum Actinomycetota; class Thermoleophilia; order Gaiellales; family Gaiellaceae; genus VAXT01. Next base: position 11,727 of record DATBGG010000056.1, on the reverse strand, counting down.
CCACGGGAAGAACCAGTTGAAGCCCGTTCCGTTGAAGATGGCGCGGTAAGCGGTCAGCGGGTTGTGCCCCGTGATCAAGACGACGAGGCCTCCGATCAGGAACGCGAGGGCGGTCGCCGCGAGCGGCACGAGCGCGCCGCCGATCCGCTCGTAGAAGATGTTCGTGATGCGCGGGAGCCCGGGCTCCGGAGTGGGCTCGGAGGGAGTCGCCTCGCTCACGCCGCCTCCTCTCCCGCTCCGCCCGTCATCGCGATCCCGAGCTGCTCGTCGGTCGCCTCGGAGCCGTACTCGCCGACGATCCGGCCCTCGTAGATGACGAGGATTCGGTCGGAGAGCGAGAGAATCTCGTCCAGCTCGAGCGACACGAGGAGCACCGCCTTGCCCTCGTCACGCTCGGCGACGAGCCGCTGGTGGACGAACTCGATCGCGCCGACGTCGAGCCCGCGTGTGGGCTGCGCGGCGACGAGGGCGTTCGGGTTGCGTCCGACCTCACGCGCGATCACGACCTTCTGCTGGTTGCCGCCCGAGAGCGCCTCGGCATGCGTCTGCGGGCCTCCGCCGCGCACGTCGAACTCCTTGATCAGCCTCTTGGCGCGCTCTGTGAGACGCCCGGGAAAAAGCCAGCCGAACTTCGAGTCCGGCGCTTTCCGGTAGTCGTGGAGCGCGATGTTCTCGGCGAGTGTGAAGTCGAGGACGAGCCCGCGCCGGTGCCGATCCTCGGGGATGTGCCCCTCCCCCGCGTCGAACGAGGCGCGTGCGCCCTGGCCGGTCACGTCTTTTCCGGACACGATGACCTTCCCGTCGACCGGCTTCCGCAGCCCCGTCAGCGCATCCACGAGCTCGCTCTGCCCGTTCCCGTCCACTCCGGCGAGGCCGACGATCTCGCCGGCGCAGACGTCGAACGAGACTCCTTTGACGGCCTCCAGCTGCCGGTCGTCGAGCACCTTCAGGTCGCGAACCTCGAGCACCTTCTCGCCCGGCTGGGCCGGCGTCTTCTCGACCCGCAGCAGCACCTCGCGGCCGACCATCGAGCGGGCGAGAGTCTCCTGGGTCGCGCCCTCCCTCGAGAAGGTCTCGATCATCTTCCCGCGGCGAAGCACCGTGATCCGGTCGGCGATCTCGAGCACCTCGTTCAGCTTGTGCGTGATGAAGATGACGGACATGCCCTCGTTCGTCAGCGAGCGGAGGATGCCGAACAGCTCGCGCGTCTCCTGCGGTGTGAGCACGGCGGTCGGCTCGTCGAGGATCAAGATGTCCGCGCCTCGATAGAGGGCTTTCAGGATCTCCACGCGCTGCTGCTGGCCGACGCCGATGTTCTGCACGCGGGCGCGGGGATTGATCGAGAAGTTGAACGTCCTCGCGATGTCCTCGGCACGTTTGACCGCGGCCTCGTAGTCGAGCAGGACGCCCGCCTTCTTCGGCTCGGTCGCGAGCACGATGTTCTCGGCCACGGTCATCACCGGGATCAGCATGAAGTGCTGGTGGACCATCCCGATGCCGAGGTCGATCGCGTCCTTCGGCGACCGGATCGAGACCGGCTTCCCGTGGACGCTGATCTCGCCTTCGTCCGGCTGGTAGAGGCCGTAGAGAACGTTCATCAGCGTCGACTTCCCCGCCCCGTTCTCGCCCAGGAGCGCGTGCACCTCGCCGCGGCGCAGGTCGAAGTCGACGGAATCGTTGGCGACGACGCCCGGGAAGCGCTTCGTAATCCCCTTCAGCTCGAGGACGGTCGGTGCGCTGCTCATAAGCGCCGAGATCGTACGGGGGGCGCTTTGAGCGCGCCCCCCGTACCTACGTCGGTTCTAGCCTCCGACCGTCGCCGGTGGCTTCGCCGCGCCGCTCTTCAGGTCTTCCAGACCCTTGTCGACCGCGTCCTTCACGCTCTGCGGCACGTCGCCGTGGAAGTCCGTTAAGAGCTGGGCGTCGGGCAGGTCCTGGACGCCGTAGAAGGCGTTCGTGCCGCCCTTGAAGCCGCCGTCGACGAACGTGTTGATCAGGTCGTACACGGACGACTGGAGCGGCTTCAGCGCGCTCGTGATCACGCAGTCGCCCTGTCCGGACTGATCGACGTCGACGCCGATCGCCAGCTTGCCCTTCTCGCAGGCGCCGTCGATCGCCCCGAGGCCGCACTTGCCGGCGACCTGGAAGACGACGTCCGAGCCGTGAGCGATCTGGTCGAGCGCGATCTCCTTGCACTTGGCCAGGTCCTCGAAGTCCTGCGAGTACGCGTTCAGCGTCTTGACGCTCGGCTTCGTCTGCTTGACGCCGTACTGGAAGCCCGCGATCCAGTTGTCGACCGGCGGGATCTTCTTGCCGCCGACGGTCGAGACCGTGCCGCTCTTCGTCATCAGCGCGGCCACGATCCCGGCGAGATAGCCGGACTGCTCGGACGGGTACTGCATGCCGAGCGTGTTCGGCAGCGCGCAGGTCTTCGCCTCGTCGCAGCCGTCCCCGGAGCCCGCCTTGCCGTAGAAGTGGTCGACGCCGGCGTACGAAATGTCCGGATACTGCTTCGCGACCGCGATCGTCGACGGCGCGAGCAGGAAGCCGACCGCGATCACGAGATCGTTCCCGTCGTCGCTGGCCGCGGTCAGGTTCGGCTGGTAGTCGTCCGCCGTCTTCGAGACGTAGACGCGCGTCTGAACGCCCAGCTTGTCCTTGGCCTCGTCCAGGCCGGCGATCGAGAACTGGTTGAAGCCCTTGTCGTCGACGCCGCCGGTGTCGGTGACGAGACCGACCTTGATGTCGCTGCCGCTGCTCGAGCCGTTCGTGTCACCGCTGCTGTTGTCGTCGCTGCCTCCGCCGCAGGCCGCGGCGAACGCCACGATGAATATCGAGACTGCTAGTAGCAGCCACGTCCGTCTTTGCACCACAGTCCTCCTCCTTGCTGCGCTCGATGTCTAAGGAGCGATGCTAAACCAGTCGAGCGGACAAGCTAGGAGAGAACGCGGTCGAGCTGAGCTTCCTCGATCAGCACGCGCCGAGGCTTGGAGCCCTCGTAGCCGGAGATGATCCCGCGGCGCTCGAGCATGTCGATCAGGCGCCCGGCCCGCGTGTAGCCGACCCGCAGGCGGCGCTGGAGGAGCGATGTGGAGGCGGTCTGGGCCTGGACGACGACCTCGATCGCGCGGTCGAGCAGCGGATCCTCGTCCGGGTCGAACTCCTCGTCTGCGTCGTGCTCCTCGGGAGGCGGCTCCGGGGCCTCGAGCAGCGACGGGTCGAGCTCCTGCTCGCGCTGCGCGCGGGCCTGCTCGACGATGAGCCCGATCTCCTCCTCGCCAACGTACGCGCCCTGGACGCGCTGCAGCCTGGACGTGCCGAGCGGCTTGAAGAGCATGTCGCCCTGGCCGAGGAGGCTCTCCGCGCCACCCTGGTCGATGATCACGCGCGAGTCGGTCTGGCTTGAGACCGCGAAGGCGATGCGCGACGGGACGTTGGCCTTGATCATCCCGGTGATCACGTCCACCGACGGTCGCTGCGTGGCGAGGACGAGGTGGATGCCGACGGCGCGGGACTTCTGGGCGAGGCGGATGATCGCGTCCTCGACCGCCTGCGGCGAGATCATCATCAGGTCGGCGAGCTCGTCGATCACGACGAGCAGGTACGGCAGCGTCGGCTCGCCGCGCTCGCGGAACGCGCGGTTCGCCTCGGGCAGGTTCCGGGCGCGCACCTCGCTCAGCCGCTCGTAGCGGCGCTCCATCTCGGCGATCACGTTGGCGAGAACGGCCGTCGCCTCCTTCGGGCTCGACACGACCGGGGCCAGGAGGTGCGGGATCTGCTCGTAGAACGAGAGCTCGATCCGCTTCGGGTCGATCAGGATCATGCGCACGTCGTCCGGGGTCGCGCGCAGCAGGACGGACGTCAGGATCGTGTTGATGCAGCCGGACTTACCGGAGCCGGTCGTGCCCGCGATGAGGATGTGCGGCATGCGGGCGAGGTCGGTCCACACGGCGTTTCCGGAGATGTCCTTGCCGAGCCAGACCGCGACCGGGCTCGCCGTCTGCGGCAAGTCGTCGTAGATGTCGCCGAGCGTGACGAGGTTCGGGGTCAGGTTCGGGACCTCGACGCCGACCGCCTGCTTGCCCGGGATCGGCGCGAGGATCCGGATCTCGGTCGTCGCCAGCGCGTAGGAGAGGTCGTCTTTCAGCGCGGAGACCTTGGACATCTTCGTGCCGGGGGCGAGCTGCAGCTCGTAGCGCGTGACCCGCGGGCCGACGATCTGCCCTACGACCGAGGCCTGGACGCCGAAGTCGGCGAGCGCCTGGACGAGCGCGTGGGCGACCTGGCCGCTCGCCTCGGCCGGCGCGTTGCCGTTCGTGCCGGACTTGCGGAGGACGTTGCGGTCGGGAAGCTTGTAGTCCTGCACGGCCGGTGAGGCGTTGAAGAGGCTCTCGTGGTCCGGCTCCTCCTCCTGCGTGTCGGGCTCCGGGAAGGGGATCAGCGGCGCGGGCTCGGCCTGGCCGATCACGTCCGGGTACTCGGCGGCCGCATCGACGAGCGGGACCGGCGCGGCATTGGCGGTCGAGATCAGCTCTGGCGGCTCGTCGACCGCGTGGCGAGCCGGGCGCTCGAGCGACTGGCGCGCGGCGCTCGCTCCGCGGCGGATGATCGCGCCTGCGGAGGCTCCGGTCAGGAGCAGGGTTCCAGCGAGGATGCCGAGGATGCCGACGATGGCGGCGCCCGTGCCCCCGAGCGCGGCGCCGACCGCTCCGCTCAGCGCATTGCCGAGGTAGCCGCCTCCGCTCCCGAGCGTCAAGAGGAGGCCCAGGCCGAGGACGACCAGACCGGTCCTGAACGGGCGGACGTCGACGAGGTCGCTGCGCCCCACCATCAGCCCGCCGACGACGACGAGCACCACCGGGAGAACGAAGGCCGCGCCACCGATCAGCGACTCGAGCGCGTCCCCGATCCAGCCGCCGACGTAGCCCCCGTTCCAGCCGGCCCAGAGCACGGTCGCCAGGAAGAGGCCGAACGCGAGGAGCACGAGCCCGATCAGCTCGGGGTGCTGGTGTGCGTGCGCCTTCTTCGTCTTGCGGGCGCGCTTCTTCCGCACCCGTGAGGGCGCACGGGGCTTGAGCACACGCTTAGTGGTGCGTCGCCGCGCCATGCGCAGCGTTTCGACGCGTGGGGCCGAAGCCCTCCAGCTACGCGGCGAGCGCTCTCAGGTCGTCGAGCGCGCCGTTCAGGAGGTTCTCGCGCAGGTCGAACAGGCCGGCCCACAGATCGGACGGGCTCGGCGCCGAGCGCATCCTGGCCGCAGTCGCCAGGCCTTCGAGCGCGCGCACGAGCACGGCGAGCTCGAGATAGGCCTGCGCGACGCGCACCGGCGATGCGTGCACTCCCGCCCGGCTGAGCACGGGCTGCCACTCGACGAGCTCCGCGCGCCCGGGCTCTCCGTACCAGGAGCGCCCTTCCGCCCGGTCGGCCTCGAGCTCGAGCAGGTACCGGCCCAATGGGTCGTCGAGTCCGGACAGGGCCGTCTCCACGCGCTCGGCCGCCCGCCGGAGCGCCGCCTCCCGGGCGCCCGGAGTCGAAGGCGACGCCTCCCCCCGCGCCCAGCGCTCGAGCAGCCGGCAGAACGCGAGCGCCGACACCTGGCACGCACGCAGCTGCGCGACCAGCTTCTGTGCGGTCGTCCCCTCGGCGGCGTAGTCGACCAGCAGGTCGGCCCAGCTCGGCTGTGCGCGAAGCGCGCTCATCTACTCACTATGACGACTCAGACCTCGACGATGACGGGAAGAATCATCGGCCGCCTCCCCGTCCGGTCGTACACCAGCTGCGCGAGCGAGTCGTGGATGTGCTCCTGGAGCAGCTTGATCTCGGTGATGTCCTGCTCGAGGCAGTCCGTGAGCACCTGCGCCGCCTCGCCGCGCATCTCGGCGACGAGCGGCTCCGTCTCGCCGAAGCCGCGGGCGATCAGCTCGGGCTCGCCGGTCGGACGCGCGCCGTTCATCCCTACCGTGGCGACGACGATCAGCACGCCGTGCTCCGAGAGGTGCCGCCGGTCGCGGAGCGCCACGTCACGCACGTCACCCACTCCGAGCCCGTCGACGAACGTGACGCCGGTGTCGACGCGGTCGACGATCCGCGGTCCCCGCTCGTCGAGCTCGACGACGGAGCCGTTCTCGGCGAGGACGATCGAGCCGGCCGACACGCCGCTTTCCTGCGCGAGCTTCGCGTGTGCCGCGAGCATCCGGAACTCACCGTGAACGGGCATTACGCCTTTCGGCCGCACGAGCCCGAGCACGGTGCGGATCTCCTCCGAGTTCCCGTGGCCCGACACGTGCACCGGCGCGATCTCCTGATGCAGCACCTCCGCGCCGGCTTTCGCCAGACGGTTGATCGTGTCGTGGACCCGCAGCTCGTTCCCGGGGACCGGCTTCGCGGAGAGGATCACGGTGTCGCCGCGCTCGAGCGTGACCGCGGGGTGGTCGTGATAGGCGATCCTGGTCAGGGCGGACATCGGCTCGCCCTGGCTCCCGGTGCAGAGGACCATCGCCTCGTGCGGCGCGAGCTCCTCGAGCTCGGGCGGCCGGATGAACGTGTCGTCGGGCGCCTCGAGGTAGCCGAGGTTGCGCGCGATGTTGATGTTCTTGCGCATCGAGCGCCCGATCACGCACACCTTGCGTCCCGTCTCGACGGCGACGTCGACCGCCTGCTGCATGCGGTGGACGTTCGACGCGAAGCTCGCGATGAGGATTCGCCCTTCGCGCACCGGGATGATCTGGCGGAAGGCCTCGCCGACGAGCCGCTCGGAGCCCGTCACGCCCGGCCGCTCTGCGTTCGTCGAGTCTCCGAGCATGAGGTCGACGCCGCGGTTCCCGATCTCGGCCAGGCGGCCGACGTCGGTCCGCAACCCGTCGACCGGTGTGTGGTCGATCTTGTAGTCGCCGGTGTGCAGGACGCGCAGGCCGCCGGCCTCGAGCACGATCGCGACCGTGTCCGGCACCGAGTGCGCCATCCGCACGAACTCGGCGCGGAACGGGCCGATCTCCACCGAGCCGTTCTCGGGGACGGCCTCCTTGAGCTCGGTCGCGTGCAGCAGCCCGTGCTCGTCGAGCTTCGGCTGGAGCAGGCCCAGCGTCAGGCGCGTCCCCCAGACCTCGGGCACGCCCACCTCGCGCAGCAGGTACGGCAGCGCGCCGACGTGGTCCTCGTGGGCGTGTGTGAGCAGCACGGCTCGCACGCTGCTCGCCCGGTCCTTCAGGTACGAGAAGTCCGGAAGCACGAGATCGACTCCGAGATGCTCGTCGCGCGGGAACGCGAGCCCCGCGTCGACGACCACGATCTCGTCCCCGAGCTCGTAGACCGTGAGGTTCTTCCCGACCTCGCCCAGGCCCCCGAGCGGCGTGATCCTCAAAGCAGACATGGCCGGAAGTATCACTTGCGCGGGCGCCAAAAGGGTGAGCAAGATTTCACCCGTCAGAGGGAGGGAAGGCGCATTCGTGATCTCCATCCTGTGACGTGCCTCGCCCGACGGCGAGTTGAATCGGCCCAAGGAGCTCACATTGCTGCGGTATGAATGGCTTCATCGGATTGCGTTGCTCGGGTGCGTTCTGGGAATCGTCCCGAGCGCGATCAAGTGGCCCTAAGCCACTCCTGATTTCTCATCCCTAAAGAGAGGGAGACCGCAGGCCGATTGCAGGTGGCATGCGGTCTCTCTTTCGACGCCGTTTCGTGGACGGCGTTTCGGTTCTCTTCGCCGGCGTTCTCCTGAACGTCGCCGTCTTCGAAGCGCTCAGGGCCTCGCCCGAGAAGCTCGCGCTCCTGGCTGCCGTCGCAATCGCCGCGGAGGCGCTCCAGCGGGTGGACGACGAGCTGCTTCCCGACGCGCTCGGCAGTGAGCGCTTCAGCCTCACGTCGGCGATCCAGATCGCCGCCATCCTGATCGGAGGGCCGTGGATCGCCGCGGCCGTGGCCGGCTGGAGCGTGGTCGCCGTCGCGCCGTTCCGAGACGCGCCGTTCGTCCAGCTCGTGCGGCGTGCAGGCGCACTGGCGGTGGCCGCCCTCGCCGGAGGTTTCGCGCTCGAAGCCGCAGGTGGCCTCGCCGGTGAGCTGCATCTCCCGGACGACATGCTCCCGGTCGCGCTCGCAGGGCTCATCTACGTCACGGTCCGGACGCTGCTCGAAGGTCTCGTCAACAAGCGGGTGGTGCTCCCCGACCTGGTCTCGACCGCCGCGGCGATCGGGCTCGGGATCGTGCTCGCCTACGCGGGGTTGCACGAGGTCTGGGTCGCGATCGCGCTCGTTCCGCTCCTGCTTCTCGTCGAGCACCTCTACGGGAGGGTCGTGGGCCTGCGCCGCGAGATGGCGACCGCGCTCGAGACGTTCGCGAACATCGTCGACGAGCGCGACCCTTCCACGTACGGGCACTCGATGCGTGTCGCCGCCCACGTGAACGAGCTCGCGCAGGCCCTCGGCTTTCCCGCGAGCGAGGTGCGGCGCCTCTGGTGGGCCGGCCGCCTGCACGACCTCGGCAAGGTCGCCGTCGACGCGGCCGTGCTCGGCAAGCCGGGCAAGCTGAGCCCCGCCGAGTGGGGCACGGTCTGGCGGGCGCCGCGCCTCTCCGCGCGCCTCCTTCAGCGCTTCCGCTTCGCCGCGCAGCAAGCGCAGGCCGTCGAGTACCACCGCGAGCGCTACAACGGCTCCGGCTACTACCGCGTCAGCCGCGAGAACATCCCACTCGCGGCCCACTTCCTGATCCTCGCCGACGCCTTCGACGCGATGACCACCGAGAAGCCGTTCCGCCCGCGCATGACCCGCGAAGAGGCGCTCGCCGAGATCGAGAGCGCCAGTGGCGAGCAGTTCCACCCAGTGATCGCGAGGGCTTTCGTCGCGGTGCAGCTCGGCCAGGACCCCGCGGACGTGCTCACCCACGAGGAGCTCACCGAGATCCGGGACGCGGCGACGCCCCCGGTCGCACCGGTGCCCACGCTCGGCGAGGTCTTCCGCCGACCCGAGGTCGTGGCGCTCATGGGCGGCGCGCTCGTGCTCGTCGGGCTCGGGACGGCGCTCTTTCCCGTCGCCGTCGCCGGCGCGATCGTGACGCTCGTCGGGCTCAAGACCTGGCACTCCGCGCGCCGCCGCGTCGCCCGGCTGGCGAAGGCGCTCGTCGGCGCAGCCGGGGGCGGCGACCAGGTTCAGATGTTCGGAAGCTTCGTCGACGTCGTCGACCGGCCGGAGAGCTGGCCTCTCGGGTACGCGGCCTTCGTCGAGTGGAACGAGGACGGATCCGGCGGTGGGGTCCGGCTCGAGCGCGGAACGCACCAGCCACCGGAGTCCGCGGTCGTCAGCTGGCTGCTGCGCGGGGCCGAGTCCGGCGCGGGGATCGTCGTCGACGAGGGCGTCGAGCTTCCGAGCGCCGGCTTCTCGGCGGCGCTTCCGCTGCGCCGCGACAACAGCTCGCTCGTCGGCTTCATCGTGCTCTGCGGCGAGCAGGAGCCCGCGCGCTACGTCCTGAGAGCCTTCGAAGACTGTCTCGACACGCTCGGGCCCGCGTTCGGCGAGGCGCGGCCCGCGGAAGTGCTCAGGCTGATGGCCGAGAAGCCGCTAGACGCTCGCCGTCGCCGTCAGGCCCGCTCGCTCGAGGGCTGACCGGATCTCCGCGATCTCGTCCTCGGTCGCCTCGACGAGCGGCAGGCGCACGCCGCCCACTTCGTGGCCGAGCAGGTTCAGCGCGGCCTTGACCGGGATCGGGTTGATCGTCACGCCGAGCGCGTCGACGAGCGGCTTCAGCTCCTCGTCGATCGTGCGCGCGGTCTCGACGTCGCCCTCCTGGTAGAAGCGGATCATCTCCTTGACGCGGCCGGGGACGAGGTTGCCGTGCACGACTACCCCTCCCACCCCGCCGACCTCGAGGAACGGGTACACGAGGTGGTCGCTCCCCGCGTAGAGGTCGAGATCGGTCTCCTCGGTGATCCGCTGCGCCTGGTCGAGGTCCTCGGTCGCCTGCTTGACGGCCGTGACCGTCGGGATCTGCGCAAGCTCGACCAGCGTCTCCGGCTCGATGTTGACGACGACCCGCTGCGGGATGTTGTAGACGACGATCGGCTTGTCGCTGGCGGCGGCGATCGCCTTGAAGTGCTCGACGATCCCGCGCGGCGGCGGCTTGTTGTAGTACGGCGTGACCACGAGGAAGCCGTCGACGCCGAGCTCGTGCGCCTGCTCGGTGAGATGGACGGAGTGTGCGGTCGAGTACGTGCCGGTGCTGGCGACGATCGTCGCCCGCTCGCCGGCCTCGTCGACCGCCGCCTGCCAGAGCAGAAGCTTCTCCTCGTCGGTCAGCGTCGGGCTCTCGCCGGTCGTCGCCGCGACGACGAGCCCGTCCGCGCCGCCGTCGATCACGTGGCGCGCGAGCGCGCGGAACCGGTCGTAGTCGACGGCGCCGTCCTTGTCGAACGGCGTCACGATCGCCGTCAGAACCTCGCCGAGCACGGGTGCCATCCTACGCGAGCAGCTTCTCGAGCCCGACGGTAAGTCCTGCGGGCAGTCCGGCGAGGCGCTCGAGGGCGAGCAGAACTCCCGGGACGTACGCCTCGCGCGAGAACGCGTCGTGCCGGATCGTCAGCAGCTGGCCGGTCTCGGTGAGCAGCACTTCCTGGTGGGCGACGATGCCCGGTAGCCGCACGGAATGGATCGGCACGTCACCGCCCATCGCGTCCGCGGTGGCCCTGGCCGTTCCGGATGGGGCGTCGACCTTCGTCTCGTGGTGCAGCTCGACGATCTCCGCACGCGGCATCAGCTTCGACGCCTCGGCCGCGAGCCGCATCATCAGCACGGCTCCGATCGCGAAGTTCGGCGCGTAGAAGACCGCGACGCCTGCCTCCTCGGCCTTGCCTGCGACCGCGTCCGTGTCCCAGCCGCTCGTCCCGACGACACACGGCACGCCTCGCTCCAGTGCGGCCTCGATGTTCGCGACGACGACGTCCGGAGCCGTGAAGTCGACCATCGCCTCGGCCTCGTCCAGCTCGACGAGCTCGTGCCCGGCCTCCGCCAGCGCGGGCGCGAGCACCGACCCCACCTTCCCGCCCGCGCCGAAGAGCTTGATCTTCACGCCGCCGCGCGCGCCGGCAGCTCGGGCTTGATCCGCCGCACGGCGTCCCGGAAGCGCTCCTCGCTCGGCCCGATCCCCGACGCGGACAGCTTCTCGGGCGTGAGCAGGACCCCGGCCAGCTCGGCCACCGCGTCCGGCGTCACTGCGTCGATCTCGGCGGCGATGCGGTCGATCGAGAGCAGCTCGGTGTCGGTGATCAGCGACTTCCCGAGCCGGCTCATCCGGTTCGACGTCGACTCCATCGAGAGCAGGATCCGTCCCTTGAGGTTCTCCTTCGCGCGCTCCAGCTCGCCCTTGCGCAGCTTGCCCTCGGCCACTTCGGCGATCTGCCCGTTCGCGATCTCGAGGCAGTCGGCGAGGTTCTCCGAGCGCGTCCCCACGTAGAACCCGATGAGCCCCGTGTCGGTGTACTGCGAGGCGAACGTGTACACCGAGTAGGCCATCCCCCGCTTCTCGCGAACCTCCTGAAAGAGCCGGGACGATGCTGACCCGCCGAGCAGCGCGTCGAGCAGCGAGGCCGTGAACCGCCGCCTGTCGGAGCGCGCAATCCCTGGAGCGCCGATGCAAACGTGGTACTGCTCGGTGCGCTTTCGCTGGAACCGGATGCTCGGCCGCGGTGGCCGGACGAGCGGCGCACGCAGGCGCGGGCCTTTCGGCGGCGTCTTCTCCTGCTT
>DATBGG010000055.1:0-6087 GCA_036558065.1 Gaiellaceae bacterium | reverse complement strand
CGCCCAGCGGTGCTCGTCGATCTCGAGCTTGAACATCAGGTCCTCGTACTTCGGGAAGTGGCCTGACGTGATGAACGTCTCCTCGTTGTAGATGAGGGGCGTCTTGACCTCGAGGTAGCCGCGCTTCTCGTTCTCGCGCTGACGGATCTTCTCCAGCTCGCGCCAGATGACCATGCCCTTCGGGTGCCAGAGCGGCGAGCCGGGCGAGTGCTCGTCGAAGTGGACGAGGTCGAGCTCGACGCCGAGCCGGCGGTGGTCGCGGCGCTTCGCCTCCTCGATCCGCGCCAGGTACGCGTCGAGGTCGGCCTGCGAGAAGAAGGCCGTGCCGTAGATGCGCGTCAGCTGCGTGTTCTTCTCGTCGCCGCGCCAGTACGCGCCCGCGAGGCCCGTCAGCTTGATCGCCTTGATCGGCTTCGAGTCCTGGAGGTGCGGGCCGCGGCAGAGATCCGTGAAGTCGCCCTGCGTGTAGAGCGAGATGTCTCCCTCGGCCGTGTCGACGAGCTCGACCTTGTAGTCCTCGCCCTGGTCGGAGAAGAGCTTCTTGGCGTCGCCCGCGGAGATCTCGGCGCGCTCCCAGGCGCGGCCCTCCTTCAGCTCGCGGCGGATCTCGTCCTCGATCTTCTCGAGCGCGTCCTCGCCGATCGGCTCCGGGAACTCGAAGTCGTAGTAGAAGCCGTTCTCGATCGGCGGGCCGATCGCGATCTTCGTCCCCGGATAGAGCCGGCGCACGGCCTCGGCGAGCAGGTGCGCGGCCGAGTGGCGCAGCACGTACAGCGCGTCGGGATCGTCCGTGTCGCGCGTCGTCAGGATCTGGATCGGCTGCCCGTCCTGGAGTGGAAGCCTGAGGTCCTGGAGGTTGCCGTTCGACCGGATGAGAACGGCTTCCTTGGCCAGTTTCGGCCCGATCGCGGCAGCGGCGTCGAGCCCCGTCGCGCCGTCAGGGAGTTCCAGTTCCGAAGAGTCGGGCAAAACAACTTTCATGACAGACCAGGATATGCCGCGAGAAGACGACCGCAATGAGGAAGTGCCGGGCTCACCCGCCCCGGATCCCGAAGAAGAGGGCCAGGGCGCGGAGGACGACCCGCAAGCCGACTGAGGAGGCCACATGGCGAAGAAGATCAACGAGTCGATGACCGAGAACCCGTGCTCGATCGACGCGAGCAAGCCGGTCTCGTACGCCGCGAAGATGATGCGGGACGAAAACGTCGGCTTCGCTCCGATCGTCGACGGAGATCGCCTCATCGGCACACTCACCGACCGCGACATCGCGGTGCGGGCGGTCGCCGAGGGGCTCGACCCCGACACGACGCCGGTCCGCGAGATCGCGACCAACAACCTGATCACCGTCGAGCCGGAGGACGATCTCGACGAGGCCATGGCGTTGATGGCCCGGCACCAGGTCCGGCGGATCGCGGTCGTGCAAGGCGATCGTCTCGTCGGCGTCGTCGCACAGGCCGACATCGCGCGCGATGCCAAGCCGAAGCACACGGGCGAGCTCGTCGAAGAGATCTCCGAGTAACCCTGCGGATCAGGGGTGGCGGCACGTTGACGCCCGCCACCCCCGCTCACGCACATGCGTTATGGCCAGACCGGACCGTACCCGCCGAAGAACGCGAGCAGGCCGAGAATGCCTCCCAGAAGAGCAGTCAGCCTCACGGGACCTTTCCTTTCTCTAGTAGCCGCTGGACAGGCCCCGGGCCCGAGGTCGGCGTAGTATAGGTAGGTAGGAAGGTGCCTCGACGCAAGTCAACTCATGTCGACGACCCACGCGAAGTGGGTCGCCGTCTTAGAGAAGCCCGCGAGCGGGCCGGCCTCAGCCAGCGCCAGCTCTCCTTCCCCGGCTGCTCCCCCGCGTACATCTCGAGGATCGAGGCGGGCGACCGGATCCCCTCGCTGCAGCTGTTGCGCGAGATGGGCCGGCGCCTCGGAGTCAGCGAGGACTACCTGGCGACGGGCACCGAGCGCAGCGACGAGATGGCCACGCTCGTGCAGGCCGAGCTCGCGCTTCGGCTCGACGAGGTGGAGACCGCCACCGAGCTCTACGAAGCCGCGCTCGAGAAGGCGGGAACGCCCGAGGAGCGAGCACGCGCCTTAGCAGGGCTGGGGCAGGTCTCGTTCCGGCGCGGCGACCCCCGGGCCGCGATCGGCCGCATCGAAGAGGCGCGGGCGACGACTCGCGACCGGCTCGCAGACCAGCCGGCCGCGGCGGACACGCTCGGACGCGCGTACGCGATGGTCGACGAGCTCGAGGCGTCGATCGCCGTCTTCAACGAGTCCCTGTCGGCGGCGGAGGAGCGTGGCGACAAGGTCGAGTCCTCACGCTTCGCAGTCCTGCTGGCGAATGCCCACATCGACGCGCTGAGCTTCGAGCAGGCCGAGAAGCTGCTCGAGCGCGCGCTGGAGACGGCCCCGGACTCGCGCGACCCGCTGCTCCGCGCACGGCTCTACTGGTCGCAGTCCCGGCTTTACACGTTGCAGCAGCAGCCCGACCAGGCTGCGCGATACGCGAGGCGGGCGCTCAACATCCTCGAGGCGACCGAGCACACCGAGTACACGGCAAGGGCCCATCAGCTGCTCGCCCATATCGAGGTCGACCGCGAGCACCCCGAGCAGGCGCTCGAATCGGTGCATCGCGGGCTCGAGCTGCTCGGCGACGAGGGGAGCTCCGTCGACCGGGCCTTGCTCGTGCTCGAGGAAGCCCGCGCGCTCGTGCAGATCGACGAGTCGGAGAGGGCGGCCTCGCTGGCGATGGAAGCGAGCGGCTTGCTCGAGAGCGCCAGCCCGCACGACGCGGGGCGCGGCTATGCGCTCGTGGCCGAGGTCTACGAGCAGCTCGGCGACCGCGCGAAGGCGCTCGAGCTCTACGAGCTGGCCGCGGAACGCCTGGCGCCGCAGCCGAGCCGCTATCTGGTCGAGGTCTACTCGAAGCTCGCCGGGCTCCTCGAGGAGAGCGGCCAGAAGGACCAAGCGCTCGAGGTCCTCAAGCGAGCCGTGGCGACTCGCGGCCCAAGCTCCTAGAGGCGGCCCTGGTCACGCTGTAAGGGTTCGTTCCGCCTTTCGGGTACCAGTACCGGAAGGAGGACTGCGGATCGCCCAACCCGACCCCCAGGTTGGAACTCCCATGTGGCGCCTGTTCGCGTGCGCCTTGCTCGTCTCGCTCGCCGCGGGCTTTGTCGCACAGTCGTTGCTCGGCGCAAGCGCGGACCGGGGCCCGCGCATCCGGGCAGTGCGAGCGAAGGCCGACGCGTTCGTCAGCGGCGCGAAGCGAACGTCGAACTTCGGCGCGATGCAGGATCTCCGCGTCGACGCGGCGCCCCGCGTGCGTACCTACATGCGCTTCAAGGCCGACGTGAGCTCCGCCGCCGTCGAGCACGTCAGCATCCTGCTCTGGAGCCGAACCGGGTCCCGTTCCGGATATCGCGTCCGCCTGGTCGAGGACGGCTGGCGCGAGCGGCTGATCACCTACGCGAACGCCCCGGCGCTGTCCACCGATTACGTCGCTTCGGGGCCGCTGCAGGCAGGCGCCTGGAAGGCGGTCGACGTCACGTCACTCACGGATCGGGTCAGCGGACGCGACCACTACGTCAGCCTCGCCCTCACGACGGCGTCTCCCAAGGGTGTCGACCTTGCGAGTCGCGAGGCGGGACTGCACGGGCCACGCCTGATCGTCGAGCGCGGCGAGAACGAAGACGACTAGGTCTGCGCCGTCTCGGGCTGGGCGCGGATGCTCCACTCCGCGAGGTCGCGGATGCTCACGATCCCCACGGCGCGCTCGTTCTCGACGACCGGCAGATGCCGGAACCCGCCTTCGAGCATGATCTGAACGGCCTCGACGGGATCCGTCGCCTCCGAGACCACTTTTGGATCCGCTGTCATCCATTCGCGGACGCGCGCCTCGCTCGAGTGAACCCGGCCGGCGACCGCGCGCGTGAGGTCGCGCTCGGTGACGATCCCGAGGAGGCGTCCCCCGTCGGAGACGACGATCGCGCTGACGCCCTCGGCGACCATCTTCTCGGCCGCGTGGCCGATCGTGTCGAACGGCTCGATCGTGATCACGTCACGCGACATGACCTCGCCCAAAGTGGCCATGGATCGAGCATATCGATTCGGGCGGTCGCTAATGCGGCGGCTGCAAGGAGCTCTGCACGCGGGCGACGTAGGCGTCGAGCTCCCGCTGGCGGCGTTCGAGCCGCTCTTCCCGTTCTGCAAGCTCGGTGACGCGGCGCTCGAGCTCTGACTTCGCTGCGGTGAGCTCGGCCTCGCGCTCGTCGATCGAGAGGAGACGAAGCTCGACACGGCGCTCTCGCTCGGTCATCTCGATCGTGCGGCGCTCGAATGCCTGCGTTCCGGCCGTCGTCTCCCGCTCGGCGGCCTCGACCCGCGCCTCACGCTCCTCGAGGCCGGACTGGCGCTCTCTGAGGTGCTCGTCGCTGCGCTGCTCGAGCTCGCGCGTGCGGCTATCGATCGTGGTCTCGCGGAGACCGATGCTGCGCTCGCGCTCGGCGAGCTGCGTGTCGGCGTGACGAACCTCCCGCTCGCGTGCGCTGACGGCTTCGATCCGCCGGGCGATCTCGATCTCGCGTGCCTCGAGCTCGGCACGGAAGGTCTGCTCGCGCTCCGCGGCGCGGATGCGCTCGGTCTCGAGCTCGGCAGAGATTCGGTCCTCCCGATCGCCGACCTGCGACTTCGCCTTCTCGAGCTCGCGCTCGAGCTCCTCGATGCGGGCTCGGGCCTTGGCGAGCGCGGTGTTGCGGTTCTCTAGCTTGGCGACGAGCTCCTCGGTGCGCTCCTCCGCCTCGGCGGCGCGAGGGCTGTAGCCCTCGACCTCGTGGAGCACCTCGGCGAGCTCGGTGCGGCGCTCGTCCGAGAGGTCGTCGACGAGGTCGCCGGTGTTGCGGACGACGTAGTCCTCGAGACGGGAACGAAGCTTGGACATCGCGTACCCGAAGAATCGGCCGCGCGCGCGGAAGCTTTAGCGGCGGCCGACGACGAGGTTGACCGGGAACCCTCGTGCGCGGCGAGAGCCGACCCGCGGCGTTTGCCTCAGCACCCGTCCGACTTTGGGTGACTGCCGGCGCTGGATCTTGCCGGTGGTGCAGTGGTGGCGGCGGAGCTTGAGCCTCGCCTGGCCGAGCCGGAGCCCGACGACGCGCGGGACGTGGCAGCGCACGGGTGGCGGGTGTGGAGGCGGCGGTGGAGGCGGTGGAGCAGGCGGTGGAGGCGGAGGCGGCGGAGGCGGCGGAGGCGGCGGAGCTGGTGGAGGTGGCGGAGGCGGAGGCGGTGGCGGCGCAGGTGGTGGTGGTGGTGGTGGAGGAGGAGGAGGAGGAGGCGGCGGCGGAGGAGGCGCCGGCGGCGGGCCACCTTCGGTCGTCGCGACGGTCTCGTAGTTGTTGTTCACACCGCCGGCCGCGAACAGCGAGTTGCCGAGCGCGGTCCCGGCCACGAACGACCGCGCTTCCGTCAAGGAGCAGACCGAGCTCCAACTGTTGGCGGCCACGTCGTAGCGCCAAGTCTGAGCCAGGGCCCACGGCTCCGCGGTGAACGGGTTGCCCCCGCCGAAGACGTAGAGCGACCCGGACAGCACGCCGCTGCCTGGCGCATTCGTCACAGCCGGCAGCTGAGGGCCCGTCGACCAGGCGTCCGCCGCGATCTCGTACCTCCACATGTCCGAGGTGACGTGATCCACGTCCCGTCCGCCGACGACATAGAAGGCACCGTTGATCTCCCCGGACGCGGATCCGCCGATCGCGTGTGGAATCGGCGCCCGGCCGGTGGCGAACGTGTCCGACACCGGGTCGTACTCCCAGACCTGCGCCTGCGCGCTCGCGACGCTCCACGTTCGGTAGCCGCCGACGAGATAGATCTTGCCTGTGGACGGGCTGTAGCCGGAGGCCATGAAGCTGCGGACGTCCGGCATGTCTGTGCCGGTGGACCACGTGTCTGTAGCGATGTCGTAGATGCGAGTGATCGCGTAGTTCGGGTCGCCGTCCTGGCCGTCCTCGCCGCCGAAGACGTAGATCTTGTTCGTGGGCGGGTAGTAGACGGCCGAGGTCATGAACGCGGCCTGCGGCATGGGCGTCATCGTGG
>DATBGG010000054.1:0-2113 GCA_036558065.1 Gaiellaceae bacterium | reverse complement strand
ACCAGTGAAGCGATGAGGACGGTGGCGCTCCTCACAGGCCTTGACTTCCCGGCACGGGATACTGGAAACCGTGGCCACCGAGAAGCCTCCCGTCCCCGCGTGGCGCTGGGCGAGCTGGTTCGCGCTCCTCGGGGCGGCGGTCCTCGTCTTCTACGTGCTGCTCACGCCCGTCTGGCTGGGCCTGCGCGCCCTCGCCTGGCTGGCCGACCGCACGTCGCGAAGCACGTAATTCGGCCTGACTGTGTGAAAATTCGGACGGCGTGGCCCCGAACCGCTTCGTTTACGACTTCGACGAGCCCTCCGACGGGGGCCGCGAGCTGCTCGGCGGCAAGGGCATCGGCCTGGCCGAGATGACTCAGCTGGGCGTGCCCGTTCCGGCCGGGTTCACGATCACGACGGATGCCTGCCGCGCATACATGGAGGCCGGCGGCGACGTCCCGGAAGGGCTCGAAGGCGAGGTCGACGAGCATCTGACCGCCCTCGAGGAGAAGACCGGCAAGCGCTTCGGTGACTCGGCCGACCCGCTCCTCGTCTCGGTGCGCTCGGGCGCCGCGATCTCGATGCCCGGGATGATGGACACGATCCTCAATCTCGGGCTGAACGACGAGGCCGTGCGCGGGCTCGCCGAGCGAACCGGCAACGCGCGCTTCGCCAACGACTCGTACCGGCGTCTGATCCAGATGTACGGCGAGGTCGTCGACGGGGTCGACGGGCATCTCTTCGAGGACGCCCTCTCGAAGCTCAAGGACCGGACAGGCGCCGCGCAGGACGTGGACCTGTCGGCCGACGACCTGGCGGAGCTCGTCGAGACGTTCAAGGGCATCTACGAGAGCGAGACCGGCGGCCCCTTCCCGCAGGACGCGCGCGAGCAGCTCTCGCGGGCCGTCCGCGCGGTCTTCGAGTCCTGGGACACTCCGCGGGCGCAGGTCTACCGGCGCGCTCACCACATCCCGGACGATCTGGGCACGGCGGTCAACGTCGTGCAGATGGTCTTCGGCAACAAGGGCGAGCAGTCGGGCACCGGAGTCGCCTTCACACGCGACCCGTCGACGGGCGAGCAGGGCCTCTATGGAGAGTTCCTCGCCGACGCGCAGGGCGAGGACGTCGTCGCCGGGATCCGCACGTCCGAGCCGATGGCGGCCATGCAGAAGGCGCTACCGGCGGCGTTCGACGAGCTGACGGAGACGATGCGCCGCCTCGAGGAGCACTACCGCGACATGCAGGACATCGAGTTCACGGTCGAGGACGGGAAGCTCTACCTGCTCCAGACGAGAAGCGCGAAGCGGACCGCCGCCGCGGCGCTCAAGTCCGCGGTCGAGATGGTCGACGAGGGCCTGATCTCGCGAGAGGACGCCGTCGCACGAATCGACCCCGGCCAGCTCGACCAGCTCCTGCACCCGATGATCGACCCGAAAGCTGACGTCGAGGTCGTGGCGACAGGCCTGAACGCGTCTCCGGGCGCGGCCTCCGGGAAGATCGTCTTCGACGCGGACACCGCCGCCGAGAAGGGCGCCGCCGGCGAGGACGTGATCCTCGTCCGCTGGGAGACGACCCCGGACGACATCCACGGGATGATCGCCGCGAAGGGGATCCTCACGGCTCACGGCGGGATGACCTCGCACGCGGCCGTCGTCGCGCGCGGGATGGGCAAGCCGTGCGTCGCCGGCTGCGAGGCGCTGTCGGTCGACAACGCGGCCAAGAAGGCGTCCCTGAACGGGAACGAGCTCGGCGAGGGCGACGTGATCACGATCGACGGCGGCGCCGGGCGCGTGATCCTCGGCCCGGTCGACCTCGTCCCTCCGCAGATCAACGAGGACTTCGAGACGATCCTCGGCTGGGCCGACGAGCTGCGCCGCCTCAAGGTGCGCGCGAACGCAGACACGCCCGAAGACGCAGCCAAGGCGCGCGAGTTCGGCGCGCAGGGCATCGGCCTCTGCCGGACCGAGCACATGTTCATGGCCGAGGACCGGCTCCCGCTCGTCCGCGAGATGATCATGGCGTCGGGCGAGGAGGAGCGGCGCCGAGCGCTCGAGAAGCTGCTCCCGCTCCAACAGTCCGACTTCGAGGGGATCTTCGAGGCGATGGCGGGGCTCCCGGTCACGATCCGCCTGCT
>DATBGG010000053.1:0-4971 GCA_036558065.1 Gaiellaceae bacterium | reverse complement strand
CCGGGGACAGTTGTCCCGCCGCCGGCGCCGACGAGGCGCGAGAGGCCGCCGACCGCACGGGCGGCCGCGATCCCGAGCGGGAGGGGAACTTTCAGTCTCACGCCGCCAGCCTAGTCCCCATCCCTGGAACGAGGGAACTTGGGGCCGCTCACCCCGAAGGGTGATACGTCCTCCCCCGCCCAAACCTACGGTGGAAACACGGTTTCACTTGGACAACTGCGGACTTTCGCGCAGAAACCGCGCGGAAAGGGAGAGGGAATGTCACGAGATAACAGCGGCACTCACGGCGACACTCGCTCGAGTGCTCTTTGGGGGACCGGGAACCGCGGAGGCGATTCGCGCGCAAATGCCCTGTGGGGCAAGGGCGGGCGAGGCTTCTTCACGGCTCTTGCGGTCCTGGCGATCACGGCGATCCCGCTTGCGGGCGCCGGCGGAAACAAGCACATCGCTACGACGACGTACGTCGATCCGTACCTGATGGCCAAGGCCAACACGGATCCGAACTCGCTCGTCAAGGTGATCATCCAGAGCAACGAGAGCGTCTCGGACGCCGACAACGCGGCGCAGGAGGCCAACAAGCAGGACAAGGACCGGCTTCCCGATCGCGACCAGGCGAGGCGCAAGTTCAAGTTCGTCGACTCGGTTGCGGTCACGATGAAGGCGCGCCACGTCCTGTTCCTCGCTCGGATGCCGAACCTGACGATCACGAGCGACTCGAAGATCAAGTTGGACGGGATGCCTTCGTCCAATCAGGTCTGGCCGACGGCCGAGGCTGTCAGGCCGTTCTACGAGGACAACGAGCGCTACCGGTCGACGACGCCGACGATCGCGATCGTCGACTCCGGGATCGATCAGAAGCGAGCCGACTTCGACGGAGGCACGCGAGTGCTCGCCGACACGGTGATCACGAAGCTCCTCCCGAACTCGCCCGGAGACGGTCGTGGACACGGAACGTTCGTGGCCGGCATCGCAGCGGGCAGCGCCTCGAACTACGCAGGTGCGGCCCCGGCGGCGAAGCTCGTCTCACTCGACGTCATGGACGACAACGGCATGGCTCGCACGAGTGACGTCATCGCCGCTGCTCAGTGGATCTACGACAACAAGGACAAGTACAACATCAAGGTCGCGAACTTCTCGCTGCACTCGACGGTGCCGAGCAACTTCACGAACGACCCGCTGGACAAGGCGGTCGAGAAGCTGTGGTTCGCGGGCGTGACCGTCGTCGTTGCCGCGGGTAACTACGGCAACCCCGACGGCCCGAGCGGCGTTCCGTTCGCACCGGGCAACGACCCGTTCGTGATCACGGTCGGAGCGGTCGACCTCGACGGCAGCGTCAGGCTCAAGAACCACGACGTCCCGTCCTGGTCGGCGTACGGCTACACGAACGACGGGTTCCGGAAGCCGGAGATCGCGGCAGCCGGGCGCTACATGGTCGGCCCCGTCCCGGCGGCTGCGAGCCTGCTCAAGCTCAAGCCCGACAACTACGTCGCACCCGGCTACATGATGCTGTCGGGTACGTCGTTCGCCACGCCGGTCGTGGCGGGCGCGGCGGCGCAGATCCTGGCCCGGCATCCGAGCTGGACGCCCGACCAGATCAAGGGTGCGCTCATGCAGGCGGCTCGGTACATCCCAGAGGCACCACCCGGCTCGGCCGGGGTCGGTGAGCTGAACGCGTACCGCGCAGCCTTCCTGAGCCGGGCTCCGAACCCGAACCTGGGGCTGAACAAGTACGTCGTCCCGGATCCGACCGGCGGCAAGACGCCAGTCTTCGACTCGACGAACTGGGTCAAGGCGGCCAAGGCGAACAAGTCCTGGGACGCCGTGAGCTGGTCGGACGCCTCCTGGAGCGACGCTTCCTGGAGCGACGTGACCTGGTCGGACGTGTCCTGGAGCGACGTCACCTGGTCGGACGTGACCTGGAGCGACGTGCTCGCGGCGGCTGACGTGACCTGGGAAGACGCGGCAGAAGGCGAGACCGACCCACCGGCCGGCACCTCGACGACGCTGTCTCCCGAGGAGGAAGCACTGGCCGAGTCGGATCCGGATCTCGGGCTCGGGCCCGAACCACCGGCGGCGCCGATGCCTCCACCGCTCCCGTAGAACCAGTTCCCACTCCCGTAACGCGCTGGAAGGGCCGGGCAATCGCCCGGCCCTTCCTCACTCGGACGGGGGATGCCCAGGCCTCAGAACCGCCCTACGTTGAGTGCGGAGTCCTCTTCTCTGCGGCTCCTGAACGGGACTAGGAGAGACCAGACATGCGGTTCAAGCGGACGATCGTGAGCAACCCGTGAGCGCAGTGCCCACGGAGCTCGACGTCTTCGGGGAACGAAGCCCGGAGCCAAGCCCGACGGGCAACCGCCGGCTCTCGGTCCCTGCGATCGTCTATCTGGCGACGATCGCCGTCCTCGCGAGCCTCGCGGCGGCGCCGTTCCTGTCGCGGCTCCAGACGGCCGACTTCGGCCTGGGCACCTGGATCGCGTTCCTCCTCTTCGCCGCGGGCGCGGCCATTGCGCAGGTGGCGCTCGTCAAGACGCCGCGCAACCAGTCGTACCACGCGACCAATGTCTTCCTGATCCCGGCGATCCTGCTCCTTCCGCCCGAGCTCGTGGTGGTCGTTGCGGTCGTCCAGCACATCCCATCCTGGCTGAAGACGCGCGCGGCCTGGTACGTCGAGCTCTTCAACATCTGCGACTACGTGATCGCGACGCTGGCGGCGTGGGCCTCGGCCGAGGCCGTGCTGCGCTCCGACGGGCTGATCGCGAACGGAAATCTCCGCTTCGCCCTCGCCGGCGCAACCTGCTCGGTGGTGCTCGTCGCCCTGAACCACGCGATGCTCGCGCCGATGCTCATGTTCGCGCGTGGGCACTCGATCCGCGAGTCGGGCCTCTTCTCGTTTCACGGGCTCTCGACGGAGCTCGTGCTCGCGGCGCTCGGAGTGGTCGTCGCCACGTTCTGGCACGCGAACCCGTGGCTGATCCCGTTCGCGGTCGCCCCGGTGCTCCTCATCCACCGGTCGCTCTCGGTGCCTCAGCTCGAGGCGGAGGCGCGCGTCGACCCGAAGACGGGCCTCTTCAACGCGCGCCACTTCGGGCTCGCGCTGAACGAGGAGATCGTGCGCGCCCAGCGCTTCGACCGGCCCCTGGCGCTGATCATGGCCGACCTCGACCTCCTGCGCGACATCAACAACTCGTACGGCCACCTGGCCGGCGACGCGGTGCTGAAGGGCATCGCCGAGGTCTTCCGGACCCAGCTTCGCCACTACGACGTCCCCGCGCGGTTCGGCGGCGAGGAGTTCAGCATCCTCCTCCCCGAGACGAGCGCGGAGGAGGCGCTGGAGATCGCGGAGCGGATCCGCAAAGAGGTCTCCGAGCGCGCCTTCGACGTGGAGACCTCGAGCCAGCCGATCCGGGCGACCGTCTCGATCGGCGTGGCCTCGTACCCGCGCGACGGGAACGACGCGAACGAGCTGATCCACCAGGCAGACCTCGCGGTCTACCGTGCGAAGCTCCAGGGGCGGAACCGGGTTCTCGACGCGACCTCCGAGCCGCTTGCGGTGCCGACCGACCGCAAGCCACGCCTGGCGGCCGTTCCGGAGTCCGGCGACCACACCGAGCCGCTCCCGCCCGCGGTCGAGTTGATCCCACCCGAGGAGCGCCGCCATCCGAGGACGCACGCCGTCCATGGACCACGGTTTCTGTCTCTCTCGCGGCGCCTCGCCGTGCTGGTCGGCCTCGTCGCCTTCGTGGGCATCGCGGCCGGTGTGCTCGGAATCCTGCTCGGTTCGAGCCACGACGTCTTCGCGCTGATCGCCCTCGTCGTCCTCGTCGGGTTCGGCCAGGCGCTGGCGATCGAGGTGGACGACGGCGGATCGATCTCGGTCAGCGCCGTCGGCTCGCTCGCGGGCGCTGCGCTCTTCGGCCCGCGGGCCGCGCTGGCGCTGGCGGCGACGACGGCGATCGTCGAGTGGAGCGCCAGGCGCTCCGAGCTGCACCGCGTGCTCTTCAACATCGGCGCGCTGTCGCTCTCGTCCCTCGCGGCGGCCGGAGTCTTCATGGCCGGCTTCGAGGGCACCGTCGGGGAGTTCTTCACCGCGGCGGCGGGTCTCGTCGCCGGGCTCGCGTACTTCGCGGTCAACACCGGCTTGCTCAGCTTCGCGATCGCGATGGAGGGCCACGAGCGTCCCTGGCGCGTCTGGCAGGAACGCTTTGCGTGGCTTGCTCCGCACTGGATCGTGTACGGCTTCGTCGGCGGCGTGATGGCGATCGCATACCACGCGGCCGGCCTGTATGCGCTCGCGGTGTTCGCGGTGCCGTTGCTCCTCATGCGCAAGACCCAGGAGGCGTATCTCCGGCACACGCAGCGCTCGGCGCAGAAGCTCCGTGCGGCGGCGGAGACGATCCAGAGCCAGAACGTGTCGCTCGAACAGGCGAACCGGCTGCTCCGGGAGCGCTCGACTGCTGCGATGGAGAGCCTCTCGGCGACGGTCGACGCCCGCGACGCCTACACGGCGGGCCACTCGCGGCGCGTCCAGCAGCTTGCGCTGGCGATCGGCCGCGAGCTCGGTCTCTCGCAGGCGGAGCTCGACCTGCTCGGTCACGCGGCGCTCTTCCACGACATCGGGAAGCTCGCCGTTCCCGACGCGATCCTCTTGAAGCCTGCCGTCCTGACCGACGAGGAGTGGGCGCTCATGCAGCGGCACTCCGACGAGGGCGCGCGGATCATCGACCGCCTCGGCTTCCTGAACGACGCGGTGCCGGCAATCCGCCACCATCACGAGCGCTTCGACGGAACCGGCTATCCGGACGGCCTGAAGGGGGAGGAGATCCCGCTCGGCGCCCGGATCATCCACGTCGCGGACGCGCTCGACTCGATGCTGACGACCCGCATCTACCGCGCGGCGCGCCCCGCGATGGAGGCGATGGACGAGCTCAAGCGCGCGGCCGGGACGCAGTTCTGCCCGCGCTGCGTGGA
>DATBGG010000052.1:0-18381 GCA_036558065.1 Gaiellaceae bacterium | reverse complement strand
GCGAGCTCAGGTGCGGGGAGCGTTCCCGCAGCGGCGGTCAACCCGCGTTGGGCCGAGTCGAGCGCCCTCTGCCATTGCGAAGCGACGGAGTCGAGCTCGAGCGGTGGCATTCGCGGTTCCGGGTCCGAGAGTCGTGTGCTCCGGCGAGGATGGACGCGGCGCTCGAAGCCTTGCACGGGAGGTCTGCCGCGCGCGGTCGATCGAGTGGGCGCAGGGGAAACAGCCATGGCCCGTTCAGCATCCACGTCGTGAAAGCGGTGGGCATCCGGATTTGCGCGCGGACCGGCTGCGGACGGCTACCGATCGGTTGTCGGGCTCGCCGAGCCCCGGCTTTGCGGGCCGTAGACTCGCGGTCTGCCTCTCTACCTGACCGAAGCGGAGATCGACGAGCTCCTGGCGCCCGCGGATGCTGTCGCGTCGATCGAGGCGTGCTTCGAGCGTATGGCCCGCGGCGCCGTCGTGAACCGGCCCCGAGCGCGAACCCCCGCGGGCGAGGGTGGCCTGGCGGTCATGTCCGCGGTGGACGAGGAGCTCGGCTTCGCCGGGCTCAAGACCTACCTCTGGACCGCGCACGGGACGTACTTCGTCGTCGTGCTCTTCGACGTCGAGAAGGGGCAGCCGGCCGGGGTGATCGAGGCCGACAAGATGGGCCAGCTCCGAACGGGAGCCGCGAGCGCGGTCGCGGCGAGGCACCTTGCGAAGCCGGGCGCTCGAACGCTGGGCGTGATCGGCTGCGGCTGGCAGGCGGAAAGCCAGGTCGCGTGCATTCGGGAGGCGCTCCCCGGGATCGAGCAGGTCGTCGCCTACTGCCGCACAGAGGCGAGCCTGAACGCCTTCTGCAAGAAGGTCGGCGCCGAGCCCGGCGAGAGCCACCGCGACCCGGCCGAGCAGGACGTCGTCGTCACGATCACGACCTCCAGGGACCCCGTTCTTCGGGGCGAATGGCTGAAGCCCGGCGCGCTCGTCTGCGCAGCAGGCGCGAACCGGCCCGGGGCGCGCGAGCTCGACAACGTGGTCCTGGAGCGCGCCGTGCTCGTCGTCTGCGACTCGCTCGAGCAGGCGCGGCTCGAGGCGGGTGACCTGATGGAGCCGGTCGAGCGCGGCGTCCTCGACTGGCTCGAGGTGCACGAGCTGCAGGAGGTCGTCGGGGGCGAGCTCCCGGGCAGGAGCTCACCGGACGACATCGTCGTCTTCAAGTCGGGCGGGCTGGCGGCGTGGGACGTCGCGATCGGCGCGACCGCGCTCGAGCTCGCGCGCAAGCAGAAGGTCGGGACGAAGCTCTAGGCCTGCTCGGCCCGCGCCGCGACGTCGTCGCCGAGCGCGCGGATCAGCTCCGGCCGATCGAGGAGCCGATCGATCTCCGCCTGCGTGCAGCGGTTCTTCACGTACGGATCCTCGAGGATCTCGTGCAGCGACCTCCCCCGCTCGTGCTCGCGGATCAGGTACGCGGCGACCCGGTCCTCCTGGCTCGAGTGCGTGAACAGGAACGAAAACGGGTTGCGAAAGAGAGCCCCGAGCCGTCCCATCGGGGCGATTGTATCCTGGCTCCATGCGCAAGCAGTCGACCGCCGCGCGCTTCGCAGAACGGGAGCTGCACGGGTTCGACGAGGCCGGGACCGAGGAGCGCATCGTCGTCTGGATCGAGCGCATGCAGGGCGGCACATGGGCCGTCGGCCGCGCCGTCAACCCGCAGCACCGGCCGAGCGACGAGCCGCGCCGCGACGACTACGTCTTCGAAGGCCACGAGCTCGACGACGTGCTCGACCATGCGAACGGGATCCTCGACGACGACGTGCGCGTCTCGGAAGACGACGGCCGGCCGGAGCACGTCAAGCCGTTCACCCGCAAGGAGCTGCTCGGGCCGCTCGAGCGTTGGTTCTTCGGCAGGTAGGCTCGCGCGGACTAAGGCATCGCTTGCGATGCCGACTCCAGGACGCGGGAGCTCTGCTCCCTCGTCCGTCTGAAACGACCGGTCGACACAATGGGAAAAGCACAGACGCTTCAAGGTGCGCCTCGGACACAGCCCCGACCCCGACGACGCGTTCATGTTCTGGGGCCTCGCCAAGGGCGAGGTCGACCCGCGCGGCTTCGAGTTCGAGCACGTCCTGAAGGACATCCAGACGCTCAACGAGTGGGCGCTCGAGGGCCGGCTCGAGGTGACCGCGATCTCGCTGCACGCGTACCCGCACGTACAGGACCGCTACGTCCTGCTCCCGCACGGGGCGAGCATGGGCTCCGGCTACGGGCCGATCGTCGTCGCGCGCGAAGAGCTGAGCGAGGACGATCTCCGCGGGATCGAGATCGCCGTGCCCGGGCGGATGACGACCGCCTTCCTGACGCTGAAGCTGCGGCTGGGCGAGTTTTCGTACCGCGAGGTGCCGTTCGACGAGATCATGGACGAGGTGATCTCGGGGAAGGCCGATGCGGGCCTGCTCATCCACGAGGGGCAGCTGACGTACGGCGCCGCCGGCCTGAAGAAGGTCATCGACCTCGGCGAGTGGTGGCTCGCGGAGACCGGCCTGCCGCTGCCGCTCGGCGCGAACGTCGCTCGGCGCGATCTCGGCGCGGAGACGCTTCGCGAGCTCTCGGACGTTCTGGCCGAGTCGATCCGCGCGGGCCTCGAGAACCGTGAGCCGGCGCTCGAGTACGCGCTTCAGTTCGGGCGCGGGCTCGACGACGAGCTCGCCGATCGGTTCGTGGGGATGTACGTGAACGAGCTGACCGAGGATTACGGCGAAGACGGCCGCCGCGCGGTCCGCGAGCTGCTGCGGCGCGGCGAGGAGATCGGCGCGTTCAGCGAACCAGTGCGCGTCGAGTTCGTCTCATAGAGAAATGCTGACGCTGCTTGCCCTCCTGGCCGGGGCGGCCCCCGCACCGCGTGCCACGATCACGGCTCCGCCTCGCCCGCTCGTCGCAGGGAAGGCCTGGAACGCGACGCTCGTCGTCAGGCCTGCGCCGAGAACGAGCCCGAAGGTCGTCGCGCGACCTCCGTCGGGTCGGAGCCTCGTGTTCAGGTCGCGGCGCGTCGGGCGTGGGAGGTACAAGGTCCGGCTCGTCCTGACCCGAACCGGACGCTGGACGATCTCGGCGCGCATCGGTACGCGGTCTCGTGTCCTCCGCAAAGTCAACGTCCGGCCGCCGCCCCCGCCCACCTCGCCGTTGCCCGGTGGAACGGCGTATCGAGTGTGCGGCGGCGCTCGCCAGCCGTTCCTCCAGTACGGCCTGGCGATCGGCTATGGCTCGGCCTGGGTCGCGTGCCGAGAGCAGAGGGCGGTGCAGCGCATCGATCTCGCCACGGGCCGCGTCTTCCCGATGATCGCCGTCGACGAAGCTGTCTCGGCCGTCACCGCCGGCGAGGGGTCCGTGTGGGCGATCGCGCTCCGCGGCTCGCAGGTCCACCGCATCGATCCGGCCACGAACAGGGTCTCGGCCAGGATTCCGCTGTCGGTGGCAGTGCCCTACGCGTGGGCCGGCGGCGGAGCGCTTTGGGTCGCCGACGACGACGGGCAGGCGCTGATTCGCATCGATCCGGCGACGAACGCCCAGGTGGCGAGCGTCTCCGTCGGCAACGGTCCCGCCGGTTTCGCGTTCGACGGCTCCTTTGCGTGGGTGCTGAACCACCGTGAGAACACGCTCGACCGGATCAACGTGGCGAACAACGCTGTCACGCGGATGGGAACCATTCCCGGCGGAGAGCAGGTCACCGCAGAGCGGATCGCGGTCTTCGCAGGCGACCTCTGGATCACCGGCCGCGGGCTGGACCTCCTCCGTGTGTCTCGAGCGACGGGATCCGTTCTCGGCTCGACCGAGATCGGCACCGGCGGGATCGACGTCGTCACGGACGGGGCCAACCTCTGGGCTGTCGCGTACACGCCCGAGGGAGACCCGCGTGGAGAGCCCTTGTCCGCCGGCGTGTCGAGGATCGACGCGGCCGGACGCGTCGTGAGCACCGTCGCGCCGACGCGTGCGTTCCACGGCGACGGAGCGGCCGCAGCGAACGGCGAGCTCTGGCTGTTCGACGCCGTCGCGGGGCTCCTCGTCCGGCTCCCGGCCTGACGCAAGCTCCGTCGAATAGGCTGACCTCGATGGCGCGCGCGGTCGTTCTCTCCGCTGTTCGGACACCGGTCGGCAGGTACGGCGGGGCGCTCTCCGGCGAGCGGCCCGACGACCTCGCGGCGCTCGTGATCAAGGAGGCAGTCGAGCGCGCGGGCGTGAACGCGGACCAGATCGAAGACGTCTACTTCGGTGCGGCGAACCAGGCCGGCGAGGACAACCGGAACGTCGCGCGGATGGGATCCTTGCTCGCCGGGCTCCCCGAGTCGGTCGCGGGCGTGACCGTGAACCGGCTGTGCGCGTCCGGTTTGTCGGCGGTCGTCTCCGCGTGCCATGCGGTCGCGGCCGGTGACGGCGATCTCTTCGTCGCTGGCGGAGTCGAGTCGATGAGCCGCGCGCCGCTCGTCATGGCCAAACCGGAGGCTGCCTGGCCGCGCGGGAACCAGACGGTCTGGGACACGACCCTCGGCTGGCGGTTCCCGAACCCGAAGCTCGAGGCGATGTACCCGCTCGAGTCGATGGGCGAGACGGGCGAGAACGTGGCCGAGCTCTACGAGGTGTCGCGCGAGGAGCAGGACGCATTCGCGCTCCAGTCGCAGCAGCGGTGGGTCGCGGCGCTCGACCAGGGCCGGTTCGACGACGAGCTCGTTCCGGTCGGAGACGTCGTTCGCGACGAGCACCCTCGGCCCGAAACCACCGTCGACAAGCTCGCGACCCTCAAGCCCGCGTTCCGCCCGGGCGGCTCCGTCACCGCCGGGAACTCGAGCGGCATCAACGACGGCGCGGCGGCACTCGTGATCGCCAGCGCGGAGAAGGCCGAGGCGCTCGGCGCTGAGCCCTTGGGCTCGTTCGTCGGCAGCGCGGTCGCGGGAGTCGACCCGCGCGTGATGGGCATTGGCCCGGTGCCCGCCGTTCGGAAGCTGCTCGGGAGAACAGGCGTCGAGCTCGACCAGATCGACCTCGTCGAGCTGAACGAGGCGTTCGCGTCGCAAAGCCTCGTCGTGATCCGCGAGCTCGGCCTCGACCCCGAGCGCGTCAACGTCAACGGCGGCGCCATCGCGCTCGGGCATCCGCTCGGGATGAGCGGTGCGCGCCTCGTCACGACGCTGCTCCACGAGCTTCGCCGGCGAAAGGGCAAGTACGGTCTCGCCACGCTCTGTGTAGGCGTGGGCCAGGGCCAGGCCGCTCTCTTCGAGCGCTCTAGCTGACCGGAGGCCGGATGTAGATCGTCCCCTCGTGCTTGATGGGCACGAAGGGCGCTCCGATGCTCATGATCACGCGCTCGGCGTGCGCGAGCAGCTCGTCCGCGAGGGCTTCCGGAGCCCCGTCCCAGTACGGAACCGCGATCCCCACCTCATCGATCGCGCGGGCGTCGAGCCCTGCCTCCCGCAGCTCCACGAGCAGCCGGTCGCGATCCGGTATCCGCGCCGCTTCGACCTGAACTGTGTCCATAGAGGGATTGTCGACCGAGCTTCGGCTGGACGCATCAGTACGAAAGGGCAGTTGTGCAGCGAGAAAGTACGGACCGGCGCGTTGTCGAGCCGGTATCGTCCCGCCCCGATGGCCGTAGCGACCGAGCGCGAGTACCTGCTCTTCATCAACGGAGAGTCGTCGGAGTCGTCCGGCGGCGACCCGAAGCAGTTGACCGAGCCGGCGACCGGCGAGCCGCTGGCCACGGTCGCGATGGCTGCCGAGGCCGACATCGACCGCGCGGTCGAGGCTGCCCGGGGCGCGCTCGAGGGCGACTGGGGCAGGACTCCGCCCACCGAGCGCTCACGTCTCCTGCACGCGCTCGCGGACGCGCTCGTCGCGAATCGCAAGGAGCTCGCCGAGCTCGAGGTGCGGAACGTCGGCAAGGCGCTCTCCTCGGTCAAGGCCGAGCTCAACCAGGGCGTCGAGAACTTCCGCTTCTACGCCTCCGCGATCGGCTCGATCGCCGGGCGCTCGAACCCGATCGGCGGCTCGCTCCTCTACTACTCGCTGAAGGAGCCGGTCGGAGTCGCGGGCCAGATCGTGCCGTGGAACTACCCGCTGATGATGACGACCTGGAAGCTGGCTCCCGCGCTCGCGGCGGGCTGCTCGATCGTCCTCAAGCCCGACTCGCAGACGCCGCTGACCGCGCTGCGCATGGCCGAGCTCGCGACTGAGGTCGGATTCCCGCCGGGCGCGCTGAACGTCGTTCCCGGGCCGGGCTCGACCATCGGCTCGTACCTCGTCAAGCACCCGGGCGTGGACAAGATCGCGTTCACCGGCTCGACGGAGACGGGGGCGCAGATCATGCGAGACGCCTCCGACGGCATCAAGCGGCTCACGCTCGAGCTCGGCGGCAAGAGCCCGAACGTCGTCTTCGCCGACGCCGACCTGGCCGACGCGATCCCCAGCGCGGCGTGGTCGATCTACTACTCGGCCGGCCAGAGCTGCGAGGCGCGCTCGCGGATCCTCGTCGAGGAGTCGGCGTACGACGACTTCGTCGCGAAGTTCAGCGACGCGGCGAAGAGCCTCAAGGTCGGCGACCCGCTGGAGGCCGAGACGCAGATCGGATCTCTCATCTCTCCCGAGCACCGCGATCGCGTGCACGGCTACGTCGAGACGGGTCGCGAGGAGGGCGCCGAGGTCGTCGCGGGCGGCGAGGCGCTCGACGGGAAGGGCGCGTTCTATCCCCCGACGGTGCTCGCGGGCGTCGAACCGGAGATGACGGTCGCCCAGGAGGAGATCTTCGGGCCGGTGGTCACTATCTCGCCGTTCGCGGACGAGAAGGACGCGATCCGCCAGGCGAACGCGGTGCGCTACGGGCTGATGGCGACGGTCTGGACCGGCGATCCCGCGCGCGGGCATCGCGTCGCGCGCCGCATCAAGGCGGGGACGGTCGGGATCAACATGCCGTACACGGCGTTCCCAGGGATCCCGTTCGGTGGGTACAAGCACTCCGGCTTCGGTCGCGAGCTCGGGATCGAGACGCTCGAGCTCTACCTGGAGACGAAGAGCGTGATCGTCTCGACGAGCCCGAAGCCCTTCAATCCGTTCGGGCTATAGACCGGCGGTATCGCTGGGTCGTACTCGCCGCCGGGACGACGGCGCAGGCGAGCTTCTCCGCGCTCCTGATCGGTCTCCCCGTGCTCGCGCCCGCGCTGCGCGACCGGTACGACCTCTCGCTGTCGCAGGTCGGGCTCGCGCTCTCGAGTGTCTGGATCGGCCCGATCCTGACGCTGCTTCCGTGGGGGCTGCTCGCCGACCGAGTCGGGGAGCGCTTCGTGCTCGCGAGCGGGCTCGCGGGGTGCGGCGCGCTGGCTGCCGCGGCGGGCTGGGCGGGCTCGTTCGAGACGCTCGTCCTCCTGCTGACTGCCGCCGGGGCCATGGGGTCGAGTGTGAATGCGGCGAGCGGGCGGGCGGTGATGCAGTGGTTCTCGGTCGACCAGCGAGGGCTCGCGCTTGGGGTCCGGCAGACGGCGATCCCGTTCGGAGGGGCGCTGGCCGCGCTTGCCTTGCCGGTGATCAACGACGCGGGCGGGCTGAAGGCGTCGTTCGTGTTTCTCGGCGCCGTGTGCGTCGTGGCCGCGGCGATCGCTGCCGTGGCGGTGCGTGAGGCCGCTCGCCCGGAGGTCGAGCTCGAGGCCGAAGACGTCGAGTGGTCGCTTCGCGACAGGCGACTCTGGACGCTTTCCTTCGGCAGCGGCCTTTACCTGTTCGCGCAGATCGCCCTCACCTCGTTCTTCGTGCTGTTCCTCCACGACGAGCACGGCGTGAGCCCGGGCGGCGCGGCCGCGGCGCTCGCGGTGATGCAGGTCGGCGCCGTGATCACGCGGATCTCGGCCGGGCGGATCTCCGATGCGCTCCATGCGCGGATCAGGCCGTTGCGGTGGATCGGGCTCGCCAGCTGTGCGGGTGTGCTCCTGACGGCTGTCCTGACGAATGCCCCAGTCGCGGTGGTGGTTCCCGTGATGGTGGTCGCGGGAGCGGTCTCGATGGCCTGGAACGGGCTCTCGGTGACTGCGGCTGCGGAGCTCGCGGGGTTGCGCAGGAGCGGCGCTGCGATCGGATTTCAGCAGACGACGTTGTCCGTGACGGGCGTGCTCGTGCCGGCGGCGTTCGCCTACGTGGTGGACACGACGTCCTGGGAGGCCGGGTTCGCCCTGGCATCCATTGGGCCGTTCGTGGGTTGGTGGCTGCTGGGACGCCTACCCGAGATTTCGGCCGGCTAGCGCCTTTTCACCCTTTGTGGGGAGGGCGGAGGCGCTAGTTCGGGTTACCTCAAGATCGAGTGATTCTGCGGTCCCTCATCACCACGCGTGCGGTAGCTTCGACCGCTGCTCTCGCGCTCGGCGTCGGCGCCCCTGCGGCGGTCGTGGCCAAGCAGCAGGGCCTTTCGCTGAAGCCCAACCGGCACGTCTCGGCGCACAAGCCTCGCGCGTCCTGGACGGATGCGTCCTGGACCGACGCGTCCTGGAGCGACTCCAAGCGCGGCGCGCAGAAGAAGCGCAAGCACCTCAAGCCGACACGCGGTCGCGGGAGCGCCATGGGCACGATGAGCGTGGCCACCGGTTCCGCAGGCGGGACCGCCCAGACGATCAGCGCGGCCGTTGCTCCACTGGCCGGACCGGCTGGCCCGATTGGGCCGGCTGGCGCTACGGGCGCTACCGGCGCCACGGGTCCGGCTGGGCCCGCAGGTCCGGCGGGGCCGGCAGGGCCGGCGGGGCCGATTGGGCCCGAGGGCCAGCAGGGCGCGGACGGGCTGCAGGGGCCGGCCGGAGACATGGGCTTGATGGGGCTTCAGGGCGTGACGGGTGACGTCGGTCCGGCTGGACCGGCAGGCCCGGCAGGCGCCGATGGGCTCGACGGCGCGGTCGGTCCGGCAGGCGCCGCCGGTGCGGACGGCACCGACGGTGCAGACGGGCCTGCAGGCCCGCAGGGTCCACAAGGACTGACCGGGCCGATCGGCCCGCAGGGGCCGGCCGGCGCACAGGGTCTGCAGGGAGCGACCGGCGCGACCGGTGCCACGGGTTCGACCGGCGCCACAGGCGCCGCAGGTGCGCAGGGCGCTCAGGGCCCAGCCGGCGCGCAGGGCGCAACCGGCGCGCAGGGCGCACAGGGCGCAACGGGCGCACAAGGCGCCACCGGTGCACAGGGCCCGGCAGGCCCGGCAGGCCCAGCAGGCCCGGCAGGCCCGGCAGGCCCAGCAGGCCCAGCAGGAACGTCGAACGCGATCGAGGTCTATCGCGACGGCGACCAGAGCCTTCCACAGAACGTCGACCAGACGATCGCCACGATGGCGAGCATCCCAGCCGGCTCCTACGTCTTCACGGCGAAGACGACGCTCGTCTCCGACACCGGAAGCGCGGAAGCGGCCATCACGTGCACGCTCGACGCGGGCGGCACGACCGACAAATCCGAGGTGCGGCTCGTCCAGCTGACCACACCTGCGCGCGGCGTCGCCCAGATGCAGCTGGCGAAGACGTTCGCCGGCACCGGCACGGCCCTGATCCGCTGCGACAGCGACGCGTCCTTCGCCGTCAGCGCGCGGCACACGACGATCATCGCGGTCAAGGTCGACAGCGTCTCGCGCACTGCCGTTTCGGGCTAACCGCTAAGGAAGACGCTTCGAACTGTCGAAGACTTGGCGGATGCCGCCGAATCCCAAGCGGACCACCTCGCGACGGTCGAATGACGCGCCGACCAGGCGCAAGCCGCGCCAGCCCAAGCTCGCGGAGACCCCGGTCCTGGAGGCCGTTCGGCCTGCTCCTGCGCCGCCACCCGAGCCTGCTCCGACGCTGCCACCCGTCTCGGAGCGCTGGACGATCGGAACCGCCCTCGTGGTCGTCGCCGTCGCGCTCGCCGCGGTCTTCGCCGCGTTCGGCCTCGTCCGCCTGCTGACCGGCGACGACGGGCTCGAGCTCGACGCCGGGCAGCCGATCGCCGCCTCGGCCTCCGAGCTGACGGAATACGCCAAGGACCACGGCCCGGTCTACTGGATCGGCCCACCGCGGTCCGGCACGCTCGAGGTGACCCGGACGACCGGCGGCGTCTACGTCCGCTACCTGAAGCCCGGCGTGGCCGTGGGCGACAAGTCCCCGCAGTACACGACGATCGCGACGTACCCGCGTCGCGGCGCGTATCAGGAGATCCAGCGCTCGGCCGGCTCGAAGGCGTTCGACAGCGCCCGCGTCGACTCAGGCGCGCTCGCGGTCTGGCGCAAGTCGGCGGGGACGAGCGTCTACCTCGCGCATCCGAACCGCCCGTATCTGATCGAGGTCTACGACCCGAGCGCCCAGCGCGCCCGCTCGCTCGCCCTCAGCGGCGTCGTGCAGGACGCCGGCTAGGTATCGAGCTCGCGGCGGAGCACCGACGCGACCGCCGTCAGCGCGAGCCGGGTCTCTTCGATCGTCGGCTCACGAGTGGTGAGCCGCTGCAGCGCCAGGCCCGGATAGAGAAAGACGCGCGCCATCGGCACGGTCGAGCTCTGCACGACGCGCCAGAGCTCCATGGTCAGGCCGAGCGAGAGCACGGCGAGCACGACAGGCGTCCACAGCGCCGGCGCGAAGGGCCAGAGCCGGTCGGCCAGGAGCGTCACCGGCAGGACGAGCGCGACGAAGTTCGTGCCGCAGCGCAGAGAGAAGCGCGAGGGACGCACCTCGTCCTCCCAGGTCACTCCGAGCTGTCCCTGCTCGGCGGCGGCGATCGCGCGATGCTCGGCGCCGTGTAGGTAGAGCGTCCGCCCGCGCATGATCCAGGCGAGGAGCGCGATCGTCATCGCGAGCCCGAGGACGAGCGCGATCGTTCCAGAGACGAAGACGAAGCCGATCGGTGCGAGGAAGACCGCCGTCAGCGCGAGCCGCTCCGCGTTCCCTGCCACGCCGTCCCGGCGCAGCAGCGGCGAAACGGACATGCCGAGGCGGGCCAGTCCACGAGCGAGCGGGACGCGCCTGAGCGCGACCGGAAGCTGCGGCATCTCCCCTTCGAGGATCGATCCGTCGCGGTTCGCGAAGGCGAAGAAGCGCTCGCTCGCGATCACCACTCCGTCCGGCCGGGCCATGCCCCCGAGCGCAGGCAGCGGCATCGAATCCGCTCGACGGAAGAGCGCGGCCAAGCTAACCCCCTGCACCCTCCAAAGCTGCCTGAAACCGCGACCGCCCGGCAAGGGCCGGGCGGCCTATTCATCGACGCTTAAGGTCCTAGTGGCCGTTACCAGCGTCCGCGGCTGAAGAAGCCGAGAACGAGGAGGACGAGCACGACGATCAAGATGATCCAGAGAAGACTCACGCGCGGGTCACCCCCTTGTAGGCGTTGAGGCTCCTGATTCCACGCGCGCCGCGATCCCAAACGGCGCTCCGATAGGCTCGCCGCGTCACCGACGGAGGAGGGGGAATGGTCAGAGCGTTCGTCCTGTACGAGTCCGAGCCCGACGCGGCGCGCTACGAGCAGCACGCCGAGCTTTGTCGCAAGGTGCCCGGGTCGACGTTCCGGCACGGGCGCGTCTTCGGAGCGCCGATGGGCGAGCCCAAGTTCAAGCACTACGCCGAGTGGGAGTTCGCCGACATGGACGCCTTCAAGGCCGCCGCACGCACGGACGAGTTCATGGCCACCGGCAAGGACGCGATGGAGATGGGCGTCCCGTTCCACGTCCACTTCGCCGAAGTTGACTGAGCCGTCGTACCCGTCGCCCTCGTCCCCCGACGCGCTCGGCTTCGAGAAGATCGTCTACGAGAAGGCGCCGCCCCGGGCGACGATCACATTGAACCGCCCGGAGATCCTGAACGCGTTCGACTTCCAGATGCTCCGCGAGCTCACCCGCGCCTGCGAGGACGCGTCCTGGGACGACGAGATCCGGGTCGTCGTGCTCACTGGGGCCGGCCGCGCGTTCTGTGTCGGCGCCGACCTCAGCTCGTGGGCGGAGGACTACCTCGACAAGCCGAACGAGTACTGGAAGTGGTTCGGCGCCTTCAAGGACGCGCACGACCGGCTGCGCGAGATCGGGAAGCCGACGGTCGCACGCATCAACGGGATCGCGGTCGGCGGCGGGAACGAGCTGCAGATGGCCTGCGACCTCGCGGTGATGGTCGACGACGCGTTCATCCGGCACGTTGGGCCCGAGCACGGCTCGGTTCCGGCGGGCGGCGCGACGCAGTGGCTGACGATCATGGTCGGCGACCGGCGCGCGCGCGAGATCGTGCTCATGTGCGACGAGATCCCGGCCGCGCAGGCCGAGGAGTGGGGGCTCGTCAACCGGGTCGTCCCGGCCGCCGAGCTCGACGCCGAGGTCGACCAGATGGTCGAGAACCTCGCCCGCAAGCTCCCGCAGACGACGCGCTATGCGAAGCAGCACCTCAACTTCTGGCGCGACCTTGCCTGGCACGAGACGATCAACCACGCGCGCGACTGGCTCGCGCTTTCGATGGCGACCGAGGAACCGCAGGCCGCGATCAAGCGCTTCCTCGAGCGAAAGAGTGAGTGACGTCGTCCTCAGCGAGCGCGACGGGGCGATCGCCGTCGTCACGCTCAACCGGCCCGACGCGCTGAACGCGCTCTCCGACGAGCTGATGGAGCAGCTCGTCTCGACGCTCCAGGAGCTCGACCGCGACGACGAGGTGCGCTGCATCGTCCTGGCGGGCAACGACAAGGCGTTTGCGGCCGGCGCGGACATCGGGGAGCTGGCGCGGTCCTCGGCGATCGACCTCTACTACCAGCGGCGGATCGAGCGCTGGGACGCGATCCGTGGGCTCTGGACGCCGCTCGTGGCGGCGGTCTCCGGGTACTGCCTCGGCGGCGGTTGCGAGCTGGCGATGGCGTGCGACCTGATCGTGGCGTCGGAGTCGGCGAAGTTCGGCCAGCCGGAGACGGGCGTCGGCGTGATCCCAGGCGCGGGCGGCACGCAGCGCCTTACGCGCGCGGTCGGCAAGTCGCTCGCGATGGACGTGATCCTCAGCGGGCGGTTCCTCACGGCGGACGAAGCGCTTGCGGCCGGGCTCGCTGCGCGTGTCGTTCCCGACGGCGAGTGGCTCGACGAGGCGAAGCGGGTGGCGGAGGAAATCGCGTCGAAGGCGCCAATCGCGACGCGGCTCGCGAAGGAAGGCGTCGACCGTGCGTACGAGGGGCCGCTGCAGCTCGGTCTCGAGTACGAGCGACGGCTGCTCTACCTCTCATTCGCGTCCGAGGACACGAAGGAGGGGTTGAACGCATTTCTGGAGAAGCGCAAACCGGAGTTCAGAGGGAGGTAGGAGCGATGCCCAACGTGGACGAGATACTCGCGGGCGCGCGCGATGCGATCAACGTGAAGCGCGTGTTCGGCGATCCGATCGAAGCCGACGGTGTGACCGTCATTCCGGCCGCGAAGGTCGGAGGCGGAGGTGGCGGCGGAGGCGACGAAGCGGACAACGGCGGCGGAGGCTTCGGCCTCGGGGCGAAGCCCGTCGGCGCCTACGTGATCAAGGGCGACGACGTGAAATGGGTTCCGGCGCTGGACGTGAACCGCTTCATCGGGCTTGCATTCGTGCTCGGCCTGGTCTTCGCGCTCAAACGCTGAGCTCGGCGGGGACGATCTCGACGGAGATCGGCTTTCCGCCCCGGACGACTTGAATCGTCGCCGACCGTCCGATCAGCTCGCCGGCCATCAGGCGCTGGAGGTCGTTCACCTGCTCGACCACGGCCCCGTCGACTTCGACGATGAGATCCTCGGGCCGGAGCCCGGCCGTCTCCGCGGGACTGCCTCCGACTACCTCGACCACCTCGACCGCCGAGCTGCGGCGGAGCTGCGAGGCGAGGCGGGGCGGCAGCGGGCGCGAGCCGCCGGCGATCCCGATGTACGCGCGGCGGAAGCGACCCTCGGTCATCAACGCGCCGATGATCTTGCGGGTCGCGGCGTCGATCGGGACGGCGAGCCCGAGGCCCATTCCGGCGACCGCGGTGTTGATCCCGACGACGCGGCCCTGGTGAGTCGCGAGCGCTCCCCCGGAGTTGCCCGGGTTCAGGGCGGCATCGGTCTGGATCACGTTCTCGACGACCCGTCCGGCCGGAACCGGCAGAGAGCGGCCGAGGGCAGACACGACGCCTGTCGTGACGCTGCCGCCGAAGCCGAGCGGGCTACCGATCGCGACTACGAGCTGGCCGACGCGGAGGCGTTCCGCGTCACCGAGCTCCGCGGCGGCCAGGCCGTTCGAGTCGAGCCGCAAGACCGCGAGGTCGGACAGCGGATCGGCGCCCACCACTCTGAACTCGTGCTCGCTGCCGTCGTCGAAGCTCGCGCGGCCCGACTTGTCCGTGCGCGCCACGACGTGAGCCGAGGTGAGCAGAAACCCGTCGGGCGTGATCACGACCGCGCTGCCGCCTCCGTCGAGCCTTCGCCCGCCTCGGACTCGCCTCGAGACGCGGAGGCTGGCGACGGAAGGCGCAAGGCGTTCGGCCACCGACGTCACCGCGTGCGAGTACGCGTCCAAAGCCTCGACCTCGGTCGGTGGATCCGAGATGAACTGCATCGATCGAAGCTAGCAATGCGGCTATAGGCTGGAGCGGATGGCCGAGGTCGAGACTCAGCGCGACGGCGCGGTCCTGACGATCACGCTCAATCGCCCCGACGTCCTGAACGCGTTCAACGCCGCAATGCACGAGGCGCTGGCCGGCGCGCTGGAGGAGGCGGCCGACTCTTCGGTCCGCGCGGTCGTGCTCACAGGAGCAGGCCGCGGGTTCTGCGTGGGCCAGGACCTGACCGAGTTTCGCGAGTCGCCCGGCGACATCGGCGACCGGCTGCGGGGCAACTACCACCCGAACGTGCTCGCGATCCGACGGCTCGAGAAGCCGGTTATCGCGGCCGTCAACGGCGCCGCAGCCGGAGCGGGCCTCTCGATCGCCTGCGCGTGCGACCTGCGGATCGCGTCCGACGCCGCGAGCTTCGTGCCGGCGTTCATCAGCATCGGGCTCGTCCCGGACTCCGGCGGGACGTTCTTCATCGCCCGTCTGCTCGGCTACGCGCGGGCGTTCGAGTGGATGGCCTCGGGACGGCGGCTGACCGCGGCCGAAGCACATGGCTGGGGGCTCGTTTCCGAGGTCGTCGAGGCGGACGCTCTTCCGTCACGCACGGCCGAGCTCGCCGCCGAATGGGCCGCGAAGCCGACCAGGGGAGTCGGGATGACGAAGCGCCTCTTCTCCCAGGCGCTGGAGAACACGCTGGAAGAGCAGCTCGAGCTCGAGGCCGAGCTGCAGACCGCCGCCACGCAGACCGCCGACTTCCGGGAAGGTGTCGACGCTTTCCTCGAGAAGCGCGACCCGAACTTCAGCGGGGCCTGAGCTCCACCGTCAGGTCACAGTCGAGCGCCTCGGCGATCCCGAGCAGCGTGTCGATTCGAGGCGGCCGGCCGCCCGACTCGAGCCGCGCGATCGCGGACTGCGTCGTCCCGGTCAGCTCGGCGAGCTCCTTCTGCGACAGCCCGAGCGCCTTGCGCTCTTTCGTGACCTGCTCCGCGATCTGCGCGAAGAACCAACCCTGGTCGGAGTCGACGTGGGCGAGTCGTTCGCGAAGTCGTTCAAAGGAGTCCGGGCTCATGTCTTGACGATAGCAAGGCTGCTATTGACAGCATATCTCACTCCTGCTATTGATAGCAAATATGAGATACCGGCCAGGAAGGTGTTGAGCGTGCTCTGGCTCGTCGCTGCGATTCCGTTCCTCGTTGGTCTCCTCCTTGGCGCGCTCACTCGCACGCGACTTTTCGTGCTCGCCGTGCCGGCACTTGCCATTGCGTCCGTGTACTGGGTCGGAGTCGGCTGGAACGGCGACGACTACGACATCGGCCGCTCGGGCCTGATCCTGATCACCGGGTTCCTCAGTGTCGCGTTCGTGTCGATTTGGGCTTTCGGCTTGGCCTTTGGGCGTCTTGTGCGGATAGGTCTTCAGAGCGAATGAGAGTCGACTCGACGCGGGTCGCGATTGCCCTGCTCATTGCGATCGGCGCCGTTGCCTTTTCACGGCGCGCCTCGACGGATTCGGCCACTAGGCGAGCAGCTCGTCGATTTCGGCTCCCATCGGGAACCGGCCCTGCTCCTGCTTGGAGAAGAGCAGCTCGCCGTCGACCAACACGTCGAACTGGCCCTTCTCGCCTTCCTCGGCCGACGCCTCGTGGCCTGATTCGTTCAACTCGGCCGCGAGACTCGCGGCCCGCACGTCGTAGCCGTCTCAGACGGGGCAGTACTGGATCAGGACGCGCGCCACTGGGCAAACCTACATTGACGCGCGCAGCGCGACGGCGCATGATCGAGCACGGTGAGCCGCAGCGCCGAGATCGTCGCCTGGACCTGCTTCGTCGTCGGGATCGTGCTCCTGCTCGCGGGCGTGCTGATCGGGCTGGTGCTCACCTTCCGCAACACCACGAAACACGTCGAGCACAAGATGCGTCAGGCCCGCGCGAAGGTGGACGAGCTGACGGAGACGGCGGTCAGCGGCTCACTGCACTCGCACGCCGATCATGAGGCTGCCGCGAGCGCAGAAGCAGCGGGCGCCGAGGTGAAGAGCGCCCTCGACGAGGTGAGTGGGATCGTCGGCGCACTCCCGGAGAACATGCGCTTCGCGGGCCTGTTGATCCTCGTCGGCACCGCGCTGATGAGCGTGGCGACCGTCCAGTTCGGCGGCCAGTCGCTCTTCTGACTTGTGCCGTTTTGGGGTAGAGGGCTCACCCGATCGAGGGATCGGGCGGGGCCGGTTCCCGGACGAGGGATGTCGCGAAGCTCATCTGGCTTCCGCGAAATCCAATGGCCCCCAAGCTTTCAATCCTGCGGTTCGATCTGCCGCGCTCGCGCTGGCTCCTCGCGCTCACCGCACTCGCCTGTGCGTTCGCAGTCCTCGAGCTCGCACCCGCTGACGCCGCCTCGCCGCGCTTCAACGGCAAGATCGCCTTCGAGTCCCGGCGCGCCAGCGCCACGTCGGAGATCTTCACGATGAACGGCGACGGCAGCGGCGCGGTTCGTCTGACCAACAACACGTTCGATGACTCCTCGCCCGACTGGTCGCCCGACGGAACGCGCATCGTCTTCGACCGCTCGGCGAACGAGGGAGAGACCGGCGAGATCTACGTCATGAACGCGGACGGCAGCGGCCAGACGGCCCTGACGAGCCATCCCGATCCCGAACTGGAGGGCGCCTGGTCGCCCGACGGCACGAAGATCGCGTACACGAGACGCGAAGACGGCGACACCGGCGACATCTACGTCATGAACGCGAACGGCAGCGGTCAGACGAACCTGACAAACACGTCCGACGCGGACGAGGGGTCTCCGGCCTGGTCGCCGGACGGCCGGAAGATCGCCTTCGTCAGCGACGCCGGACAGGGGATCGACCTGGACGTCTACGTCATGGACGCCGACGGACGGAACCCGGTCGACCTCACCAACAACCCGGCGTACGACGAGCAGCCGACCTGGTCGCCAGACGGCAGCCGGATCGCGTTCGACACGACGCGCACCGACCCGGACGGCGACATCTACGTGATGAACGCCGACGGAAGCGGTCTGGTGAACCTGACGCCCACGAGCAACGGCGATTTCTCTCCGGACTGGTCGCCGGACGGCGCGAAGATCAGCTTCACGAGCACCCGCAGCGACGAGTCGGAGGTCTACTCGATGAACGTCGACGGCACCGGCGTCGTCGACCTCAGCAAGAACGACGAAGAGGACACCTCGTCGGACTGGCAGGCGGTGAGCCAGGCGCCTGCCCCACCGCCGCCTCCGGCACCGGGCCCGCCTCCGCCTCCACCTCCGAACGGCCCCCCGCCACCCCCACCCGTCCCGGCAGGAAAGGCCCGCTGCCACGTTCCGAAGCTCAAGGGCAGGACGCTCGCCAAGGCGAAGAAGCGTCTGCGGGCGGCGCACTGCAAGCTCGGCCGGGTGACCCGCGCCTACTCGACCGTGCGGGCCGGGCACGTCCTCAAGACCAAGCCCAAGCGCGGCGCCCGCCTCTCGCACAACGCGAAGGTGCGCGTGGTCCTGAGCCGCGGTCGC
Source organism: Gaiellaceae bacterium (assembly GCA_036558065.1). Classification (GTDB taxonomy): domain Bacteria; phylum Actinomycetota; class Thermoleophilia; order Gaiellales; family Gaiellaceae; genus VAXT01. Next base: position 357 of record DATBGG010000052.1, on the reverse strand, counting down.
CATCGCCGCTGAGGCTCGGCGCCGGCCCGACTAGCCGCGCGGCACGCCTTCGATCACGAACATGCCGCTGTCGGTGGGCGTAGCCCCGACGAGGTCGTAGCCGGCGGCGACCAGCAGCGTTTCGTACTCGTCGAGCGTTCGCTCCTGCCCACCCGGGCCGACGAGCATGTTCAGGTCGGCGAGCTTCGCATCCGGCGTCTCGTTCGCCGGACCGAGGATGCGCTCGATCACGAGCAGTGTCCCGCCGCCGCGCCGAACGGTCTTCAGGATCGCGATCGACTCCTCGTCGTTCCAGTCGTGGATGATCCACTTCAGGAGATAGGCGTCGCCTCCCTCGGGGACAGACTCGAAGAAGCT
>DATBGG010000051.1:0-15004 GCA_036558065.1 Gaiellaceae bacterium | reverse complement strand
GCGTGCTCGACGTGACCCGCGAGCTCGACCCGCTGCTCGAGACCGAGCCGGTGCAGCGTCCGTCTCACCTCGGGGCCGCCGCGCTTCTCCGCCCCGACGATGACGAGGTCCAGGTCGCCGTTCAGAAGCGCCAGCGCCTCGATCGCCGCCAGCGGGTCCTTCCGCGGCTGGATCCCGCCGACGAAGAGAGCGTAGGGAGCCCGTTCGGGAACGGCGCCGTCAGGCGTGAACAGCGGATCCACACCCGCAGCGGTGACGACGATCCGGTCCTCAGCGATGCCGTAACGGTCGACGAGGTCGCGCTTCGTGTGGTCGGAGACGGCGAGCAGGCGGTCCGCGCGTCGAGCCGAGCGGGGAACGAACGTCCGGAAGAAGAAGCGGTCGCGGGGGCTCATCACGGACGGCATGTGCTCGAACGAGAGATCGTGCACCGTCAACACGGACGGGCCGCGATACGCGGGCGGGATCACGTAGTTGAAGTGCCCGAGCGCCGGGCGGAGCCGCCGGAGGAGCCTCGGAAACGAGACTGCCATGCGCGCGATCTGGCTGCGGGCAGGGAGAGCGACCGGTTCGATCCCGGCCGGAACCAGATCCGGACGGCGGGTGACGGCGGCCAGCCGTTCTTCGTCGGCGATCGGCGCCAGCTCGCGCAAGAGGGCCGCGATGTAGGTCTCGTCGCCCGTCCGGCGGCGTCCGAGAACGTCGGCGTCGATGGCGACGAGAGGCTTCACGAGGCGAGGTCGCGATAGAGCTCGACGTGCGACTGCACGGCGCGTTCCCAGCTGAAGTCGCGCGCCCGGCGCGCCGCGACCGGCTGCGAGCCCGAGGCGACCGCCCTCTGCAACCCCTCGGCGATCGAGTCGGGGCTCCGCGGGTCGACCTCGAACGTCAGCCCGTGCGCGAACTCGCTGTACGGCGGTCCCGCGGGAGCCACGACCGGGGCCGCGCAGGCCATCGCCTCGAGCACGGGCAGCCCGAACCCCTCGTACAGGGAGACGTACGCGACGGCGGCCGCGCCGCGGTAGAGGCGCGCGAGCTCCTCGTCGTCGACTCCAGACAGGTGCTTGACCCCCGCTCCGCCGACGTTGACGTCGCCCCAGCCCTCGGCTCCGACGACCCGCAGCTCGAGCCCTTCGAGGTCGGCGCGGCGGAAGCCCTCGACGAGACGGGTGAGGTTCTTGCGGGGCTCGAGCGTCGAGACGGCGAGGACGTACGCGCCCTCCGCGGCGGGCCCGTCCGGGGCGAACGGCGGGCCGACGCCGTACGGGATCACCCGCACCTTCCGCGCGGGCACGGACAGCAGCTCGCCCAGCTCCTCGCGCGTGAACTCCGAGCCGGTGACGATCGCGTCGGCCGAGCGGACGACTCGCGGGAGCGTCCTGGCGCTGTAGCGCCGCGTCCAGCCGTTGAAGGCCTCCGGGAAGCGGAGCACCGCCGCGTCGTGGATGCTCACGATGAGCGGCGGCCTCGAACGGAACGGCGCGCGCATCGTCGTGCAGTGCAGGACGTCGACGCGGTCACGCCGGGCGGCCCGAGGCAACCCGAATCGGTACCAGCCTACGTCGCGCGCGATCTTGGACAGCTTGCCGTCGCCGCCCCACGCGTAGCACCTGGCCTCGACGTCGGGCTCTCGCTCGAGCCCCGCGACCAGGTTGGTGACGTAGCGGGCCGTTCCCGCTCGCGTCAGGGTCAACGGAGAGGTGTCGAGACCCACGAGCACGGGCGAAGTGTCTCAGAGCGCGGTGCGGAAACCGTGAAGATAGGCCTCGCCACAGGCCCGCCAGCTGAAGCGCCGCGCATGCTCGAGCCCCGCCGCCGACCGGCTCTCGCGCTCGACGAGCACCTGCTCGATGCCCGCGGCGATCGCGTCCGGGCTCCCCGGGTCGACGCGGACGGCGGCGGTGCCCGAAGCCTCGTCCAGCGACGGATGCGCGGACGAGACGACCGGGGCTCCCGACGCCATCGCCTCGAGGATCGGCATCCCGAAGCCCTCGAAGAGCGAGGGGTAGGCGAAGGCCTCGGCGCCGCGGTAGAGCTCCGGCAGCTGCTCGTCCGGGACGAAGCCGAGAGCCGTCACGCCCTCCGCCTCGAGCTCCTCTCGCGCCCACTGGACCGGCGCCCCGGCGATCACGAGCTCGAGCCCGGGCCGCGCCCGCCGGACGACCTGGAACGCCTGCGCCAGCGCCGGCAGGTTCTTCCGCGGCTCGCGCGTGCCGACGGCGAGCACGTACGGCGCTTCGCGAGCCGCCCGCGGGCCGCCCGCCGTGAAGCGTGGATGGACGCCCGGGTAGGCGACCGCGACTCGCTCGCTCGGAATGGCGAGGCTGCGCGCGACGTCCTCCGCGCTGAAGTGCGAGATCGTGAAGACGAGCCGGCTCGTCGCCGCGGCGTTCGCGTACTTCCGGGCGTGCATCCTTCGTGTGCGCGGCGCCACCCACTCCGGGTGGTGCAGCGGCGACAGGTCGTAGACGGTGGTCGCGCGCAACCCGGCCCGTTGCGCGGGATACATCCAGTCGGAGAAGTGGAAGACGTCGAGTGGGCCCGCGAGCCGTTCGACCACTGGGTGGCCGAGCTTGCTCCAGGCCGTCCGCCAGAGATGCGACGAGGGCGGCACGACCACCTGGCGCCGCTCGACCTCGAGGTCGCCGAGCGCCTCGCCGATCCGCGCCTTGCCCCGTGGACCGGAGACGGAGAATGCGACCACGTCGTCTTCGGCGCCGGCCGCCTCCGCCAGCCCGCCGAGCATGCCGAGGATGTAGTTGCCGATGCCCGTCCTCGGCATCGACAGCGGCGTGACGTCGACGACGATGCGCAAGCCCGGCGCTATTCCACAGGGGCGACGAGCGGCGTCGCGCCCATGTCACCGAACCAGGCGATCCCCTCACGCACGCAGTCGATCGCAACCTGGGGACTGTCCCCGACCGCGTCGCTCGGGACGGCCACGTCCAGCTCGACCTCGTCTCCCGGTGCGAGCGCGTGCGGCAAGAGCGTCCTCGGCAGCTCGTGGCGGCTCCCGTCCGGCCGGGGGAGGTAGGGCCCGACCGTGACGATGCCCGTGCCCAGGCCGCCGGCGGGCCAGAAGCTTCGTCCCGTGTTCCGCACGCGAACGGCGATCGTGAGCGTGTCGCCGCTGCGGCGCCACGGTCCGTCCGCGCTCAGCTCCGCCGCGAAGTCTTCCGCCCCCTGGTCGGCCCCGATCGGCTTGGTGGCGATCAGCGTGTTCGACTCGGGCTGCTTGCGGCCGAGCCTGTACCCGGTGTAGTCGCGGATGCGCGCGATGAGACCGCCGGTGTCCCGGATGTCGAGGAGCTCGTCGATCTCGACGAAGCGCCGCACCTCGACGAACCCGGCTTCGCGGACGACCCGCTCCAGGTAGTCGGGGTCGAACGGCGACTCGAGGGTCCCGAACTGCTCCATCTCGTGAATCAGCTGCTGCTCCCCCTCGGAGCCGGGCGCCGGACGCGCGCCCTCACGGATGTAGATCCTTCCCCCGGGGACGAGCGCGCGGTTGAGGGTCCTGAGCGTCTCCAGCTCGTCGTCGAAGTGGTGCATCGTGTCGTAGAGGACAGCGGCGTCGAACCGGTCGTGCCAGGGCAGCTCTTGCACCCGCATCGCGTGAAACTCGGCGCGGGGCTCGTCGACTCCGTCCCCGATCGGGCCTTCGATCTTCTCCACGCGCGAGCGTGCGATCTCGACCATGTCCTCCGAGATGTCGATCCCGGTCACCCAGTAGCCGCAGCGGGCGAGGAACTCACTCATCCAACCCGGCCCGCAGCCGACGTCGAGCACCTGCGCGCCGAGGCCGAGCGAGAGCTGCTCGACGATGTGCGCGTACGTGCGCAAGCAGAGTGTTAGCTCGTCCGTGGGTGGAGCGTGGAACGGCTTCGTTCGCAGCCAGAGCCGACCGCCCTCGGTCAGGTTCTCGACGTACGTCTTGTGGCCCAGCGCATGGTCCTGGCCGAGGCTCGGCATCCTCCCCGGCTCGCGCTTGCGCGACGTCTGGCTCATCGTTCCCGTGCGGTCGGCACCGTGCGACAGCATAGGGCGGGAGCCGTCGCGGCAGGCGAAAGCACATGAGTACACTGGCCCAGCCCTGCGCGTTTACGTCGATCTCTTCCGCTATCGCGACCTGTTCCTGAACCTCTTTCGGCGCGAGCTGCGCGTGAAGTACCGCGGCTCCACGCTCGGGGTCGCCTGGACGCTGATCAACCCGCTCGTGCTGATGCTCGCGTACTGGCTCGTCTTCTCGGTGATCGTGCGCGCGGTCTCGATCGAGCACTACCCGCTCTTCCTGCTCACCGGCCTCCTTGTCTGGCTCTTCTTCCAGTCCGCGCTCCAGATGGCGTGCTCGAGCCTGCTCGGCCACGCGAGCCTCGTGAAGCAGGTGCGCTTGCCGCGCCAGCTCCTGCCCTTCTCGGTCGTGGCGACGAACTTCGTGACGATGATCGTGATGCTGGCCGTCGTCGTCCCGCTGAACCTCTGGCTCAACCCGGAGACGCGGACGACGTTCTGGGCGGCGATCCCGCTGTTCGTCCCGCTGACCGCGCTCGTGACCGGGTTCGCGATCGTGGTCGCGGCGGCGACGGTCATGTTCCGCGACGTGGAGCACCTCGTGTCCACGGTGCTCCTGCCCTGGTTCCTGTTGACGCCGATCTTCTACCCGTTCAGCCAGATGCCCGGGATCCAGTCGCACCCGCACGTGGCCGACGTCGTCTACTACGGCAACCCGGTCGCGCCGTTCGTCGAGGCGATCCGCGACCCGCTCTTCTTCGGCGACCTTCCGCACCTGAGCGACGTGCTCTACGTGTTCGGCATCGCGCTGGCGATGCTCGCGTTCGCGTCGTTCTTCTTCCGGCGGGTCGACGACCAGCTGGCGGCGCAGCTCTAGCGATGAAGCCGCTGCTCGTGAGGACGGCTCTCCTCGAGCCGGTCGAGCGGACGCCCGTCTGGTTCATGCGTCAGGCAGGCCGCTCGCTGCCGGGCTACCGCGAGATCCGCAAGCGCTACGGGCTGTTCGAGGTCTGCCGGCAGCCGGAGCTGTGCGCGGAGGTGACGCTCGAGCCGGTGCGCGTCCACGGCGTCGACGCGGCGGTCATGTTCGCGGACATCGTGCTCCCGGTGCTCGGGATGGGGATCGACGTCGACCTCGTGGAAGGTGTCGGGCCGGTCGTCGAGGAGCCCGTGCGCAGCTTGCTCGCCGTCGAGCGGCTACGCGTCCCGGATCCGCAGGAGTCCGTGCCGTTCGTGCTCGAGGCGGTGCGGATCGTGCGGCGCGAGCTCGAGCCCGAGCAGGCGCTCGTCGGCTTCTGCGGCGGGCCGTTCACGGTCGCCGGCTATCTGATCGAGGGCAAGCCGACGCGGGACTTCGCGCTCACGAAAGCGTGCATGTACGGCTCGCCGGAGGTGTGGCACGGTCTCTGCGACAAGCTCGCGGACACCTTCGCGGCCTACCTGCGGGCGAAGGTGGACGCGGGGGCCGACGCAGTGCAGCTGTTCGACTCGTGGGTCGGCGCGCTGTCGCAGGACGACTACGAGGAGTTCGTCGCCCCGTACTCGAGGCGGATCCTCGAGTCCGTCGACGTGCCGACGATCCACTTCGGAACCGGCAACTCGCACCTGCTCGAGGCGATGGCCGAGACCGGCGGTGACGTGATCGGGCTCGACTGGCGCGTGCGGCTCGACGAGGCCTGGGCGCGCGTCGGTCACGACCGTGGCGTGCAGGGAAACCTCGACCCGGCGCTCCTGCTCGGGCCGTTCGAGCGCGTTCGAGACGCGGCGATCCGCATCCTCGACGCGGCTGCAGGCAGGCCCGGCCACATCTTCAACCTCGGCCACGGCGTGCTGCCGGACACCGATCCCGCCGATCTGGGACGGCTCGTCGAGCTCGTCCACACGCAAACCGCGACGGTCGCCGCATGAAGCCGGCGGTCGTGCTCATGGCCTACGGGAGCCCGGCCGAGCCCGAGGACATCCGCCCGTATCTCGAGGACATCCGGGCGGGCAGGCCCGTCTCCGACGAGGCGGTCGCCGAGCTGACCGAGCGCTATCGCCGGATCGGAGGCCGCTCGCCGCTCGTCGACGTCACCGAAGCGCAGCGTGCCGCGCTGGAGCGCGAGCTCGAGCTTCCCGTGCTCGTGGGCATGAAGCACTGGCAGCCGAGGATCGCGGAGGCCGTCGACCGGGCGCTCGGGGGCGGCGCGGACACGATCGTCGGCCTCGTCCTCGCCCCGCACTACTCGCGGCTCTCGATCGAGGAGTACCGGGAACGGCTGGAGGCGGCCCTGGACGAGCGCGCCGAGCTCCGCTTCGTCGAGAGCTGGCACATGCACGAGCCCTACCTCGCGCTGCTCGCCGACCGGGTGCGCGGGACGGACGCGCACGTGGTCTTCACGGCGCACAGCCTCCCGTCCCGGATCCTGGCCGAGGGCGATCCCTATCGCGACCAGCTCCTGGAGACGTCGCAGCTCGTGGCCGAGCGGGCGGGCATCGACAGCTGGTCCTTCGCGTTCCAGAGCGCGAGCCCGACCGGTGAGCCGTGGCTCGGCCCCGACATCCTGGAGGAGCTGGACGACCTGAAGTCGAAGGGCGTGGAACGCGTGCTCGCCTGCCCGATCGGATTCGTCTCGGACCACCTCGAGATCCTGTGGGACCTCGACGTCGAGGCGCGCGAGCGCTCCGCGGAGCTCGGGCTCGACTTCGACCGCATCCGCTCGCTGAACGACGACCCCGCGTTCGTGCGGGGCCTGGCCGAGCTTGTCCGAAACACCGTTTCAGTACCCTCGGCGTAATGCAGCCGGGTCAGATCGTCGCCGACAACGTGAGCAGGAGCTTCCGCGTGAACCCGCACCGGAACCTGACGCTGAAGGAGGCGATCCTCCGGCCCGAGACGCGTCGCACGGAGGACATCTGGGCGCTGAAGGACGTCTCGTTCGAGATCGACCCGGGCGCGTCGATCGGCTTCATCGGCCGAAACGGATCGGGGAAGACGACGCTCCTGCGCCTGATCGCGGGCATCTTCGCGCCCTCGACAGGTCGGCTCGAGGCCGGGGGGACGGTCGGCTCCCTGCTCGAGCTCGGCGCGGGGTTCCACCCGGATTTCACGGGCCGCGAGAACATCTTCCTGAGCGGCTCGATCTACGGGCTGAAGCGGAGCTACGTGCGTGAGCGGCTGGACGAGATCATCGCCTTCGCGGAGCTCGAGCAGTTCATCGACCTGCCGGTGCGCACGTACTCGTCGGGAATGCACATGCGGCTCGGCTTTGCGATCGCGGTGCACGTCGACGCGGACATCCTCCTGCTCGACGAGGTGTTCGCGGTCGGAGACGAGGCGTTCCAGCGCAAGTGCATCGACAAGATCCTGGAGTTCAAGCAGGGTGGCGGGACGGTCTGCTTCGTCTCGCACTCCGCGGCGGCGGTCGAGCGTCTCTGCGAGCGCGCGATCCTGCTGGACAAGGGACGCGTCGAGTTCGACGGCTCGACGTCCGCGGCGCTCAAGCGCTACCACGCAGCGCTCGCGATCGAGGAGGGGTCGGAGGAAGCCGCACCGGAGTTGCGCGAGTGGGGGAGCGGCGAGGTTCGGGTCGGGTGGGTTGCCGTGACCGGCGTCGACGCCGTGCCGCGACCGCGGTTCGTCTCCGGCGAGCCTTTGACGATCGTGCTGCAGCTGATCGGCGAGCAGGCGGTTCCGCCGCCGGTGCTGTCGCTCGAGTTGCGGGACTCGGGCGGATCGCTGCTCGGGGCGAGCAGTCGCGACCTCGGCGAGCTCGGCTGGGACGGAGCGCCGGTCGAGCGCAAGCTGCTGTTCGCGATCGACCACCTGCCGCTCGGTGAGGGCGACTTCCAGGTGAGCGTCGCGCTGACCGACGCGACGGGTGCGCGGCGGTACCACCGGATCGACGCGGCGACGCACTTCGCGGTCGAGCCATCCGACGGGGCTCGTGGCGCGCTGCGGCTCGAGGGCGAATGGTCGCTCCTGGGCGTGGGCGAGAAGGTGCGGGCCTCGTGAGCTCGCGGACGTGTCCCGATTGGCCTGAGCTGACGGAGATCGCGCCGGATCTCCAGTTCAAGCACTACACGGTCGCGGAGGCGCGGCTGCCGGCCGAGGCGCTCGTCCAGCTGGGGGACTTCCCGCTGGGAGCCGTGGCGCTGTGTGCGGACCTGGACAAGAACGTCTTCTACGCGACGCACACCGACCCGCAGGTCGCCGAAGCGCTCCGCGACACCCACTGGTACGAGGTGCGCGAGTGGTCGTCGACGGGCCCCGGCGCCGGCGCGTAACCGAGGGACAGTCCCTAACAAGGGACAGGCCCTAACAAGGGACAGGCCCTGGGTTAGGCGATTTGGGACAGGGGTCCCGTGTTCACGATGTTCGCCGCCGTCGCCCAGCCGCGGCGGGCGGTTGCCACCGACAGGGCCATGTTCCCGAGCCCGCGGGTCGAGTGCGCGTCCGTCGAGCACACGACCGGAACCCCCGCCTCGATCGCCGCCCGCACGTGGACGTCGCGCAGGTCGAGCCGCGGCGCGAGCCCGTTCACCTCGACCGCGACGCCCGTCTCGAGCGCGACCGTGAACACCTCGTCCAGGTCGACCGCGTTCTCGGGCCGGTGGTTGATGATCCGCCCCGTCGGGTGGCTGAGACAGCGCACCGCCGGATGCCGCATCGCCTCGACCGTCCGCTTCGTGATCTCCGCTCTCGACGCGCGCTGCCCCGCGTGGACGCTCGCCTGCACCCACTCCAGGTCCGCGAGCACGTCGTCCGGAAGGTCGAGCGAGCCGTCGGGCAGGATGTCGCACTCGATCCCGCGCAGGATCCGGAACGGCGCGAGCGTCTCGTTCGCCGCGGCGATCTCCTCGCCCTGGCGCCGCACGTCGTCGGCGTCGAGACCCGGCACGACGCGCACGTTCCGCGTGTGGTCGCAGATCGCGAGGTACTCGTACCCGAGCGCGACGGCCGCCTCGCCCATCTGGAGGACGCTCGCCTTTCCGTCCGACCATGTCGTGTGCACGTGCAGGTCGCCGCGGATCTGGCCCAGCTCCACAAGCCGAGGCGGCTCGCCGCGGAACGGCTCCTCGCGCAGCTCGGGTGGACAGAACGGGATCCCGAGCGCGCGGTACACGCTCTCCTCGTCCGCGGCGTCCGGCAGCGGCTCGAGCGCCGCGACGTAAGCCTCCGAGCCGGTCGCGCGCACGAGCTCCGTCCCGAACCGCTCCGGCTCGGCGACGACGATCTCGACCGGGACGCCCTCGACGGTGACCCCGACCGCCCGCCGCTCCGAGCGCTCGACGACGGACACGATCTGAGGCAGCTGCTCGAACCGCTCGAGGAACGGCTCCGGAGACCCGGCGCACACCACTGCGAACAACTCGTTCGAATCGCGCCGGCGACGCGGGTCGCCCGCCATCTGTCCGCCCAGCGCCTCCGCCAGGCCCTCCCCGAGCGCGAGCGCCTGGTTGAGGAGCAACCCCCGGCGCGGACGCGGCCGGTCGGCCCCCGCCAAGGCGGCGAGTAGCTTCGCCTCGGTCTTCGGGCCGATCCCCGGCACGGTCTTCAACCGTCCCGCAGCAGCGGCCTCGCGAAACTCGTCGACCGTCCGGACTCCCAACGCCCGACCGATCTCGACCGCCCGCTTCGGCCCGAAGCCGAGCATCCGCCCGAGCCCGACGAGCTCCGGCGAGACCTCGCTCTCCAGTTCCTCGAGCTCGGCGATCCGCCCGGTCTCGACGAGCTCCAGCAGCCGCGCCTCGATCCCCGGCCCGATCCCGCGCAGCTCGCGGGCCCGTCCCGACCGCACCAGATCCGCGACCGGCGCCTTCGTCTCCCGGATCATCTCGGCCGCACGCCGATACGCACGCGACGTGTACACGTTCGACCCGGCGAGGTCGAGGAGCGCCGCGAACGACTCGAGCGTGTCCGCGATCGCCGCGTTCGATGTGCCGTTCTCGGAAGCCACGGGCAATAGTTTCCCGGTGGCGCTCACATTCAGCGACGAGTTCGAGCACGGCTTCGGCTGGTCGCCGGAGAACGACAGGATCTCGCGGACCTCGCATGCGATCCGCTCGGGCGGCCGCGTCTGGCTGATCGACACGGTCGACGGCCCGGGCCTCGACGAGAGAATCCGTCAGCTCGGCGAGCCCGCCGGAGTCGTACAGCTGCTCGACCGCCACGAGCGCGACTGCGCCGCGATCTCCGCCCGTCTCAGAGTCCCGCTCCACGTCCTCGAGGCGCCTGACGGCCTCGAGTCGCGGCGGATCCTCGACCTGCGCTTCTGGAAGGAGATCGCGCTCTGGTTCCCGGACGAGCGGATCCTCGTCTGCGCCGACGCGCTCGGCAGCCTCGGCTACTTCCGTGCGAAAGGCGAGCCGTTCGGCATCACTCCGCTGCTCAGGCTCTTCCCGCCGAGGCGCGCACTCGCCGGCCTCGAGCCGGAGCACATCCTCTTCGGACACGGGCCGGGAGCCCACGGCCCGGAGACGCCCGCTCAGCTCGCCGAAGCGCTCGCCACCTCACGCCGACGGCTCCCGCAAGCCCTGCTGCGAGGCGTGCGGGAGCCGTTCGGGCCGTCGAGTCCCTAGTTGAAGGGACGGATCAGCGGGTTCATCCCGGTATAGATCCCGTCCGGGTTCGGGTACCACGCCCAGAGGTGGAGCGTGACGAAGTCGGGGTGCCAGAAGGCGAACCTCGCACCGGAGATCGGGCTCCGCCGCGGGCAATTCGCCTGGTCCGGCTCGGGGACGAACGTGCCGTCCACGTAGTGACAGGCCGCCGGGAACGAGCCGTACGTGGCTCCCGGCAGCGGATCGGGATTCGGCCGCTCCGTGAACACCCACTCGAACGCGACGAGCTGCCACCTGTGGCCGCGCTTGACGTAGACGAGGATCGGCGGCTTCTTGACGTTGAACCCCGTGATGTGCGGGTTCATGAAATGCCAGCCCATGTCCGGGATGTGCTGCGTGACGATCGTCTTGTAGCCGGCCCGCTTCGCCGCCTTCAGGCTCGTCGCGAACCTCGCCGTCGCGAACCTGGCGTCGGCGACCAGCGGAGCGAGCTCGGCCGGAGTCGCCGGCATGGCCATCGAATGGACGTGGCCGGTCGTCTTCGAGCTTCCCGAGCTGAGGCTCGCAGCCACGAGCGCGACTGCGCAGCCTACGAGCAACAGGCCGGAGACGATGATCTTGCGCATTCGGTGTGACCTCCTATGCCGCGTAGTGGAAGTAGGGATCGAGCACGCGGATGGGGACGATCGAGTCGACCGGCAGCCCGTTGCGCGCCGCCGTCTGCCTGATCGCTTCCGGCGACGGCCCGTCATAGATGCAGAAGGTCTTACGCCGGTCCTCGGTGACGTACGAGTGGAGCCAGGTCACGCCGGCCTCGGCGTTGTTGGAGACGACCGAGAGACAGGCGCGTGCGCCGTCGTCGTCGGGGGTGATTCCGAGCCCGTCGGGAAACGTTCGCTCGACCAGGTACCGGGGCATCGCGTCCTCCTTCCGTTGCTTGGACTTGACGCTAGGCCCCGACCCGCTTCCCGCGCATCGGCCGAGCTCCCTATCTTGGCCGGGCCAGTTCCCTATCTTCGGCCGCGAGCTTGGCGGCCTCGTAGCGGCTGCCGACGCCGAGCTTCCTGAGCAGCGCCGAGACGTGGTGGCCGACGGTCTTCTCGGAGATGACGAGCCGGGCGGCGATCTCCGCGTTCGTCAGGCCCTCGGCGACGAGGTCGAGGACCTCCAGCTCACGGGTCGTGAGGCCGGCCGGATTGCCGCGGGTCTCGGCGCGCGGGCCGCGGGCGAGCCCTCGCGCGCCGCGCTCGCGCAGCGTCCGAGCGACGAACGCCGCGGCGGGCCGGGCGCCGAGCGCAAGCAGCGCTTCGTGGCTTCGGCGCAGGTCGTCTTCGTCGGCCGAGAGGGTGAGCGCCCAGGCGGCGTTATACGGGCATTCGAGCTTCTCCCAGGCCGCCGCCGCGGCCGCGTAGTCGCCGCTCAGCTCGAGCGCGTACGGCTGCGGGACGGGGCCGGTCTCCTCGGGCGGCAGGCCGAGCCTGCGCCGCCAGGTGGCGAACGCCCCAGCGATCCAGCGGTCGGTGAGCCCGACGGGATGCATCGAGCCGAGCTCCGCGCGCGCCCTGGCGACGTCGCCTGCGAGGTAGGCGGCCTCGGTGCGAACGAGCTGGAGCGGCACCCGGCGCTGCGGCGGCGTGCCCGCGACGAGCTCGAGCGCCTCGTCCAGCAGCTCCCAGGCTCCGGGATCGCCGCGCAGGGCGCGTAGGCGGCCGAGCACGAGCAGCGACCAGGCGCGGTGCAGGATCGCGTGCGGATGGGCGAGCGCGGTCTGCGCGGTGGCCGCGGCATCGTCCCAGCGTCCTCGGTCGAGCGAGGCGTCGGCGCGCCATGCGAGCAGGTAGTTCCGGTGATCGTCGAGGTCACGCTCCTCGGCGTAGGCGAGGCCCTCGGCGAGCCAGCGGTCGGCTTCGGGCCAGCTCTTGTTCCGGACCGACGTGAAGACGAGCGCCGAGTAGACCCGCGCCACCTGGTCGTCGGCTCCGTGCTCCAGCGCGAGGGCGAGCGCCTTCTCGAGCGCGCCCGAGCCCTTCCCGCGCATCGCCTGGGCCGCTCCGATCGCCGTCGAGGCGTTCACCACGATCTGGTCCTCGCCGAGCTCGGCGGCGAGGTCGCGGGCGCGGCGGGCCCACGTCAGCACTCCCTGGTCGTCGAGCGACACGACGCGCTGCGCCGCCATCTGCGCGTACGCGAGGGCCAGCTCCCGTCCCGGCGGAAGCTCTTCGAGCACCTGCACCGCCTCGTGCGCCGACTCCTCCGCCTCCTCGTGCCGCGCAGCCCAGTACAGGAGTCGCGACGACGTGCTGAGCAGCTCGCCCTCTTTCAGGCGGTTGCCGAGTGCCCGGTAGTGCTCGAGCGCCTCGAGCTCGGCGGCGAGCGCGTCTTCCACCTGGAGCGTGAGCGAGCACTCGCGGGAGCGGCGTTCGAGGAGGTCGGCGACGGTCTCCCGCGGCAGGCCGTCGGCGAAGCGGAGGCAGCGCGCGTACTGCTCCGCGGCCTCCCGGTGCGCGCCCTGTTCCGCAGCCCGCTCAGCGGCGGCCTGGGCGTGCTCGAGCACCGCCGCACCGTCGCCCGCGGCCTCCGCGTGGTGGGCGAGTCGCGCCGAGTCTCCGCTTCCGCTCAGCGCGGCCAGCGCCCGCGCGTGCAGCTGGGACCGGGTCACGGGGTCGATCGCGTCCTCGAGCGCCCGTCGCGCGAGCTCGTGTCTGAAGCTCACGCCTCCGTCTCGACTCTGGAGGACACCTGCCGCGAGGCAGTCGTCGATCCCGTGCAGCGGCTCGCCGACGAGCTCCTCGAGCAGCGCGAGCTCGACGTCGATCCCCGCCACGGCGGCCGCGTCGAGGACGCTGCGCGCCTGAACGTCGAGTCGCGCGGCGCGTCCGAGCACGGCGTCCCGCACACTGGTCGGCACTCCGGTGCCTCCGGCGGCCAGGACCTCGGTCACGAAGAACGGATTGCCGCCGGTCTGGCGGTAGAGCTCGCCCGCGTCGACGCTCGACCCTTCGGCGAGAGTGCGCACGCCCTCTTCGGTCAGCGGCGGCAAGGCGATTCGGCGCGCCGTCTCCACGTCGCCCAGGACGACGCGCAACGGATGCTGCGGACCGATCTCGTCGTCGCGGTAGGTCGCGATCACCAGCGTCGTGGTGCCATCCAGGCGGCGCCCGAGGTAGCGCAGCAGGTCGAGCGTCGCCTCGTCCGCCCAGTGCGCGTCTTCGACGATCGCCACGGTCGGCTTCGAGTCGAGTGCCGCGAGCGTGGCGGCGAAGGTCTCTCGGTGCGCGCCGCCCCGGGGCAGAGCCTCGCCCAGCTGATCGGCCAGCTCGTCGAGCGGAGCGAGCGCCTCCGGCGTGAAGAGCCCGTCGCACGTTGTCCACGCCGTGCGCACACCGCCCTGCTCCTCTGCGAACGCACGGACGAGCGACGTCTTCCCGACCCCGGCCTCGCCGCCGACGAGCACGAGGCGCCCGTGCCTCTCGGTCGCGGCGGCCAGGTGCTCGTCCAGCGCCGCGAGGTAGGACTCGCGCTCGATCAGCTCCATGTGCCAGATCGTACGACGCGGGCCTAGCGCCGCCGAAGCGCGATGCCGGTCAGCAGCTCGCGAACCGTGCGCTCGGCGACCAGCGCCGTGAGGTCCGCGGAGCCGACGGCCGTCGGGAGCACCTCGACGACGTCGGCGCCGACGACGTCCAGCTCCGCCGCCACGCTCCGCACCGCGAACAGGAGCTCTGCGGAGGTCAACCCGCCGGGCTCGGGCGTCCCCGTCCCGGGCGCGAACGCCGGGTCGAGCACGTCGACGTCGATCGAGACGAACGTCGGCCCGCCCTCGACGATCCCGATCGTGCGCCCGACCACCTCCTCGATCCCCAGCTCTCGTACGTCGTGCGCGAAGAAGCTCGTGATCCCCTGCTCCTCCTGCCACGCGAACTCCGCCGGCCCCGGCCAGTAGCCGCGCAACCCGATCTGTACGTAGCGCTTCGGATCGACCGAGCCGGCCTCGACGAGCCGGTACATCGGCGTGCCGTGCGAGACGTCGACGCCGAAGACCTCGGTGCCCGTGTCGGTGTGCGTGTCGAAGTGGACAAGCCCGACCGGGCCGTGCTTGGTCGCGCAGGCGCGGATGTCCGGCTCGGCGATCGAGTGGTCGCCGCCGAGCACGACGGGGACTGCGCCGGCGTCGACGACCTGCCCCACCAGTGCCTCGATCGATGCGCGCGAGCCGGCGGGATCGGCGGGTATCACCGGAGCGTCTCCGAAGTCGACGACGCGCAGCACCGCGGCCCAGTCGACACGCGCCTCGAGGTGCGGACCCGGTGGGCAGCTCGCCGCGCGGATCGCCCGCGGCCCGAAGCGCGTCCCCGGACGATCCGACACGAGGTCGTCCGTCGGCGCTCCGACGACCGCGACGTCGATGCCGGCGAGGTCGGAGGGATCCTGCGTGTACGGCATCCCCGCG
>DATBGG010000050.1:0-3039 GCA_036558065.1 Gaiellaceae bacterium | reverse complement strand
GCGGGAGTCGCGGCCGGCGCCTCGCTCAGGTCGGTGCGCTCCACCTCACGCACCTCGTAGACCTCGAGCACGTCGCCTTCCTTCACGTCGTTGAAGCCGTCGAGGAGGATGCCGCACTCGAAGCCCTCCTCCACCTCGCGGACGTCGTCCTTGAAGCGCTTCAGCTGCGAGATCGTCGTGTCGTAGATGACCGTCCCGTCGCGCACGACGCGCACCTTTGCGTTCCGCCGCACGACGCCGCTCGTCACCATCGAGCCCGCGATCGTCCCCAACCGCGAGACACGGAACAGCGCCCGCACCTCGGCCTCGCCGAGCGTCTCCTCGGTCGTAACCGGCTTCAGCAGCCCGACGAGCGCCTGCTCGATGTCCTCGGTCAGCCGGTAGATCACGTTGTACGTGCGGATCTCGACGCCTTCGCGCTCCGCCAGCGCCCGCGCCTCGGCGTTCGGCCGGACGTTGAAGCCGACGATCATCGCGTTCGACGCCGTCGCGAGCATCACGTCGTTCTCGGAAATGCCGCCCACGCCGGTGTGGATGACGTTGACGCGCACCTCCGGGTGCTGGATCTTCTGCAGCTCGGAGACCGCGGCCTCGACCGAGCCGTCGACGTCCGCCTTGATCACGAGGTTGAGATCCTGGACGGCCCCCTCCTGCATCTGGGAGAAGAGCGTGTCGAGCGAGACGCCCGCCGGACGCCTTTGAGCGAACTGCTCACGGCGTACCCGCTCCCCCCGCACCTGTGCCAGATGGCGTGCCTGGCGATCGTTCTCGACGACCCTCGCGAACTCACCCGCGGCGGGCGGCTTGTCGAAGCCGATGATCTCGACCGGATCGCCCGGTCGCGCCTCGTTGACCTTCTCGCCTCGGTACGTGTGAAGGGCGCGCACCTTGCCCCACGCGTCACCCGCCACGATCGGATCACCGACGCGGAGCGTGCCGCGCTGGACGAGCATCGTCGCGACCGGCCCGCGGCCGACGTCGAGTCGCGACTCGATGATCGGGCCCGAAGCCTCGGCCTTGGGGTTCGCGGTCAGCTCGAGCTCCGCGTCCGCGACGAGGAGCACTTTCTCGAGCAGGTCGTCGAGGTTCTGCTTGTCCTTGGCCGACACGTCCGAGTACTGGATGTTTCCGCCCCACTCCTCGGGCTGAAGATCCTCGTTGACGAGCTCCTGGCGCACGCGCTGCGGATCGGCGCCCGGCTTGTCGATCTTGTTCACCGCCACGACGATCGGCACCTCGGCAGCGCGGGCGTGAGCGATCGACTCCTGCGTCTGCGGCTTCACGCCGTCGTCCGCCGCGACGACGAGGACCGCAATGTCCGTCACCTTCGCGCCGCGGGCGCGCATGGCCGTGAACGCCTCGTGGCCGGGCGTGTCGAGGAACGTGATCTTGCGGCCGTCGTGCTGCGCCTGATACGCGCCGATGTGCTGCGTGATCCCGCCGGCCTCGGTCTCGACGACGGAGGCCTCGCGGATCGCATCGAGCAGGGTCGTCTTGCCGTGGTCGACGTGGCCCATGATCGTGACCACCGGCGGGCGGTCGACGAGGTCCTCGGGGGCGTCCTCGAAGGTCTCCGGGAGCTCGTCCTCCTCGCTGACGTGCTTGATGTTGATCTCGCGCTTGACCTCGGCGGCGATCAGCTGCACGGCCTCGTCGGACAAGGACTGCGTGATCGTGACCATCTCGCCCATCCCCATCATGATCTTGATGATCTGCGCCGCGGGAACTCCGAGCGCCTGAGACAGATCCTTGACCGACGCGCCCGAAGGGACCGTGACGGGACCGGTCGGTGCGGGCCCGGGAGCGGACTTGGGCCGGGGCTCGGTGCGCTCGCGCGCCTGACGCGCGTCCTGCCGCGGCCGGGCGGCGCCGCTGTCGATCACGACACGCCGTTTGCGACCACCGGGCGCCTGGCGCGGGCGGACAGGCCTGTTCGGCCGGTTCCCCTTCGAGTTTCCCTTTGAATCAGCCATTTCTGTTCCCACTAGTGTAGAGAGCCGCGAGCTCTTGATCGACCCGGACGGGCGTCCCGAGCGTGCGGGCGAAGCCGCGGTTGGCGACGGCCCGCTCGAAGCACTGAAGGCGCCGGCAGGTGTAGGCGCCTCGACCGGGCTCGTATGCGCCCGCCGTCAAGACGCCCTCGCGGGCGACGAAGCGGATGAGCTCTGACTGCGGCGCCTTCCGCCCGCACCCTGCGCAGGTGCGGATCGGCGCCGAGCTCACGCGGGAGAGCTTTGCTCCTCCTCGGGCTCCTCGACCGCGACCGGAACCTCGGGCTCGACCGGGGCCTCTTGAGGCTCCTCGGGCTCGGGCTCGGCTTCGGTGACAGGCTCCTCGACCTCGGGCCCGGCCTCTGCGACGGGCGCCTCGCCCGCAGCCTCGACCTCGGCCGGAACCTCTTCCTCGACCTCGTCGCTGACACCGCCGACGACCTGTGAAGCCTCGAGCTCCTCGCCCGCGGCCTCGCGCTCGGCGAGCTCGCGGTGCGCGGCGATCCCGCAGAAGCGAGAGCTCGGCAGCGCGGCGTTCGGGCAGCGCTTGCCGTTCGCGAGGATCGCGACGCAGCGACCGGAGAACTCCTCGTTGTCGCCGCCGCCGGCGAACGCGGCCTCGGCCTCGGCCTGCGCGAACTCGGCGTCGGACTGGATGTCGACCTTCCAACCTGTCAGGCGCGCGGCCAGACGGGCGTTGAGGCCCTCCTTCCCGATCGCCAGCGCAAGCTGGTCCTCGGGGACGATGACCGTGGCGTCCTTCGTCTCGTCGTCGACGAGCACCTCGCGCACGCGCGCGGGCGACAGCGCCTTCGCGATGAAGCGCGCAGGCTCGGTGTTCCACGGGATGATGTCGATCTTCTCGCCGCGCAGCTCGGAGACGACCATGCGCACGCGCGACCCTCGTGGGCCGACGCACGCGCCGACCGGGTCGACGCCCTGGGCGTGCGACTCGACCGCGATCTTCGACCGGTAGCCCGGCTCGCGGGCGACGCCCTTGATGTCGACGAGCCCGTCGGCGATCTCGGGCACCTCGAGCTCGAACAGC